>JAVZKQ010000013.1:0-35558 GCA_038884175.1 Thermoprotei archaeon | reverse complement strand
CTCGAAAAGGGTGGCAAAGCCCTTTATCTTGTCCCACTTAGGGCTCTCGCGGCGCAGAAGTTAGAGGAGCTAAAGAAGTGGGAGGAAATCGGGCTAAGTGTTGCTTCGAGCACAGGTGACTTTGACAGATACGACAAGTGGCTTGCGGACTACGATATAGTAGTGTTGACGTATGAAAAGTGCGACTCGATTTTGAGGCGAAGAGCAACAGAGTCGTGGATCGCTGAGACTAGCGTTGTAGTTGCGGATGAAATACACTTGGTCGGTGACCCTTTACGTGGACCAACACTCGAGGTTGTATTAACACGGCTAAAGAAAATTAACCCCAAAATAAGGTTCCTTTCGCTGAGCGCAACCATAAGCAATGCTTCACAAATTGCAGACTGGTTGTCCTCTAGACTTGTGGTGAGCGACTGGAGACCTGTTCCCCTGCGACAGGGTGTATACTACGACGGTTCGATTCATTTTGCAACTGGCGACACTGTAAGCGTTGAGCGCACTGGGGGAGAACCGGTCGTCGACCTCGCCTTGGATGCCGTAAGGAATGGAGGGCAGGTGTTGGTCTTCGCCTCCACCCGCAAACAGGCTGAAAGTGTGGCTAAGAAACTCGCTGGAAAGCTCAGCTTATCCGAAGCTGAAAAGAAGGAGTTGAACCAACTCTCCAAGACGCTTGGTTCATACGATGAGCTAGGTCCAACATACGATGAGCTATCCTCCCTAATAAAGTCGGGTGTGGCCTTCCATCATGCAGGTTTATCCTATGATGCAAGAACACTGGTCGAGCAGGCGTTTATGACTAGGAAGCTAAAGATTTTGGCCTCCACTACAACGCTTGCGGCCGGCTTGAACTTGCCGGCAAGGCGAGTAATAATCTACGATATCACCAGGTACGAGCAAGGGTTTGGTCGGGTGCGCATCCCCGTCTTGGAATACCATCAGATGGCGGGTAGGGCTGGTAGGCCTGGCTTTGACCCGTATGGGGAAGCAGTGCTCATAGCCCATAGAACTGATGAAGTCGATGAGTTATTGGAAGAGTATGTGCGCTCCAAACCCGAGCCAGCAGAACCGAGACTCTTGAATGAACTCTCACTCCTACCCCACGTGTTATCCAATGTAACTTCTGGCTATGCTGTAGATGAGCGTAGACTACGCGAGTTTTTTGCGGAAACATACTCTGGTACCTTCTCATCTAAGCCATTGTTGGGAAAACTGATTTCCCGAAGCCTAAGGTTCCTGCTAGACAATGATTTCCTTGTAGATGAAGGAGGCCTCCTCCTACCCACAGCGTTCGGTAAGAAAACCAGTGAAGTATACTTCCACCCCTATACGGCCATACTGGTCAAAAAAGCTGCTCATTACACCGTCGGCCGGCTTGATAGGCACAACCTCCACTTGGTCTGCCTAAGTGTAGAGGTGCCCAAGCCAAGGTTGGGGGCTAGGGAGAAGGAAGATTTGAGCTACGAGATAGACCAAGAGGAGGACGAGCTACCCGTTCCACTCGAAGAGTATGTTGATACGATGATGGATTTATCACCTGATCCGTATGAAGAGTACATGGGCGCGTGGAAGGCCGCAAAGGTTTTGGAGCGGTGGTGTAACGAGCTGAGTGAAGCCAAAATAGAAGAAGCATTGGGGGTACAGCCAGGAGACCTTTACCAGCTCTATACGACCGCCTCATGGGTGAGTAGAGGTATAGCATCGCTCTTCCAAACACTAAAATCGGATAAAAACCTTGTAAAAACCTACGCCGAACTCAGTGTCAGGCTCGAGTCCGGAGTAAAGTCTGAGCTCATACCGCTAGTTAGTTTAAGTGGGATTGGCAGAGTGAGAGCAAGACAGCTATATAACAGCGGTATCAGAACCCTGAAGGATGTGGCGGAGGCGCCAATTGAAAAGCTCACCCAGCTTAGGGGTGTAACAACACAGCTGGCTATGAGAATAAAGGAGCAGGCCTCTAAGCTCTCATCGTTAGGCTGAGTCCAAGTTTAATCCGAGCTTCATGGTTTGCTTTAAGGAGCGGGACCTGATGCTCTGTATATCCTCGTTGAAGAGTGGTCTCCCAGCCTCCATAACCTTCACCATAGCCGGCTCCATGGTCCCCCCACATTTCGGACACTTGTTGTATGAGTCCCCCCACGCCACAACTACATCGGTAAGGCAATTAACACACCTGTAGACGGTTTTCCTACCCGAAAAACGACCCCTTTTAGATACAGGTTTCCCTTCAACTTCACACAAGTCCATTGAGAAGTCGACCACCTTTGCGGCCGCTATGCTTGTACCAACACCGAACATATCTGCGCCAGCCTCCCTCAAACTTCTTATACCCTTTTCGTTCAACCCACCAGAAACCATGATTTTAACGCTTTTGAAACCCGAGTGGTCGAGTTCCCAGCGCACTTCCCGCACTATGTGTTCAAAGTCACCCCTCCTACTTTTAGGTGTGTCCAACCTTACAGCAACGAGTTTTTCCTCAAGTAGTTGGGTGGCCCTTTTAACTTCGTCTTTTTCGTCAGAGAGCGTGTCGCAGAGGAGGATGCGTGGCACTGTGGGGGGAGCATACCTATCAAAAGCGGACCATGCGTCTTCTTGGCGCCCATAGATCAGGATGAACGAGTGGGGCATTGTGCCAACCGGCGTTATACCAAGCCTTCTGCCCGCGGCGACACCGCTGAAACCATCCACACCCCCAATATACGCGGCCCTATCGGATATCGCTGCGAGTGCTGGGTGCATACGCCTAATACCGAATGCGAAAACTGGTGCGCCTCCGGCGGCCAGTTTAACCCGTGCTGCGGCGGTTGAGACGCCACAGTCGTAAGATAGGATGCCAAGAATGGCTGTCTCAAAGAGGGCGAACTCGCTGTACGGACCGCTAATCACCATTACAGGCTCTTCAACACCATTAATATCCTCGCTGCGAAAGACGCTGCCTTCGGGTAGAGCCCACACATCCACTTGCCTCCCATTTAAAAGGTTAGTCACTTCATTCAGCCCAGAAAACACCCCCCATTCGTATCCGTCGGGAAGGTCGCCTGAAAACTCTGCCACCACTGGTGTATCCGCCTTACCGTCTTTCCGTAGAGCTTCCAGCATTCTTTCCAAGTAGACATCCGTCGTAAGGCCAGAGCGTATCTCCTCGAAACTGCAGATCCAATCGTCATTAGCCAAGTTGATCAAAGAACATCATAAACGTGTAAACATTAGAGCCTTTCGGATGTGGGTGTTAACACGTGGCCGCTGCCTCCCCCACTTTTAGAGCTCTAAACAGTGTAGAGGAATAACATACGCTTATCAAACTTCCTATACACGAATTCCCTAGCCTGGATAGGTTCAAGCATAGGCAACCCAAAGTCATGCGTGACTATTCGTATTTGGCTGACGCGATCGGGTTGGCTTAGTAGCTCTTCGAGGACTGCTGTGTTGCCACGTGTGGTTAGGTAGAGGGTGACCACGTCGAACTCCCACCCCTTAACCGCCCTATAATCACCCACAATAAGGTGCACGCGATCCAGTAAACCCAGTCTAGCGCACCTCTCTCTAGCCTGACCAATTAAGTTGGCGTCTATGTCGACCCCCACAGCAAACGCGCCAAGCTTAGCGGCCTCAACCAAAATGGATCCGTCACCACAACCGACGTCGAGTAGCCTCTCACCTCTCTTCAACTGTGCTAGGCTGAGCATGGCTCTCGCGACCGTTGGTGGTGTACGGTCGTATGGAGCGAGAATCATAACCTACGTGAACGCTTTCCTAATCGAGTGCTCGAATGGAGCCTCAAGCACGCCCTTCTCTGTTATTATCCCGCTGATAAGTGTGGGGGGTGTGATGTCAAACGCAGGGTTCCAAGCATCCACTCCATCTGGCGCCACCCTAACACCGTTAAAACCACGCACCTCATCAGGGGAACGCTGTTCAACTGTAATTTCACGCGACTCTAAGTCAAATGTGCTAAGAGGCGCGGCAACATAGAAGGGCACCCCGTGCTGCTTGGCCAATACCGCAAGGGTGTACGTCCCGATCTTATTGGCGGTTGACCCATCGGCAAGTATGCGGTCCGCTCCAACAACAACCAAACCAACCTTCTTGGTGCGCATAAGATATCCGGCTGCCGAATCAACAATAAGTGTAACCGGGACACCCATATTAAGTAGTTCTAGTGTGGTTAGCCTCGCACCCTGAAGGAGAGGACGAGTCTCGGTAGCGAACACCTTAAACCTCTTTCCCTGCTCCCACGCAGTCCTTATGACTCCAAGCGCAGTACCTATTCCACCAGTTGCTAGCTGACCGGTGTTGCAGTGTGTTAAAACTAGATCCCCGTCGTGGATTAGCTTAGAGCCGTGGGCGCCGATTAGCTCATCGCGTTTTACCTCTTCTTGCAGTATTGTGTGCGCCTCCCTCAACGTTGCACCCTTAACCTCGTCCACATTCACACACTTCTTAGCGGCCTCTATAACCCTGTCAACACCCCAAAACAGGTTTCTTGCAGTAGGCCTGGTGCTCTTTATAGTCTCCCCCGCTTTTTGAATATACTTTATACACGAATCCAAATCGTTGCCACTATATGTGTGTGCTGCCAGCGCCACCGAGTAACCCCCGACTATGCCGAGCGTCGGGGCACCCCTTACAGCCAGCGTCCTTATGGCCTCGGCCACCTGCTCCACACTGGTGCACCTGAGTCTTTCAACCCTAGAGGGCAGAAGCCGCTGATCCAATATGGATAGCGCGCCCACCTCCCATTTTACAGGTGTTAGATCCAACATCAATACGCTTTTTAGCACATGGGTTAAAAAGTATTTTGTGTATTGGTGTGTCAGCGGATGTGCTGATTGAGCTCACGCCAGGCGGCCTACTCGTAGGCCCTCCACTCTCCTCAACCCTACTAAATAGTGGTTTCGGGACTCCGAGGGGCACCAGCGTAGAGCTCGGGGAAGTAGAGGCGGTCTACCTGATACTTCGGGGTAGAATAGAAGTGGGTAATCCAGAAGAGATTGTCAAAGCACTCTCCTCACGAAAAAGAGGTTTTTGGACGGTTTACGCAGTGTTTGCAGATCTCTCCAACCAGGGTAAAAAACTCTTCTACGACGACGAGAAGGGCATAATCCTGCAGAGGGAAGGGGAAAAAATGGTTTACATACCACTCAGTTTGGATAAACCGATGACGCTCAAAACCATGCTAGCTAAGGCTAGCACCTATGTTGAGATGAACTGGACGCCGGTGCTCGCCATCGTTGACGAGCATGGGACGCCCACCTATTATTCGCTTGACACAAGGCCGCCGTCTAAGGAGTCGCTAACACTTGAGGAGGGTAACGCTTGATGCCTAAGGTGGCGGCTGTAGGCGGTATGATTAGGCCTCTGAACGCGTTTATGACTAGCGTCGCAGTGTATGTGGCCGTCACCGTGGCCTTACACCAATTTACACTGCCCACCTTCAGGGTGGCCGCTGCCTGTATCACAGCGTTCACAATAGCCGGTTTCGCGATGATTGTAAACGATATCTATGATATTGATGTCGATAGGGTTAATGAACCTGACAGGGCGCTTCCCAGTGGCGCAATATCCACGAGGGGAGCATGGGTGTACGCACTAATCTTAGCGGTGGTCGGGTTGAGTTTAGCGGCCTATGATGGCCTCATTGAACTGGGTTTGGCAAGCTTATCCTGCGTGCTTTCAATTCTATACTCTAAAACCCTTAAACTAAGAGGGTTGAGCGGCAACCTAGCCGTGTCATATAACGTGGCGCTACCCTTCCTCTACGGGGGGTTGGTGGTAAACAAGTTAAGCCTTGTGCTAGCAACGTTTTTCCTACTAGCCTTCCTATCGAACACGGGTAGAGAGATTATTAAGGGTATTGCGGAAGCGCAGGGCGACGCCCTAAGATCTGCTAGGACGCTAGCACGTGTGCACGGCCCAAAAACGGCTGCCAAACTTGGCTCCATATTTTCACTACTGGCAGTGGGTTTGAGCCCAATCCCCCTACTTGTAGGGGGGCTTTCACCTCTTGGGTATCTGCCACTCGTGGTGGTCACAGACATCCTATTCGTTTACCTAAGCGTAAGGCTGCTTATGGACGCGTCCACAGCCAACTCGGTGAAAAAGCTCTATAAGTTCCCTATGCTTTTGGCTATGGTGTCCTTTATCATGGGCGCACTCGTTTAGTCGCTCGGTGTCGAACATGACCCAATTCACAACTCCCCGTGGAATGGAGGATATAGGCGTTGAGGAAATGGAGCGGAGGCTCTGGATCCAGTCAAAGATTGAGCCCGTTATCAGGTCGTACGGATTCAGGCGAGTTGAGCCAACCTTCATAGAACACCTAGACACACTCAAAGCCAAGAGTGGTGAGTCAATCCTCCAAGAAATCTACTACTTCAAAGATAAGGCTGGTAGAGACCTCGGCCTCCGCTTCGACCTAACGGTGGGCATGGCTAGGATGGTTGCCAACGACCCCAAAACCCCAGAGCCCATAAAGCTCTACGCCATCTCCCCCATGTGGAGATATGACGAACCCCAAGCTGGTCGCTACAGATGCTTCTGGCAATGGGACGTTGAAACCTACGGTCCAACAGAGCCATACGCCGACGCAGAAGTGATCGCACTAGGCTTAGACGTGATGAGCTCCGTTGGGCTGAACGCATCGGCGCATATCTCACACAGAAAGCTAATTGAAGGCGTCGTGCGCACCCTTGGAGCAAAAACCGATGAACAAGTCAAAAGGGCTTTTAACGCGCTCGATAAGGCTCAGAAAATAAGCCGTGACGAGTTGAACCAACTACTACAGATCGCTGGTCTAACCCAGGAATCCTCCCAGTTCTTACTCGACTTGGTGTATTCTAGAGTTGACTTGGACTCTCTGAAGACCAGACTCGACCAAGCAGTTCTAAGAGAGGTTGGAGGCTCGCTTAAAGAGCTCGATGTACTCTGGGACGAGCTAGGATCGCTGGGTATAAAGCAAAGGTGTTCACTGGACCTAAGTATAGTGAGGGGACTCGACTACTATGACGGGATAGTCTTCGAAGGCTACACGGAGGGTTCGAACCTAGCCCTATTCGGAGGTGGCAGATACAACAACCTCACGGCTATCTATGGCCCAAGACGCCTACCCGCGACCGGTGTGGCTGGAGGCATAGAGCGCCTAATGCTAGCGTTAGAACGGGCAGGTGTGTTCTCCCAGTTGGAAGAACACAGGCCAATCCGAGTCTTTGTGGCCAACACCGATAACCAAACCAGACGCCGCGCTCTTAGCATTGTGGATACGCTCAGGAAAAAGGGTGTAGTGGCGGAGTACGCCATAAAGGATTGGAATTTAAGAAGGCAGCTCAGCTATGCTAATGCGCGTGGCTACACACATGTCATAATAGTTGGCAGTAAAGAAGTCTCCACAGGTGTGTACACCTTAAAAGAGCTTAAAAGCGGCCTACAAGTTGAAAAATCGCTGCAAGAAATACTGGAGGCGCTCACGCCCCCGTAGCTCAGCATGGATAGAGCGACTGCCTCCTAAGCAGTAGGTCGGGAGTTCAAATCTCCCCGGGGGCGCTTGAAGATATTAGCAAAATACGCCCTTGGCGTCATATAGTAGCTGGGGGGTGTGCATACTTGTTAATAAAGGTGTCCGAGCCGCTGAAAAGGTTGGGCGTCTACTTGGTTTACTGCGTGGTGGGCGGCGTCACCGTCACCGAGAGTGCTGATGCTTTTAGTGAAGAACTAAAAGAGTTAGAGGAGGTCGTTAGACGTGAGGGTGACACCAAACTCAACCCTGTGGCTCAAGCCTACAGACGTTTCTACTGGAGTATAGGTTTGGACCCCACTAAGATTAGACCTGCAGGCGAAGCCCTAAGGAGAAGAATTCTTAACGGGAGCCGGCTTCCTAAGATTAATAGCGTTGTGGACGCGGGGAATTTGGTAAGCGCAAAGAGCTTGATTCCGATTGGGTTATACGACACGCTCAAGCTAAGTGGCCATCTTGAACTCAGACAATCCGAGGGAAACGAAGTGTTCTTAGGGATAGGCTCAAACGTCGAGGAACGTCTACCTAAAGGCGTACCGATCCTCATAGACAATGCAGACCCTAAACATCCGCTCCACCTATTCCCTCACAGGGACTCACAACACACCAAAATAACACTTCAGACAAAAAACGTCTTGGTAGTTGGCGCGGGCGTTAAGGACATTGACGCCCACACGGTTCATTCAGCCGTTAAATCAACCGTGGAGCACATAGTCAAGGTGTCCGGGGGTAGCTCAAGTCAAACTATGCTAGCCTAAAGCGCGCCGTGCCTGCATAGGGCAACCCACCATATATTCATAAAGCGTAAAACAATCGTTGGCTATTGTTCAGCGTATGGGAACCAGCCCAGAGTGGTTGGTGGAATAGGTGTGCGCTAGGTGTGCTGTGTTGAGCTTCTGGGTGTTTGCTGTATATCACAGTAAAACGCATTTGATACTATTGCTTCACACCCCACAGAAAGTTGAATCCAACATAGCACGATGCACCCAGGTGCCCGCTTAATTGTTCGAAGTGGGTAGACGCGTGTCGCATTATGCTTATGTATCCTCGCCTTCAAACATGATCAAACCCACGTTGAGGAGTATACCTACAAGTGTTATCCAGTACGCTGTTGTTAAGTCTATGTACATAACCCTGATGTGAACAAGTTCGAGCACAAGTGTGAGTACGCCCACCTGTATTAGACCGGTACCCAAACTCCGCAAAACTATGATCCGGCCACCTTTTTTTATGGAGAGGACAACGACGAGCACGGCGAAGACGAAGCTCAACACGCCTAAGAGGGTTATAGCGGTGTAGGTATAGGCTACCGTGAGCGTAATAAAGGCGACCACACAACCCCTTTGAGTAGCGTTTAAAACCCTTTTAAAAACCACCAAAACAATCGCTACTACTCCTCCTAAGGTTTAATGAGCTTAACTCTACATCAAGTCAAAAACAAAAGAAAAACTGATATACCTTACATGTATAAAACATTGTTACGGGAGGTAGCTCAGTGGTAGAGCGGCCGGCTGTAGGGAAACCACGCGTGTGAGTAGCCGGAAGGCGTCTGTGTGCACGCGTCAGCCGCTGCCACCGGCGGGTCGTGGGTTCAATTCCCACCCTCCCGATTCCAATATTACGATTCTACGATGGGCTTTTAAGTATGCCTAAAAATAGATTGTAGTCGAGCCCGCGTCGTCTAGTCCGGTCTAGGATAGGGGACTGTCACTCCCCTGACCCGGGTTCAAATCCCGGCGCGGGCGTTAGCCAACCATATAACCCACCATGACTGTGATCCACCAATTTGAGCGTGATGCGACGTACTTGCCGTGTTTACTCTTGGATTATCCCGATAGGCGAAGCCGAGTTTTGGGCTTTTTATATATAATAAGCGTAGACTACCAGAAAAGTTAGAACGATTGTGAGTTCACTTGGTGGCCGTGTATGGCGCCCTGTAAACCCGTTAGTGATCGTGGATTTGGTATAATTAACGTGGTCTATTCACGAGCTTTTGTGCCCACACGTGTCGATCACTTGGTGTGATTTACCAGTAGAAAGATTAAAAATGTGGTTAAAATATAATAGATTGAGCTAAATGGGAGACTCAACTTCTGAGCACAAAGGCGATGGAAGCAAAGATGATGAGTTAACAAAGAGCGCAAAAGAATTTGCGGAAAGCCTTGTTAAATTGGTGAGTGTGACGGGTAAGACTGTTCTTAAGGGTGTGCAAGAAACATTTCCTGAGCTCTCAAAGTCGGCGCAACAAGTTTTATTAGACTTGGACAAGTCCGTTTCGGACCTGTTTAAATCTCTGGATAAGGCGACGGTGCCAGAGCAGAGGGAGCTATTGTCGGCGTATAGAAAAATGCTTCTTGTGCAACTCAATAAGATCGAGGAAAGGCTTAAGAAACTGGACGAAAAAAAGGGTGGCTAGAAAACCGGAACTACGTGCGTGTAGTGGAGTGCTGGATACCCTTTGCACCATGGTGTTCACCCAACTTATGGGAAAAGTGTGAACCTGTTTTTGGGTTTTCAACAAGAATTGTACTGGTATAGGAGTAAAACCGCCCACTAATGGATGTTAAAGCTTTCGTAAGCGTCAAATCAATGTCGCCCCCTCTTGTGGATCTTGGCCTATTTCAAGGGTAACACTTGGCTGCGTCGATTGTGGCGCCCACATGTGTGGTGGTGAATGCGTGGGATCCGATCCAACTGTTTTGTGCGCCGGCAAACCCATAAAACCCCATTATGTGTTGTGGGAAAAATCATCGCCATTCAATGGGTGCACGATATAGTGACAAAATGGTCGGTGCGGGTTTCAGTGTTTGGGTGCGTGTTTGTTGTACCACTCCAGCTCTTTCTCGATTAGCATCTTGTATGAAAGCACTCTGTCAGCCTGGCTTGGTGCTATTTTTCTGTTTTTTAAAGCGTCGTCGCACAATTCTATGAACTCCTTAAATTTCTGAGCTACATTTTCATCGTACTTATCACGTGGGATCACCGAGAGGTTGGCTGTATATTCTATCTCAATCATCCTTACAAGCTGGCCAATGGTTGAAGCCCTTTTCACGGTAGGCTTATACGCACCCCTACATATTATCTTTACCTTTAGTGTACCCATGAAAGATGCGGTGTTGGCGCAAAAGTTAAAACACCTTTAAGTTTAAGTGTAATGATAGAATTGAAAGTTGTCATTGGAGGTATTGATGGATATATAGGTTGGGCACTGGCTCTCCACCTTCTTTCAAGAGGGCATGATGTAATAGGAGTTGACAATTTTATAACTAGAAAGAGGGTTGAAGAAGTGGGTTCATGGTCAGCCACACCCATTTTGGACATGTACGAAAGAATCAGGGTTGTCGAAGAACTCACAGGTCGGAAGATTGAGTTCGTGGAGGGCGATCTCACCGATTACGCCGTTGTACGCGGCGTTTTCAATAAGTATAAACCGGATGTGTTCGTGCACCTTGGGGAGCAGAGGTCGGCGCCGTATTCAATGATCGATGTTCACCACGCGGTGGAAACGCAGGTCTCCAACATAACTAGCTCTCTAAACATCGTGTACGCTATAAAAGAGGTGTCCCCGCAAACACACTTGGTCAAAATGGGCACTATGGGCGAGTATGGCACACCAAATGTCGACATTCCTGAGGGCTTCTTCGAAGTGGAATATAACGGTAGAAAGGACCGTCTGCCCTTCCCCCGCATGGCTGGTAGCTGGTACCATTGGAGTAAGGTGCACGATAGTGGAAACATGATGTTCGCTAACAAGATTTGGGGGCTGACTATAACCGACGTGATGCAGGGTGTTGTCTACGGGACTAGGACTGATGAGATTGTGGACGAAAGACTCTGTACACGGTTCGACTTTGATGAAGTGTGGGGAACCGCGCTCAACAGGTTCTGCGTGGAGACCGTGCTTGGTTTACCGATGACAGTCTATGGGAGGGGAGGTCAGACGAGAGGCTTTATAAGTCTAACAGACAGTGTTCAGTGTTTGAGGATAGCAGTCGAAAACCCACCCGACAAAGCGGAGTACAGGGTGGTTAATCAGTTCGATGAGGCATACTCGGTTATGGAGCTCGCCAAGAAGGTATACGATGTGGCTAAGAAGAAGGGGCTTGAACCCGCTATCGCGAATGTGCCAAATCCACGGATTGAAGCAGAACAACACTATTATAACCCTGTGCATGAGAAGCTAAAAAAGCTGGGATATAAGCGCACTAGAATGCTTGAAGATGAACTCGGCATAATACTTGACGACCTAATCAAGTACAAGGATAGGCTGGAAGCGAAAAGAGAAGTCATATTCCCGAGAACCGATTGGCGTAAGTCAAGGAACCCTCTACACTGAGCCTCGTTATATCTAACGCCTTCAAGTAGCCCTCTGGTGTACCCACGCTAAGCCACTTGTGTTTCACTTCATCTAGTTCTAACGCGTACACACCACCCCTTTGTTTAATCAAGCGCATTATACCATCCGTAAGCTCTACTTCTCCTGTTGCACCCGGACGTATCGAGTTGAGTGCGTCCATAATTGTGTGGTCGAATACGTAAACGGCTACAAGGGCCATGTTTGACGGTGGATTGCTGGGTTTTTCCACTACCTCATCAACCCTAAACACACGCAGCCCACCGACCACGTCGAACCTCCCTGATACAACACCATACTTAGAAGGATTATTAACAAGCCTTGTGAGAAGCATACCCGAGGCGTGTATCTTTGAAAAAGTGTCTATAAGGCCAGAGTACACTTGACGACCGCTAAGAATGAATCCGTCGCCTGCGTGTAGGATGAATGGATCGTCCCCAACAAAGTGGGCCGCTCTCCACACAGCATCCCCAAAACCTTTCGGTAGCGGTTGGTAAACAAATTCGAGGTGTACGTCTGATAATATTTTCCTGAGAGCCTCCAAATCCTCGGAGAGTCTACCAATTTTTTTCAGATATTTTAAATATGATTCTCTAAGCGTAAAATAATCTTTTATCATATGTTCACCACGTCTGACAACAAAGCAAAAACTTCGAACACCAAGTGAGTAGAGCTCTTCCAAAATTATCTGTACAAGGGGCTTAAGGGTCAGACCATTAGACCTGCTCTTTGCGCATAGTGGGAGCATTTCCTTTCTGATACCTCTAGTGAGCGGAAGCATCCTAGACCCTTCGCCTGCAGCGGTTATCACGGCCTTCTCAATATTCAAACCATACACCCAGAGTGTAAACAACAAACAAAACTATATAGCTGTTTTGCAACAATTTGAGGCGAAAGGCTTACCACTCGCTGTGTGTTAAACCAAGTGTGGTATTCTCTGCAGACTACTCTATTCGAGAGGCGATTGAGGCGGATAAGCCAAAGATACTCAAACTCGTCGAGCACACTTGGAGCTGGGGTGATTATATACCGAGCGTGATTGATTCTTGGTTATCCCAAGTAAATAGTAAGGTGTTTGTGTGCACCTATGGGGACGAAATTGTGGGGATGTCACACCTGAGCGTGGAGGAAGGAGGTCTCGGATGGCTTGAAGGTGCGAGGGTTGCGCTACAACATAGGAATAAAGGTGTAGCCACGATGATTGCAAACGACATAATAGAGTATGCTTCAAAAAATGGCTTAAAAAAACTCAGACTAGCGGTGGCAGTGAGCAACAAGCCTTCGATAAGGCATGTTGAAAAAGTTGGGTTCAGACCTGTTACGACCTTTAAAAGGCTCACATGTGAAACCTCCGTAAAGACACCTCTAATTTCCACGAAGAAGCTTGGAGAGAATGATTCGCGTTCAGTCTTATCTTCAAATGTGTACGAGTCATACGCAAAGCTTTACTACAAGTCGTTTAGATGGTTAGACCTTAACGAAGACTCCCTTATACGCCTTGCAATCACAGGTAGAGCCTTTTTCGTAAACACGACACTACTAATTCATTCCTCCGAATACGAGGACGATGGAAAAAGAATCGCCGAAATAGGCTACTTGCAACTGGATCCAACTACCCCATCGCTAAACGAAGTCATAAGCCTCTTCGCCCTGCGACTCTACTCAAAGCTGGACTTGATTTTACCAGAGGGATTAGAATCCCCACTTGAAGGCTTTGTAGAGCAAGATGAAAGGTTCATCGTGTTTGAGCGCCAACTCTAATTGTGCCTCCTAAAATCCTCTTTTACTTTTTCGGCGAACTCGGGATCGCTCACCAACTTGATGGCCACGCGGGCTAATGCCTCCGAGACTATCTGAAGCGCCTCCCTAGATTCGCTCGAAGCCGCAGCTCGAGCTGAAGCCTCAGAGTGCCAAGGCGTCCCTTCTGGGGCTATCTTACACGTTATTTCGAGCGCGGGTAACAATTGGGAGACGTTCGCAAAATCGGTTGAACCACGCGGCATACTCATGGTGGTCTCCCTATAGTCTTTCGGCGTAACCCCAAGCTCTGTGAGAACACTTTGGGCGTATTCTATGAGAGGGTAATTGAATTTGGTTGTCGAGTAAATGGGTCCAATATTTTTGATAGAGTATGCCGCATTGGTTGCTAGGGCGCACCCCTGAACTATGAGTTTGAAGCGCATTATAAGGTGTTTCAGGTAGTCTAAATCTGAGCTACGTATGCCATACACAAGCACGGCCGTGTCAGGTGTAACGTTGGAAGCCTTACCACCCTCCCTGATTACACCGTGGATCACAACGTTCGCATCTCTCCTCACGTGTTGCCTGAGCATATTAACAGCGGTGTACGTGAGTATAGCTGCATCCAGCGCGCTCACCCCCTTTTCTGGGGAGGCTGCTTCGTGTGCTGCTACACCTCTAAAAGTGACCTCGAAGTCCTGTACCGCAAGCGATGGTGAGCCAAGACTCCAGCTATCGCCGGGATGAGTCATCAGTACGAAGTCAACATCAGAAAAAGCACCCTTCTCAGCCAACAATATTTTTGAACCACTCCATTCACCGCTGCCCTCCTCGTCAGGGGTACCTATAACAACTATCCTACCCGCCCTAAGCCGCTCCGCACACTTAGCCGCCGCGTAAACCGCGGAGGCAGCGATAATATTGTGTCCGCAGGCGTGCCCAACGCCTGGTAGCGCGTCATATTCGGCGAGGAAGACCACAGTTGGCCCGTCACCAAGCCTCTTCTCAGCGCGGAACGCAGTGGGTATACCTAGGTATTCACTTGTGATGCTGAATCCCAAATTCCTTAGGGTCTCAATTAAAAGCCTTGCTGATTCGTGCTCTCTGCTACCTACCTCAGCCAACGCGTGGATCCTTAACGCAATCGACCAAACATCATCTTCCGAAAGCATGAAAGAGATAAACCCAGCAGAGATAAAACCCTATCGGTACTTCATAAAACTCGGGTAAGCCTACCGTTTCCCTCAAGTCGTTTTAGCCTTGATTGTTATCTCGGTAGTGAATTTGGTGGTGGGTGTACGCCCAAATTTTTCGATATCGTGGTCTATACTGCTAAAACCTGTGTTTATAATCCAAGTGAAGGGCTATTATTATGGTTTCGCCTTAAAATTCACTTTGGGCTAAGTTATGGTAAACCCTTAAAAGCATTCACCTATTGTGGTGGACAACCACTAATCATTAACTTTTAGTGGCACCCAGCATAGCTAGTCTGACGCACGACTTTGATGTCAAAATTATTCAAATAGGTAAACTATACTATTCCACATCTGAAAGCCTCACCCTATCAGGGTGGGGTAGCTCACTTTTCGTGAGGCTCGTGTAACCTCTCCTGGTTTAGGGGGGCTTTCCTTGAAAAAACCAAATAGACGAGCCCCCCGCTAATTGGAAGCAGTGTTCCTAGTAGTACTGTTAAGAGATCAAACTCAAAAAGTAGGGCCACACAGAAAATGAGCCCTAAAGCGGCAGTGATTGAAAACCAGCCAATATTTAATGGTGCTTTGAAAGGACGCCGAATTTTCGGCGCCGTCCGCCTAAGGTGTAAAAGAGCTATGTTTACAAGTGAAAAAACTATCAGAGAACCAAAGCTTGTGACCTTCGCTATAGCCGAAGCGCTCGATAAAGGTAAAAACGCTACGGCTATGGCGAACACGAGAAGTATTGCGGCGATAGGTGTATTCGTCTTCTTGTTTACCCTTCCTAAAACAGCTGGAAGAGCACCCTCCCTCGCCATCCCATAGATTATTCTTGATGAAACTATAATGAGAACCTGTATAGTGTTTAGGGTGGTCATCAGCGCTATGAATGACACTAAGTAAAACCCTACGCTGCCCAGCACTTTAGATACCGCTAGGGCTAAAGGTGCATCTGAGGATGCGAGTTCCGAGGTCGATGTCAGACTTGTCGCGGATACTCCCACAAGCACGTAGAGAAGTGTAGTAACCAATACTGCTATCAGTAAGCCCCGCGGTATGTTTCTTTCAGGGTTCTTAGTGTCCTCAGCTATGTTGCTCATATTGTCGAAGCCAATATATGCGAAAAAGACGAGTTCCGCTGCGGCTATAATGCCCCCCATGCCACCTTGAGGCGGCTCATAGTGTGTTTTGCCAATGCTCCCAATACCCGAAACCACTACAATCACCAGTCCTGCAACCGCTATTAGGCTTAATAAGGTGTTCAGTCTGAGCCAATACTTAGAACCAGCCAAAGCGATCAATGAAAGTATTAGGAGGAGCGTCACGGCCATAGGTATTAACGGTGTTCCCAATATGGCTGAAAGGTATCCTGCAAAGCCGATGGACACCGCCGCTGAGGCCACTATTTCTGTTATAAACATGGTCCACTCGGTTATGAATGAAAGCGGTCTGCTACCATATGCCCTGCCAAGGTATATATACTCAGACGCTGCTTTGGGATACATGGATGCGAGCTCAGCATATGTAAGGCCTGTAAACGCGGCTATTACTGCGCCTATCAAGAAAGAAAGCCAGAGTAAAGTGCCTGCGAGGCCTGCTGAAGCACCGACCAAAACGTATATGCCGGCGCCCACAATGTTACCTATACCGTAGGTCACCACCTGAAATAATCCCAGCTGCCTCGGTAAAGAGCCCTCTTGCATAAACTTCGCAGGCAAGCTTGTGTCAAAGTTTATTAGGTTTTATTAACAAAGGAAAAACTTAAAATAACTAGCTACATTCCCCCCATTCCTAGGTTCTTTTATCATATACATGGTCGACTGATTCCGGTGTTTACTCCTTTTGGCTTTGAGTTACCCTTTATTTACATGGTATGATATTTTTAAATAATACTCAATAGGATAATCAATCTTGTTTCCTTAAAAGAAGGTTGTGTATAGTTCCTTGATATAGATTTTACGATACATTTACTTAATCCTTTTCTAAATAATATTCCTAGGTCAAAATTAGTGCCTCTTTCCGTCTAATTGAGCGCTTGCTATTTTAACCATAAGGCCAGGACTCGGCACACATATGGTTCTAGTGTAATTATGCGGTCGCCGGGATTTGAACCCGGGTTACCACCGTGGCAGGGTGATGTCCTGGACCAGGCTAGACGACGACCGCTATCTACTGCACAATTGAAAAACGCACACGATTAATAAACCTTGCTTTAGCTTCCTTCTGTAAGCTTTAACGATTTGGGAGAATTTAGGCTAGCAAATCGTTAAGCTGAAAAGTGGATCTTGGTCTTACACAAGAGATAGGTGTCTCTGAGATGGTCTATGTAACCGAGATGGTCGCATTGGTTGGCGGCTTGCTTGGACTGGTCTACGCCGGTTTCCTAGTGCGTATCGTCCTGTCACAGAGTCCAGGTAACCAAAAGATGAAGGAGTTGGCCGACTTCATCCGCGTTGGTGCTAGCGCCTTCTTAAGGAGGGAATACGTTACCATAATACCCATAGCTGCAGTACTCACAATAATAATTGGAGTGCTCGTACCACCACGCCCCATTGTTGCGCTTGGATTCGTAGTTGGAGGATTATTCTCAGCGCTGGCTGGGTATATAAGTATGGGCGTCACTGTGCGCTCGAGTTCCCGTGTAGCTGAAGCGGCGAAGGGCGGTTTGGGTAGTGCCCTTAGTGTGGCGTTTAGAGGCGGGTCGGTGCTCGGTATGACTGTGCCAAGCCTCGCGCTTATCGGCCTAGGCGTATTCTATCTATTTTTCCCACAACCCACAGCGATCGTGGGTTTCGGCTTCGGTGCTAGCCTTATAGCCTTATTCATTAGGGTTGGGGGTGGAATATACACTAAGGCTGCAGATCTGGGTGCAGATATAGTAGGTAAAGTTGAGGAGGGTATACCTGAGGACGATCCGAGGAACCCTGGCGTTATTGCCGACAACGTGGGCGACAACGTTGGTGACTGCGCGGGGATGGGTGCGGACGTTTACGAGTCATACATTGTCACAGCGCTCGCGGCAGTTCTACTTGGCACATTCGTGTTTCTAGGTGGCTCCTCAGCGGTACTCAATCAGCCAAGGCTGATCCCGTATCCATTGACAATTGGAGGAATAGGTATTGTGGCATCGATACTTGGCAGCTTCTTTATCCGCCGTTCGAGTAAGGGTGAACCTATGAGTATTTTGAGCCGAGCGCTCTACGCTGCTGCCATACTTGCCGTGGTCTTCGACGCTGCATTCACCTTGTACACCTTTAGAGCCCATCCACTTCTAGGGTATGCGCTCACAGGAGCAGTGATTCTAGGAGTTATTGTTGTTGTTGTCATCGAGAAGCTAGTCGACTACTTTACGTCATATACCTACAAGCCTACAAGAGAGATCGCCGAAGCATCACAAACTGGTTCTGCTATAAACTTTCTATCGGGCTTCGCACTTGGACTTAGAAGCGCTGCACCAATCGCCCTCGTACTCGTGGTCGCAATACTCGCGTCCTTTCTTGCTGGTTACTATGCGAGCGGCGCAAACTACTATTTCGGCGTGTACACCACAGCCATAACCACCATGGCAATGCTATCACTCACCAGCATCATACTGTCCATAGACGCCTTCGGTCCGATAACCGATAACGCTAACGGTATAGTTGAAATGGCGGGTGTCGAAGGTGTCAGAGAGGTGACCGATAAACTCGACGCGGTAGGTAACACCACTAAGGCTACCACCAAGGGATTCGCTATTGGTTCAGCCGCACTTGCAGCACTATCACTGTTCATAGCGTTCCAGGGTGAGGTTCAGCGCAACTATCTAGCAAAGGGGTTCAATCCGCCCACATTCAACCTTGCAGATCCCTATCTACTAATAGGCCTACTTATAGGCGGAATACTACCATTTTACTACTCCTCGTTCCTGATAGGGGCTGTGAGTAAAGCGGGATACCAAATGGTTAACGAGATAAGAAGACAGTTTAGAGAGATACCTGGGCTACGTGAAGGCAACGCCAAACCCGACTACTACAAATGTGTGGACATAAGCACTAGTGCGGCACTCAGGGAGCTCGTCAAACCAGCGTTACTAGCGATACTCACACCCATAATTGTGGGCGTGGCACTCGGACCAGTCGCCCTAGGAGGAGTGCTAATAGGCAGCGTGGTTTCTGGGGTATTCCTTGCACTACTGATGGCCAACGCTGGTGCGGCGTGGGACAATGCCAAAAAGTATATTGAGGCGGGCAACTTTGGCGGTAAAGGCACACCAACACACGAGGCGGCTGTGAGTGGCGACATGGTGGGCGACCCATTCAAGGACACAGCTGGCCCGAGTATAAACTCACTCATAAAGGTTCTGAACACAATATCCATAGTGTTCATTGCAGTCTTCGTACTTCTCCACCTCTAAAACTTTTTTGTCACAATTTTTATGGAAAACCACGATAAGGATTAAATTTATTCGCTCACAACACGGTTTGGTCATATGCTGAGACACAGGGCCGCAAGCGGTGCAGGACACCTATTCGTGGGTAACACACTCTCGCAAATAATCCAGGGAATTGGAATAATTCTTGTGGCCAGATTGTTGGGCGCCACAAACTACGGGCTCTACACCCTCCTCCTAGTTCCATCCGCCACCTTCTTTGTGTTTACACAGATGGGTTTTGGAGGTGCGGCAAGTAGGTATGTGGCCTACTATAACGCTCAAGGCAAAAGGGTGGAAGCCGACAACATGGTCACATCCGCGTTCATGTACGCCCTAATACTCTACGCACTAATATCTGTGGCATCCACCTTCGCCGCACCGGCATACACCTCTATCATTCTACATCAACCAACCATAGCCCACCTAGCCCAGCTAGCAAGCGTAACAATATTCTTCCAAGGAGTGATGAATTATACCACGGCTGCACTAAACGGTTACTATAGGACAAAGCAGGTCTCGGCGATCATGCTTATACAGGCAGTCACCAAGACCACTCTCTCCATAGGCCTCATACTTATAGGCCTACGCATATATGGTGCACTCGTCGGCACAATAATGGGTTTCGCCTTATCGGCCGCGGCGGGTGTTTTCTGGTTGTTTAAGGTCACCCAGACGAGGAGATTCAAATTCGAAGCGAAAACCTTTAGGACTGTTGTCTCCTTCGGTTTGCCACTATACGCCGCAAACATACTCAACGGTTTATCAAGACAGATCCAACTGGTTATCCTAGCAACTTTCGCAAGCGCCGCCGCTGTGGGGGCCTTCACCGCAACACAGAATCTAGCTACACTTATCAGCATAGTCACATACCCCCTGAGCACCATGGCAGGTGTAGCCTTCTCCGAGGTTTCGGCGCAGAACAACACGGCTAGGGTTGGCTCATCCTATGTGAGTGCAACTAGGATAGCCACAATACTGATTGTCCCTGTAAGCGTTATAGTTGCTCTCATGGCGAAACCCATCGTCACAGTCCTCTACGGTTCAGCCTACATCAAATATTTCCTCCTACTATCCATATTTGCCTTGGGCTATCTCTCGGTGGGTTTGGGGGGGCAGACCCAAGCCCCACTTTTCGGGGGGCTCAACAACACTAGACTCAACGCCTACTCAGCCGCAGTCTCAGCCGCCCTCCTATTATCCGCGTCATTCGGCTTGGCTCTAAGGTTTAGTGTTTTCGGTGTGGCCCTAGCAACCACCATTTCCACGGTTGTTACAACAGCTGTGATGCATATATTTGTGGTGAAAGGCTTCAGTGTTAGGCTTCCTAGAACCAAGCTTGCTAAGGTGTATCTATCAGGTGCAGTATCAGTCTTGCCGCTTATATATATACCTCAAAAAATCTTCCACCACGGCTTGATCGGCCTTGCACAGTTAGCGCTCGTACTCAGCGCTTATATCGTAATATATTCTACCGTGTTGCCACTGATGAGAGGTGTGAGTAAAGAGGATCTTGACCTCATATCCCACTCCTTAAAAGATGTTCCAATAGTGGGCCATATTCTAGCAGCCATCACAAAGTACTCAAAACTACTTGTACACGAGCGTGGTTGAGAACGCGAAACAAATAAAGCACACACACCTATTTGTATTGAATCGACCTATGGACAAAACAAAACTATTGGCTTTGCTTTTAAGCATTATTGGCTTGGGTGTTTCGGTATATCTTACGGCCCAGTCGTTTGATGCTCATATACCGCTGAGCTGCCCCTCCACAAGCATCATCAACTGTACCAAGGTGACAACCAGTGTGTACAGTCATATATTTGGAATACCCGTGGCACTTCTTGGAGCGCTCTGGTTCATAGTTATAGCAGCGCTCATATATGCTGATTTAAAGACGGTTTTGCTGCCGTTTTGGGTTCTCGGGTTCGTGTTCGTGGGTTACCTTATATTCACAGAGATCTTCCTTATCCACTCAATCTGCGTGTATTGCACAGCCGTCCACGTAACAGTGGTTGTGCTCGGATACCCCGTGGCGAAGCTTTCATTGAGAGGTGAGTGAGCTCCACCCGAACCAAGCTCGCCTTCTAGTGTGGGTATTGGTTGCTGGTTGCACACGCCCGCAGGCATATTTCCATCCAGTTTACAGATCACCGCGGTAATGGCGTTGGTGTACTCCCTGATACCCACGCCTATCGATGTGTTGGACTCTATGAATCCAGCTATCTGTGTCCAATTATAGTTGTGCCACGTCTGAGGCACAAATGGTGAAGATGGGAGCACAAATGAGTTGGCAAAATCTATGAATGGGTATCCGTTGCCGAACTGGCTCCATACTTGGGAGTAGTTCGATGGAGGCTCTGCTATCAACCCGTAATTCCTGTTTTGAACCTCGTAAGCCTGAAACACAATATATGGACTGGTATAGTAGGCGTGTAGAAAAGTGAATGTTGGCACATTATAATATGTCTCGTTCACGGGTGGAGCCGAAACCATATACTCCAAACCCGAGAAATTCCCAAAACGCAAAAGCGCCAATATGAGGGGCCACCTCGTGGCTGCACAAAACGGGCAGTACTCCGCCCCTATAAACACTATTATGGGTTTGCCACCACTATACCAAGGTGTACCATTATATGGCTGGAAAAGCGACATAGAAGGAAGCGGGCCCCCATATGTGCTCTGAGATAGTGACTGCAGCTCAGAGTAGAAACTTGTGCTAATCGGCTGTCCAATATACGCGCTTATGTTTGGGGAGGAGCCAGATAAATAATTCGTACCGTAGTAGACAGCTATAATTAAGACGAGCACTACGGCCACGCCAACACTCAGATAAATAGTCCTCTTCTTCCTAGCCTTTACAGACTGCTTTTGCCTCTTTTTCTCAAGCTTCTTACCGGGCATGCCAACAAACCAACTTTAAAGTGAGACTACAATTAAGGCTATCGAAGTGTTGATGGTAACACAAAGTGTAATACATGTTTAATTTAAAACGCTGTTTGGATTACTACTTAAGCCCACACTAGCAAGCGATTCTCATCGATCATTATATATCTGTATAATATTTGAAGCGATTTTTTGTTATCATATGGAGCTTGTAGACAACCTTATTCTTAGGTTTCGAGTTTTCTCTTGCAGGGTTTGAATGGAGGAGTATTGGGTTTGAACATTCTTGTGGCGGGGGGCGCGGGGTTCATTGGAAGCAACTTGGTCGATACACTATTAGAGCGTGGCTATGCGGTTAAAGTGTTAGACGACTTTTCTTCTGGGAAACCCGAAAACCTAGCGGGTCACGCTGGTGCCAAGAATTTCGAACTGATCCGTGGATCCATACTGGATATGGCAAAAATCGTCGGGGCGATTAAGGGTATTGACGCAGTGGTAAACCTTGCTGCGAAAGGAAATCTCGCCAAGTCAGTTGAGGATCCATTGAGCTACCACGACGTGAACACCACCGGCACCCTAAATTTGCTCCATGCGTGTGTCAAACACGAAGTTAAAAAATTCGTGTTCACCTCCTCGGGTTCCGTGTACAAATCGGAAATAACGGGTCCGATAAGCGAAGATGCGCCATATGGCCCCGAATCCCCCTACGCAGCGACCAAGGTGTGCGCCGAAATATACGCAAAGACCTTCCGAAGAGTGTATGGTTTAAACACCGTTATTCTCAGACTCTTCAATGTTTATGGCCCGAGGCGTGAAAAGAGTAGTTATTCGGGAGCGGTCACAAACTTTATTCTTAAAGTGATGAGGGGTGAAGAGGTTGAGGTGTTCGGCGACGGCTGTGATGTTAGGGACTATGTATACGTAGGCGACGTAGTAAAAGCCATAATATTAAGCCTGGAGAAGGATGTTTCGGGCGAGTACAATGTGGGAACAGGAATTGGTACAACCACAAACAGCCTCGTAGACCTAGTAGGCAAAGTGGTGGGTGTCAAGCCTAACATAGTCCACAGACCTAAGAGGCAAGGCGATACACCAAGCCGCATAGCGAATATTGCAAAAAGCAGTGTGGAACTAGGTTATTACCCAGAATACGACCTCTATACAGGTCTAGTTCGCCTCAAAAACTATTTACTAGCTAACGCTGTGATTTGATATAATATTTGTCTCAAATGAGTCATTTTAAATCTTAAGAACCTATGATCTAAAAATTTTTTGGAATCTGCTCGCACGTAAGATCGGTTTCAACGAAGATTGCACCTCGACTTCAAGTTATACATAATGCCATTTACTTGGTGCTAAATTTTCTAAAGTGTTTTGTCCATAATACTATATTTATTGATTAGCACATATAGCCTGCGATTTTTGAAATCTGCCTAATTCAATTACAACAGTAACTCTGTGTTTTGATAACCCGCAATATCGCCAACAAAATTGGTTGGCCTTAATATGATAATCAATAAAAGACTCGTTGTGCGTCTATCACATGGTTGATACTCTATGATTGATACCCTAATAACATATGTGCCGTTTTATAGAGTACATGAAATAAAGAAGTACTTCGCTCAGAATATGGCTAATTTAAAACCTAATAGATCAATCGTGTATGTTGACAATGTTTTCGAAGAAGCTCAAAAAAATATGCTTGAACAAATTTTTCCTAATGGTGTGCAGCTGAGAACTGGAAATTGGAAGGATAGAAATCTGTGTTTCATACAAATATTAAAAGACATGAAGTCCGAATCGTCGAATGCACTTGTGGTGGACAGCGACAATATCCTCGAACAAGGATTCCGTGAGCTCGATGATGCCTTATCCAAGGCTGGTTACTCATACTATACTGTTTTGGACTATGAATGTACTACACTTAAAAAATTCCTTTCGAGAAGTATCCTATTGAGCAAGTTAGAACTGTGGGGGTCGAAAATCAGCGTATATGGCTACCGTGTGATCGGTACATGGAAAGGGATCTTTTTCCTCGGCCCAAAACAAGCTGTTAAGCTAGACAGACAATTGCTAGAAAAATTAGACACCCATGTGATTGTGGATGTTGAGAACTCCCTATTAAAAATTGAGCCAGATGTAAGATACCATATTACTGATGAAACAACTCTTGGTTTAATATATTATTACAGCGGTATAGATGTGGTGCCTTGGGTTATTTTCTCCCATCATCAGCGTCACGACTTAAGCAAAACCATTGATCTTAGAACTCGTCGAATGCTTAATGCTACCGCTCGCGCTCAGTTTGCAAGAGGGATGCTTAAAAGAAAATATGGCCGCATGTACTGGTTTTATATACGCTATAAACTCTCCCAAATTATTTATAATTTATTAGTTATCATTGCGAGATGAAGTAACAACACTACCCAAACAAGTGTTAGTGATTTTAGGTCACAGCTTTGTATCATATGAATGCATGGTGTAGATGGATCCGAGCTGTTAGTAGCTTTGCTTCCATTTCCGCAAGCCCGCCTAGGCGTACAGCGCGATGGTGACATATTTGGCATATCCACCGTTCTCTTAATCCTCGATAGTTGTGGACTTTCCAACTTCCACCTAAAACCAAGCTACACATTGTTGTTAACCAATTCTACAGCAATAGGTTGGTAAATGCCAGTATATATATATTGCTATATATAAACCTGAATCACAACGCAAGTATTAGTTGATCAAATCCATAGCACTGCGGAACGTTGGTTGGTTGTAAAACGCCCTTATATGATTTAATTTGGTTTTGATGTGTGTGTTTTATAGTAAAGCTTAGTTGTCTACTTGTGCATTAGGAAAATTTGCGTGTAAAGGCGATATACGCCAACTCACAAAACAACTCATATCTGGGTGGTTGCACAACTTATGTTGATGTTGAGTGAAGATTTTGGGTGTAACCGAAGACACAATGTTTCTAGCGGGTGGTAGATTGGCCTTCATTAAGCTAATGAAAGCACTCGCCTGTGTTGGTAACAGCGTAGTTGTAATTAGCAGCACCGGCGCCACGGAAGGGTTTGTTGATCCTGCACCCGCAAGGGTTGAACGGGTCAAGATTCCACGCGCAAGGATAATAGCCCCGATCGCCTTTGTGTTAACCCTCTTTTTTCGGCTCCCAAAGCGGATTTTGCAGTCAGAAATCATCTTGGTAAACTCAGGCTACACACTACATATGGTAGTGATGCTTAGTAAGTTTTTGAGGCGAAAGGTGGTTGTGCTCCAACACGACGTTCTAGGCGTCGATTACCTACAACAAATAGCTTCTTCCAAGTTTGGAAAATATACCGCAATTCTACGCTGGATCGCGTTGTACACTCCTCTCAAAACTGTGGATGGCGTTTTTTGTATAAGTAACACAACGATGAAGAGGCTTAGAAAAATGGGGTATAATGGTCCGGCCTATGTAATCGGCAACGTGGTGAGCTAGTTGAGGGTTATCACTGTTGCAAGAGTGGAGCCAAGTAAGCGTCCATACGATTTTTTGGCTGTGGCAGAAAAGGTGCGCTCAAAGAGGGGGCCGGTCGAATTCGTATGGGTGGGCGATGGAACAATGAGAATAAAAATGATTGAAGCCGTAAAAAGTACTGGTTTAGACACTGTGAAATTTGTGGGCAGACTTGCCGAAGGGGAGAAGATCAGGCTTATGCGCCAATCGGATGTCTATGTTAGTACGAGCGAATCGGAGGGGTTCGCCCTGACCCCAGGTGAAGCGTTCCTCGCAGGCCTACCAGTAGTGGTTTACGACCTACCGGTCTACACTGAAGTTTACGACGATTTCCCGCTTAAGGCTAGGATGTTCGATGTTGACGACTTCTCGGAGAAAGTGATTCTAGCGCTGGATAAGCCAGACTGGCTCCTAATAAAGGTTGCAGAAGCAAAACGCTTTGTTGAGGAAAACTACACCTACTCAAGTGTTGGACTCAAGGCCACAGAAGCTCTACGTAAAATACTAAAGCTAGGCTGATGCACCCTGCTCCACGATTTCGCGGTTAAATATCTCGAACAACTCACGCGCCGTTCTATCCCAACTGAAATCTTCCGCAACACTTCTAGCCTTCCTGCCGAGTTCCACCCTGAGCCCCCTATCACCCATAATGGAGTCAACCTTAACTCTTAGGTCGCTTGGATCATTCTCAAAAAGCACACCAGCCCTCCCCACCACTTCAGGTATCCCTCCCGAATTAAGGCCTAACACTGGTTTACCACAAGCCATGGCTTCGAGGCTAACCAGTGGAAACGGGTCGCCTACACTTGTGACTAGTACAGCGGAGGCTGCTTGGTAGAGCTTCCTAATGGTCTCCATGCTAGGGTTCTCCACGATACTAATGTTCGGCGCCCCTCGCGTTTCCCTCAGGATCTCCCCGTAATACCCGACGTCGTCTTTCGAGTCACGCCTTGCATAGCCAGATAATATTAAACGGTAGTTTGAACCTTTAAGCGCCCTAATCGCCAAAAGCTGGTTTTTATAGTGTTGGAACCGCCCATTCAAGTAAAGGTACCCATCATCCTGCCACGTGGGCTTAAAAAACTCTGTGTCCACACCAGAGTACACCACGAATGTTTTGGCGTTTGGCTCAAGCTTTAAAATCATTCTCTTAGTGAATTCACTATTACACAAGATGGGTTTGTATATTAGAGATTCCTTCTCTATCTGCTGTAGGTGTGTTAGCCACCTGTACGCACGGTTCACTGGTCCGTGCTCTACTGGGACTGGCACATGAATCCTCGAGACAGCTGGTATAGCTATCCCCCTCAGAATATATTTGGTCCACAGGAATCCTGCTCCAAGCATTATTATATCGGGTTTCCACTCAGCTGCCTTTAGGGTCGCAGCCCTAACAGCCTTCATAGAGTAGTACATTCTAAACCTTCCAAGGAAATCAAGCCGATGTGGAACAACCGTTTTGTCCATTTCCACAATCTCCTTGAAAGCGGTCGAAGGGTCGAATCTGTTACAGAAAAGCTTGACGTCGCAACCAAATGCTCTAAGCCTCTTCTCAGTTTCAATTATAAATCGCTCAACCCCACCCCTTATGTCGGGGGCTATGTAGACATAAGCCACCTTCAATATCTACCACTCCGCTTTTAAGCACAGAATTAAAAACCCAGATTTTCAAAGTATTTATCGAGTGGCAACCAATTAACACAGTACAGCCTTAGCACCCCAGATGCGTACTCAAACATCGTTATAGACGCATTGTTTATTCTTATGCGTCGAATCCACTCACCGTAGGCGCCAAGAGCAGTTGCCACAAGGGCTCTAATGGGCTCAAGATGTGTCACGAGCACCACTCGTCTCCTACCAGCCGATGCGAGCTCTTCGACGAGGCTGGACATCCTACGCATCACTTGGGAAAACTTTTCAACACCATATTTTTGCTGGTCAGTGAAATACTCCTTGTACCACGAAGGGTCAGAGGATCTTACCTCCAAGTAGCTTCTACCCGCAAGCCCCCCCAAACTGATTTCCTGCAGTCTTTCATCAACACTAACTTTTAGTCCAAGCGTGTTGGCTATGATTTTAGCGGTTTCCATTGTTCTTAAAGTGGGACTAGAGTATATTGCCTCTACCCCTATGTTCCTTAGGTTTTCAGCTACAGTCTCAGCCTGTCTATAGCCACGTGGGGTCAGCTTGGTATCGTGCGTTGGGAATAAGTTAGACACGTTTGCCTCGGTTTCAGCGTGACGCACACAGTAGGCAATCAATACACGAACACACCAACAAAAACCACTTTAAGGCGCCAATAATTTAAGCTTAAACTTCATCATTAAGATTACTCAAACTGGTCTAATAAAACCGAACTTAGCCGTGATTCCGCCAGTCGGCATAAGTGGGCCACTTAAGCCGCCTATACCGTCTTCAATTGATTCAGACGTAAGCTACGCTAAAAAGGTGATGCTCTTAAATAATCCCGGCAATGATTCCATGTGGGTCTGGCATGGCCGGGGACCGTGAAATCCACTAAGAATTTAGAGTGCAGCGTTACACGTATGGAAGGCCAGACTCAGAGTGGTACCACTATGTTTAGGAAACCATCTAGAACCCTGTTTGGGCCTAGCTCTGAGGTCGAAGTGCTCAACTTTTGGAAGGAATATGGGGTGTTCGAAAAAAGCGTTGATGCTAGGCGCGGTAGGCCGCTTTTCAGGTTCCTTGAAGGACCGCCGACAGCCAACGGCTTACCGCACCATGGCCATATAAGAACTCGGATGTTTAAGGATCTGGTCCTCAGATATGCTACCATGCGGGGCTACCATACCCCACGCGTGGCTGGCTGGGACACACATGGGCTCCCAGTCGAGCTCGAGGTGCAGTCCGAGTTAGGTCTCAAGTCTAAGGAGGACATCGAAGCGTTCGGTCTATCCAGATTTGCTGACGAGTGCCAGAAAAACGTATTTAAGTATGAAGTTGAGTGGCGAAGGCTTACCGAAAGAATCGGGTTCTGGTTAGACCTCGATAACGCATACATCACTTTTAAAGACAGATACATAGAGTCAGTGTGGTGGTCGCTCAAACAATTGTACGACAAGGGGCTTATCTATAAGGGTTTTAAGGTTGTGCCCTACTGCCCTAGAGATGAGACTCCTCTCAGCAGCCACGAGGTAGCCTTGGGTTACGATGAAGCCGACGACCCATCGGTTTATGTAAAATTCAGGATAAGCGATGGTCCCCATAAGGGAGAGACGCTTGTTGTGTGGACCACGACACCTTGGACGCTTCCATCGAATGTTGGGATAGCGGTCAACCCATCAGCCGACTATGCGCTGGTTGAGGTGAACGGTGAGAGGCTCTTGTGTGTTGTGAACAGAGTTAAAGCAGTATTCGGCGATGTTGCCCCCATAAAACTATATAAGGGTTCTGATTTGATAGGCGCACACTACACGCCTCCTTATGATTATGTGAGGGGTGATGGAGAGAAATATCGTGTTGTGGGTTATGAGAATGTTTCGGTTGAGGACGGCACAGGGATCCTGCATATGGCTCCAGCATTCGGAGAAGAAGACTATGGGGTGTGTAAGAAAAACGGCCTTGCATTCTTCCAACCGGTGGACTCAAAAGGTAGGTTCACATCCGATGTCGAATGGCTAAAAGGCTTATTTGTTAAAGATGCGGACCAATTGATTATAGCGGACCTTAAACGCCGAGGCCTGCTATTGAAGGCTGAACGCATAAAGCACACCTACCCCTTCTGTTGGAGGTGTGGTTCACCGCTACTATACTATGCTTGGCCAACTTGGTTTATCAGGACAACGGCTCAAAAAGCTAGGATAGAAGAGCTGAACCAACAGATAGAGTGGTATCCTTCACACATACGTGATGGGAGGTTTGGAGAATTCCTACGTGAGATAGTTGACTGGGCTCTGAGTAGGAACAGGTATTGGGGTACACCTCTACCAATATGGGAGTGTTCTAAGTGTGGGAATAGGGTTGCTATAGGAAGTATAAAAGAGCTCGTTGAGTTGGCCGTCAAGAAGCCCGAACGATTGGAGCTCCATAAGCCTTTTGTGGACGAGTTTGTGCTACGCTGCAACGTTTGCAGCGGAGAGATGAGGAGGGTGAGCGAAGTGATCGACGTGTGGTATGATTCAGGGTCGGCGAGTTTCGCTAGATTCCACTACCCCTTCGAGAACATTGAGGAGTTTAAAGCCAACTACCCTGTGGACTTCATCGCTGAGGGTGTGGACCAAACCCGCGGATGGTTCTACAGCCTCCACGTTTTAGGCACACTACTCTTCAACGAGAAAGCCTATAGAAAATGCGTGGTCATAGGGTTGGTACTCAATGAGAAGGGTGAAAAGATGTCGAAGAGTAAGAGGAATTATGTGGATCCCTGGCTTCTCCTTGAGCGCTATGGTGCAGATCCCTTCAGATGGCACATTCTCGGATCGACTCCTGTTTGGGAGCCCATCAAGTTCGGTGAGTCTGGTGTGGCTGAAGCTCAAAGAAGGTTTTTCAACATCCTAGAAAACTCAATAACCTTCTTCCTCACCTACGCAGAGCTCGACGGGTACAACCCAGAACTCAACATAGTCCCCGAAAAAGAAAGGCCCACCCTAGATAGGTGGCTCCTTACAGATCTCTCTAACCTTGTCGACAGCGTCACCCGCTCGCTTGACTCCTTCGAGGTTAACAGGGCTGTGATAGCCATAGAGAGATTCGTAGTGGAAGACCTGAGCCAATGGTATATTCGAAGGTCTAGGCGCAGATTCTGGAAGGAGGAGAAGGACAAAGACAAGTGGTCGGCGTATTCAACATTATATGAAGTTTTGCTCATTCTCTCAAAGCTTCTCGCACCCATAATACCCTTTACCGCAGAGAAGATCTATCAGACGCTTAGGCTTAAAGGAGACCCCTTGAGCGTCCACCTGTGCGACTACCCGCTGAAAGGCTTCGAAGACCCTGAAGCCCACGCCCAGGTTGCCGCCACGAGAATGGTTGTCGAAGCTTTTAGGGCTGCTAGAAACGAGGCAAAGCTCAAAACAAGGATACCCTTGAAGCTTGGGCTCGTGTTCTGTGAGGACAGGATTTGGCAGGCTGTTCAAGAAAACATGGAGCTTGTTCTGGACGAAGTGAATGTTAAGGAGCTCAAACGCCTAACCAGCCTCAAAGGCTATATTAAGTATGCTGTTAAGCCCAAGGCGGGCGAAATAGGTAAAAGATTTAAATCAAAGGCCAAAAGGGTTTTGGAGCTTGTCGAGGAAAACAAGGAGGAATTAGCAATCCAACTATCTGATAATGGGAGCGCGAACCTTAGTGTGGACGGGGTAGAGGTTAAGCTCACACAGGACGAGTTAGAGTTGCTTGTCGGCGCCCAACCCGGATACGTCCACTATGGGAGGGATGGTGTTCACGTCTTCCTCAGCACAGAGGTCGACGAGGAAATGGAGAAAGAATGGCTTATGAGGGAAGTTGTGCGCAGAATACAGCTCACACGGAAAGAGTTAAACCTGAGGTACGACGAGAAAATAGATCTACGGTTATGGGTGAGTGACCCCGCACTCAGGAAGGTCATATATGAGTATGCGGAGCACATAATGGCGGAAACCCTCGCTAAAACCGTTGAGTTCGACGAGTCGGCTAAGAACTCAGTGGAACACCAGGTTGGTGAGTATACATTATGGATAAGGATCCTGAGGGGCTAGCACGGTGGGGGCGCACTTGTTGTCCCGTTGAAGGGTGAATAGTACCACACCACGGTTTCATTTGGTAGAAGATAGTATGTGTTCGCAGCGCTGGGTCCCTCGGACCAACAGTTTTGAGTGCCACCAACATATACCCAATACGTCCAATAGATATTAGCAGTGTTGTTATTACTCAAGCCGTTTATCCCCGTAATAAAATAACCCTCAATACCGTAATTGGTATAGTTAACCTTCCAACCAGCTTCTACCATGGCCTGATATAGGTTATAGCCCTCCCTTACACTCATGTTATACCACTTGATCTCCTTGTTCTTATAGTTTCCCAAACCCAAGCTCACCTTAATGGGTGTATTCAGGCTTGTTACTTGTTCTTTAAGCGAGGCGTTCTGGGTGTAGAGGTAGGCTGACAGGCTGCCTAAAACCACTGTGAGCACTATAAAAACCAGGGCTACAGGCATCCATACGCTGTTTTTCCTGTTGCTAGTGGGTTGCGACATTTTTCACCCTCGCCTCCAAACCGATCCTTGTGAAAGCAGACATAAGCACAGGCACAACAAACATAAACACGAAAAAGTCGGACACCTCGTGGATTAATGAAAAGGGTATACCCATAATAAGCGAGTAAATAATACGGTGTAAAAGAGAGCCGGCATAAAAGTATATCCCAGTGTACACGTTTGTCACAAAGTCGTACACCGCTGCACAAACAAAGCCGACAAAGCCTAATAGGATACGCCCACCAACCATAGAACCCACCTCCCAATTGAGCCTGCGCACCACCCAACCCGCCAAGGCGTATATCACCTCACCACCCATAAGCACAAACAGTAGGCCTGGGGTGGCTGAACCATAGGGGTTTATCGTTCCGTACACAAGCCAGCTTAACACAGCAACCGATGCACCCACCCCGAAGCCAAAAAGATTGGCTCCCAAAAATACTAGAGCATCCATGAGTTTGACGTTTGGGACACTGACCAACAAATAATCAGTGGCAACACTTACAGCTGTGAGTAGAGTGATTAGGGCGATTTTCCTAGAAGAAGCGAGCATTATTGGATGGCTTATCCAACATAATAAAAACGTTACGATTAAACGTATTACAAGATGTCAAAACCTGAGCGGTAACGTTGTTAAATACCCTTTCAAATTTGTTGAAACCGCTTAAAACACCAAAGCATTAAATCCGCAATATGCATATAATCCAAGAGAAAAATGACTCATCTGGTTGCAATTATGCAGGTTTTAGGTTGGACTGCGCAAAAAGTAGTGTTGCTAGCAGCGTCGAAAAGTACGCCGCCAGGTCTTCGGACCGCTTTGGCTCATGTGCCCGTATGGACGCACGCCCACCAAGTGCTCGAAAACCGCATGTCCGTGTATGCGGGGAGCGGAGCGATTGGGGCGTTTGGCGTTGGTTTGGCCCTTAAGAAACTAGCCTTAAAGAAGGCCATGTTGGGGAATACATCTAGTTAAAGCGTGACCTGTAGGGGTCGGTCAACTAAGCATTGCAACTATATCAATATATATGAGCAGTCTGCTACACTTGTGCACTTAAGATGAGAGTAGTTGGGCGTTAAACTATATTATACCAACTTTGCGAAAAAGTAATCGTTATATGTTTAGCGGTGTTGCTAAACACAGAATGTTGAACTCACTATTACGTGGGGTGCGAGTACGTGGTCCAGCAGCTACATTTAATGCTTTTGATATGGTTGAATGCATTCTCCTGTTGGGTGAGAAGGGAAGCATTGGCAGAGGCAAACTCGGAGTCGAATTAATGCTCGGCCCCGGAGCTGTAAGAACCCTTATTTCAAGGCTTAAAGGTAAAGGGTATATTAGGGTGGACAGACGAGGCTGCGTCTTATCAGCCAAAGGTGTTTCCCTTTACACCGAGCTAGTTAAAAAAGTGGTGTTCAGAGCAGGATTTAGGTGTTGGGATAAGACGCTGGGTAAAGAGTGTTTCCTTGTCTGTGTGAGAGGTGTGAGTCAACAAGCCGTTAACGCTGTTGGTATGAGAGATGCTTCAGTTAAGGCAGGGGCTAATGGGGCACTAATACTCAGCTATAAGCAGGGGGAGTTCTATTTTGCAGGTGAAAACATATCCTATGAGAAAACCCAGCCAAGCGGGTTTTGGAAGGAGCTGAAGACCCGTTTTAAATTCGAGGATGGTGACACAATAATAGTGGGCTTTTCAGAGGATAAGAGGTCGGCGAGGAATGGCGCCCTTGCGGCCGCTTTGAGCATTATCGGCGACTAGTGCAAAACTCTGAGTGTGTCTATGTATTGGTCGAGGTTAAGCAAAAAGTCCCTCAGTGAATAAGATGCCACGATTGGTACATCTTCAATATAGCCGTTGAACCCAAGTGTTACTATCATGGGGTAGACCTCCTTATCTTCGAGGTATTCGGCGAGAAGGGCGCTCCTTTCTACTTGTCTTTGAGCGGGCGCACCCAAACCCCGCGTCTTCGACCAGTGTTTGCAATCAACTGAGAACACACGTCTACCTTGGGTGGCCACTACATCCACCTGCCGTCGCACACCTCTATATTTAAACCTGAAATCGTGCTTAACATCGTAGCCGAAAGACTCGAATGCTCGGGAAACAAACACCTCGAAATCCCGCCACTCAAGGTTACCCACAACTGCATCCACACTGCAGCCGCGTCTAACTGCTTCGACCGCTAGCTCACACTTATTTTGAACAACAATAACCCTTCGACCATTCAGATCTGTGTGTACCGATACCCCAGGTAGCTCCCCGTTAAGATCACGCTCAATAACAATGCTGCCTCTTTGTAGAAGGCTTAGTAATATAGATAACTCTTCAGCTCTATGCGTCGTGCCTCAAATAGGAGGCTCACCCCCAAAATATTAGGATTTGGACCCACGCAATGGGCGGGATAGATATCGGGTGACCGCTAGAGTAGGGTTAAACCCCGAACTTATTCGCCGCTTAAAGTGGGGGGTTGTTTGTGGACGCATTAAAACATTCGCTTCTATTAGAAGTGTGTATAGTCCATTCATGCATGTCAACACTCTAAGCGGCCCGTCGAGCGCCTCAGTCATGGCCACAAGAGGAATAGTGAAAGGTTCATGATTTGAGGATGCCCCTCCGCTCAGCGAAGAGGATACCCAACGCTACTATGATAAACACTGTGAAAAGGGCTACATTCAACTCGAAAGGTGGCGTAGTCCTATCGTGCGCCCTCGCGTAGAGTACGGATGCGCCTAGTGGTACAAACGCGAGGAAAGCCAAAACAACCTCTAATATTTCTGTCTGTTTCATCTTACAGCTGAAATTAGTATAGAAGAGATACTTAAACCTCTCCGTACACTTTTGGCTCAAAAAGCCTACTCGATTGATGTGTGTTGAAGCCTATAACGCTGAAGAGAGCTTTTCAATCAGCTCCTCTTTGTGTGCGAAGTGTCTACGCGCAGGCTCTAGCATCCTTATTAGGACGTCCGCGACCGCTTCCTTAAGGTCTAAGGGGTGGATTTTACCCTCCAGGTAGAGGGCTTTGAGCTCTGGCCACGTAACCTCTATTGGTCCCCCCTTATGCGCTGGCCTGTCCACCTGGAGCGTTTGTCTGTCGTCTCGAAGAATTAGGTGTTGAACATAGTCCACGATTGGGTTGTTCTCGACGACCCTTTCGGGGCAATACGCCTTACGTATTTTTGAGCGTATGGTCTCCGGCGTGTCGTGGATAAAGATCGCACTGTCTGGTTTAGATTTGGACATCTTGGATGATATTTGTGTGTCCAACTTCTCATCCTCATCCATACCCATCTTTCTTGGACCAGTCAGGCCAGCAAGTAGGTGGTGGTGTACTGCCACTGGCGACCACAAGCCAAGCGTAGGTCCAACCTCCTTGGCTAGCATGTTCGCTTTCCTCTGATCCATACCCAACTGGGCTATGTCCGCGCCCAGCATGAATATGTCGGTTACCTGCATCATTGGGTAAATGTAGGCGCCGAACCTTAACGTCTCGTTTTGGCTTCTACCCATGATGGGCAGCGCTCGCACTACGTGGTTCAACGTGACTCTGTTAGCAACCCGTAGCAGCGTCTCCCAATACCCGCTTTCGGAAACCAACTCATCCGCCATCACATATTCTACGGCCGAAGGGTCAACACCCAGAGAAGTCCACCCCTCAATAAAATACTTTGCGGCAAGACGGATCATTTCCATATCACCCCCAAACTTATTGTTAAGCCAAGCGTGCCACGTCGCAAGCAGAACCTTATATTTTACACCCGCCTGAACAAGATCCATTATTTTAAGGG
>JAVZKQ010000012.1:0-36285 GCA_038884175.1 Thermoprotei archaeon | reverse complement strand
CTCCGATGAATCTTCCAGCTGCGTCGAGGGGTGAATAGAGCGTGAACACACACGTGGTCTTCGCTAGGATTCCTGGTAGGGCGATTAGTGGGAAGCTACTGTGGCCGTGAACAATATCGAAGGAAGCTGAGTTAAGCCAAATCCAGCGCGCTATTGCTGCGAGGGTGGTGGGGGCGTTCTCCGAATACGCTTCGCCCCCAATGTTTAAACCCACATACCTTACACCCTCAAACACTTCCTGCCTTGGGCTCTTAGTGAGCACGCTGACCTCAAAGCCTTTTTCAACAAGGCGTTTGCTAAGGCTTCTCACAGTGTTTCTCAAGCCTTCAACCCATGGTGGCCCTAGGCTTAGACCGTAAAAAACAATCTTCAAATGGTGCACCCCGGCTAGGTGTTAGTGTGAGGAGTGGAAGATATGGTGTGTGTTTGGCGACAATTGGGGATTCACGTTCTTCGTCCAATAGGGGTTGCGGATTGTGGGTGCGCCCAAATATCGTGGTGTGTGGTGGTGTTTCGCTGTTCGAATTGGGCGTTGTTTGACCGAAACATCTCGGCTATATGGCCGTCAAAATGTGTGGGTGAGGCGGTCAACAGTAAAATGTGGTGGACGCTTAGTGGTAAGGGTTTTTTCATGGGTGGCACCATTAGGTTTGACCGCCTTGGTATTAAACATATAAAAAATTAAACGCATAATATGTATATCAAATATTAAAAACCTACATCTTTAATTTTTAGTTGGAACGTTTAAAAGGTACGAGGCGCACCAACCCCTCCCACCCAGTGTGCTCGACCAAACGCGCATTGTTCACACCATCGGAGAATCTCTTGGCACACACCACCCCCACAATATTGGTGTATCTTAGCTCTCTCCAATGGGATCCTCTGGCGTGACGTGCACTACGGGTTGTTTTGGGTTATTGGCACGCCTCAAGGCGCACTGATAAATTCATATTTTGGCGTGTTATCCACTGTGTTATGGATTACTTGTTTGAGTCGCTGGTTCTGAACACTCTGTCTGGCTCTCCAAGGTGTTATGGCCACTGTGAAGACGTGGCGCGGCTCAGGGTGATTAGGGAGGATGAGGACGGCTTAGTGGGTTGCTATGTTTGCCCTCAGGGTTATGTTTCAAGGGTTGTGCGCTACTCTCCTAAGCGGGATGTAGAGGGGTTCACATCCTACCTTAAAGGGCTTCTGGGTGGCGGTTTGGACATTAGATTGGAGGATGTGCGTGTGGCAACACGTTACAACTGGGATCTGGGGCTTGGAGGAGAAGCCCACGTGCCAGTGGTCAGGGAGCACTACTGGACTCAAAACTATAGGAGGTCGAAGAGTGATGACCCCAACAGGCTTGCCGTATTCATGTGTTCGCGGTGCGACTCACTCTTCCAGCAGCCCGTCTCTTCGAAGGTGAGCGTGTGCCCCGTCTGCGCGTCCGCCCAAGCGTAGTGTTTTCTCTCTCCCAGTGTTTGGTTTAGGGTTGCACTCCAAGTTTGGTTAGGAGGTTGGCTACGCCCTTTGCGGTGAGTTTCACATCCTCTGAGTAGCCTGTTAACACGTGCTCTATTTTGCCGTCGGGGTACTCGAAGAAGACTTGGGGTATAAGGTAATCCTCACACCAGTCGCCGTGCTCCGCCACCAGTTTGTCCGCCTCCCTCACAGCGTCTGTGTCTATGTCATACAGCTTGATGGGTACGCCAAGCGTCTGCGCGGCCTTCTTCATGGCCTCCACCGTGGTGGGCATACAGTGGGGGCACCAGTTGGCGTAGACCACGTGTATGGCCTTAAGCTCCAATTGTGATATCACCACTATTAGCCCGCCGAGTTGGGAATTAAACTTTGCGCTAGTCGAGGAGGGAGGCTAGACTCTTCGCCGCTAGGCGCGCGGCTCCCACATGGCTCTTGAGTGGGGGTGGTGGTGCTTCGACTGCTCGTTTGATTGCTTGGATAAGTGTTGGTGTGTTTAGTTGTGTGGGCCGTACAACCGTATAGTTATCCCTAACTTTGAACCTTTCGGCGTTCCTCTCCTGCTCCCAGTGGCCCTCGATGGGTATACACACCGTGGGTTTGCCGAGCGCTTCGAGTTCGTTGAGTGTTGACGCCCCAGCCTGTGTGACAACACAGTCCGAAGCCTGGAAATAGGCTTCCGCCCGGCTTGTGAAGCCCACTGCAACAACGTGGGCCTCATCTGTAGAGTAGGCTTGTGGGTCAACCCTTGGCCCTGTGAGGAATAGGAGGAGGGCGTCAAGCTTCTCTGATAATTCGGATCTGTTACGCCACGCGAAGTCGAGTATGTGTTTTCCCACTGCTGTGCCCCCAATTGTAAAGCAGATTAAACGCTGTTTAGCGGACGCTTCAAGCAGCCGCCTCCTAATTTCACCAGAGCCCCCGTCACCCAACGCCGTGATGGGCCCTGTGACCAGGAAGTTGGTTTGAACCCACCCTCTTAGGTTTCTTGGCGCGCACTCTAGGCTGTCCGCGAAGATGCGCGCATCATTAGCAAGGAGGCTTTGCCTCAGCATTCTGCCAGCGTAGGCGGCGAGCAAGCGGCGTATGGGGTTGAGCCCGCTGTAGCCAACGTCCACGAAGTCGGTGATCGCAGCCCTCCTCTGTGGTAGGTGTGGCCTCGGCTCCCAGCGGTGGGCGAGGAGTGTTTCGAGGAACTCGTCTTGGACGAGTAGGTCGTAGTGTGCGAGGGTGGCGCTAACCACTTGATAGTTGTGTTTGGCGAGGTTGTAGGCTTGTCTCACCGCCTCAAGCGAGTCCACGCGTCCCCCAACACTCTTCTCCTCAAAGGCTTGGCTGAGTGTGTTCATCGCGTGCGACTCCGGCAGCACCCTTTCACCGGTGGATTCAAGGTAGGTGAGCGCTGGCTGGGCGCACACCCATTCCACACTCGTGTTGGGTCTGAGCTTCACTAGTTCGCGCGCAACGCTCAGACTCCTCTTCACGTGGCCGAGGCCCACCGAGGAGACCCCGAAGATCACCCTCCTACTACCAACCAATTGGGCACCACACAAGAAGCGCTAAGCGCCCATATTAAGCTATTCCGCATGTGTGGCCAGAGTGTGCACAGATTCGCGTTGTGAGTCTTCGTGGCTATAGGCTGCGCGTCTCGGAGTAGTACACTTGGAAGCCCCTCTTCTTTAGCTGTGTGAAAAAGCCGTCTGGCTCGACCGCGGCCTCTGGTGGTATGACTCCACGCTTTTTGACGCCGAGCTGGACGGCTATGCTTGATGGTACACCCGCACCATACTCGGTTGCGTCCACTCCGAGCTCTGGTTTTGGGGGTATCACCACTTCTACCTCAGAGGTTTTGTTACCCCAGTTGAAGACCACTTTGGCCGACTCCCACTCCTTCGGCTCCGTGTTAGCATAGCCCACCAAACCCTTTTTGGCGAGTAGCTCTTGGAGGTATCTTCGCGGTGTCACCCCACGCACCTCCTGCCTGTCCGCGAAGCCGAGTTTTGCGAGGAGTTGGGCCTCTTCGAAGCCTGTTCCACCCTCCATCCAGTCCACTTGGGCCACACCGGGGAAGGATTGGGGGAAGGTGGCTAGCTCACTGTGTATTGTGAGGTAGGTTTTAAACCTACCCACAGGCTGCCTGAACTCTGTGTCCTCTGAGAGCGCGCACGGCGGGTAGTACACGTATTTACCACCCTTGTATACGGGCGCCTTCATGGATAGCTCGTCCATCTGGGTGTCTATGCTCCAGTTAACCCTGAACTCGTCGGAGAGGTTTCTCCACGCGTTTCTTATGGCGATACGTTCGGGTACACCCCCAACACGGTGGAGGTGTGCTGCGGCCACATTTGTTATTCCGGGCTCGGCGCCCATGCCCACGAGCGCCGTGAGCCCCTCACGCTCGAATTCGGCGTTCAACCTCAACTGTTTTCTGGTCATCCAGAATAGGCCGCCGAGGTCCACGTAGTTCACCCCGGCCTTAAGGCAGGCGCGCATGGCGTTTAGGTTAAAGTAGTATTGGGCGGCGTTTATGGCGTAGTCGCACCCCTTAATGATTGAGGCCACCTCACCCGGTTTGCTCAGGTCGCCGTAAACATACTCTACGTTGAGAGCGGGCTTCCTTATGTCTACGCCGAGCACCTCCACGTTGGAGCTACGCAGGTCTGCTATGGTAGCCCTTGCCACAAGCCCCGCTGCGCCGATGACTGCTACCCTTATTTTCACCACCTCCACGCTTGGTTCGCGTTCCTATTCATATTGCTTCGACGAGGTCCATTGAGAGTTTGGCGTCTCTGAGTTTGGCGAGCACCTCGTCCAGCGCTTCGAGGTGTCTCCTCACGGAGTCCTCGGTGTGCTGCACGGAGATCGTCCACTGCTCGTCTGGGCCTGTGCCCCCAGGTATCACACCCCTGTTGAGCATGCCCATATAATAAGTCCACCAAGCGCCCACATCACACTTGAGGAAGTCCCTCCAATTCTCAACCTTCATACCGCCGAAGAACACCGCGCCGCTAAGACCAATCCACTCCACGTAGGCGTTTATCTTGTGCTCGGAGAGTAGGTCGCTGTAGCCGGCTGCGAGCTCATCCCCAAGCCTGTACGCCTGAGAGTATGCTTGCTCTGTGAGTATTTGGCTCATGGTGGTGATCCCAGCCTTAACGGATAGGGGGTTAGAGTTGAATGTGCCCGCGTGGGACACTTTGCCTGGCACTATTGTGCTCATAACCTCCTTCCTGCCACCCACGACGCTTAGGGGGTAGCCTCCCGCTATGGCTTTACCTAGCACCATTAGGTCTGGTTTGATGCCGAAGTAGCCTGCTGCGCCAGAGTAGAATTTGCCTGAGGTTTTGACTTCGTCGAATATGAGTACGCACCCTTCCCTGTCGCACAGTTTTCTGAGGCCTTCTAGGAAGCCCTTCTTTGGTGGTATGAAGCCCATGTTCATGGGGATGGGTTCGAGTATTATGGCTGCCACCTCCCCGCTATTCTCCTCAACTATCCTCTGTGTGGCCTCGAGGTCGTTGAACGGTGCGACGAGCGTGTTGTCCACAACCTCCCGTGGTATGCCTTGGGATGCTGGCACCCTGTTGGGTCTGCGTGGGTCGCCCGCCTTATCCGCGCTTGGCTTCACACTCACAAGGAGTGTGTCGTGGGATCCGTGGTAGCACCCCTCAAACTTTAACACCTTTTTCCTCGAAGTGTAAGCGCGCGCTATCCTCACAGCGTGGTGTGTGCCCTCAAGCCCCGTTGTTGAGAATCTCACCATATCCAGCCCGAAACGTTTGGTTAGGATGTCTCCAAGCTTGTACGCGTCTTCACTTTCAAAGCCGTATATTGTGCCCTCACCTATGGCATCCCTCATAGCCGAAACAAGTGTGGGGTGGGCGTGGCCGCTTACAAGTACACCGAAACCCATGTTGAAGTCGAGGTACTCGTTTCCATCAACATCCCACACCCTATCTGCGCGTGCGCGTGAAACATAGAGTGGGTATGGGTCCACAAACCTATAGTTGCTGTGCACGCCGTAGGGTGTCAGCCTGCTGTTTGCTTCATAGAGCTGCTTTGAGCGCTTGGTTCTCTGGGCGTAAACCCTTGCCTCCTCCTCGGGTATGTTGACCATGTTATCACAAAGATTGAACGCACCCCATATATATCAGCCTTTTCTGGCTTCAAATCAAATGTAGTAGAAATTCAACCGCAAACAAACGGAATTTTTCCCATATATAACCCATATTGTGGAAGACGTAGGGCACAGGGATAACGATGTGGCTTGTGTGCGGCTTCATCCACCGCCCACTTTAAAACACACTTGTTACACAATGATTTATGTACTGCTTTGCACATAAATAGTTGAGTGCGCCGATGGATGCGAGCCTTGTTTACGATGGTGGCCGCCTACTGATTCGTGGCGTGGAGTTCAGCCCACCCTACGCTAAGTGGGACGGCGTTCTTGGGGCTTACACTTGTGAAGCCATCCACTATAGCGAAGTTAAAAACTACCTTTTGAGTCGTGGTGTGCGCTTGAGTGAGAGGGTGTTTGAACCCCTCGAGTTTAGGCCGTTCACCTCCAAGTACGCTTTAAGGGATTATCAGTTGCGGGCGTATGACGCGTGGTTGGCAGCTGAGCGTAGGGGAATCATTGTCTTACCCACGGGGGCTGGTAAGACCGCTGTAGCCATCCACGCGATCTCCGAGACAAGTGTGCCAGCGCTCGTGGTTGTTCCCACCATCGACCTACTCAAGCAGTGGGGTGGACAGCTTGAAGCTCAGGGGGCGGAGGTGGGCTACTTGGGCGGTGGCATGAATAGTGTGGCGGGTGTGACTGTTTCGACTTATGATTCGGCTGCGATACGTGCGGGAGAGCTTGGTAACCGCTTCAGGCTGCTTGTGTTCGATGAGGTGCACCACCTACCAGCCCAGGTTTACGCGAAGATAGCGCGCTTGAGCGCGGCGGAGTATAGGTTGGGGCTCACCGCCACCTATGAGCGGGAGGACGGTCTGCACACGCTTCTCCCATACCTTGTTGGGCGGGTGGTTTACTCCTCCACACACTCGGAGCTTTCTGGTAGGTACCTCTCAGAGTACTCCACTGAGGTTGTGAGGGTGTCGTTGGGCGGGGAGGAGAAGGCGAAGTACGATGAACTCATGGATAAATATAGGGGTATTCTTAGGAAGCACAATTTTAGGATACGTAGCCAGAGGGATTTTCAGCGCCTCATTTTCCTAAGTGGGTCGAATAGGGAGCTTAGGGAGGCTTTGCTTTCGCGTAATGAGGCACAGAAGATAGCCTTCAACTCTTCTGGCAAGATCAGGGTTCTACGTGGGCTGCTTGAGAGGTTCAGGGGTGAGCGCATCATTGTGTTCACCCAGCACAACGAGCTTGTTGAGCGTATCAGCAGGGAGTTCCTGATACCTTCAATAACCCATGAGACCCCCAAAGATGAGAGGGAGGAGGTTTTGAGGAGGTTTAGGGAGGGGGTTTACACGTGTGTGGTCACATCCAAGGTTCTCGATGAGGGTGTGGACGTGCCAGACGCCTCTGTGGGTATTATTCTGAGTGGTACTGGTAGTAGGAGGGAGTATGTGCAAAGGCTTGGAAGAATCCTTCGTAAGAGGGATGGTAAGGTGGCGCAGCTAGTGGAGGTTGTGAGTGGGGGTACAATGGAGGTGAACACCTCGTATAGGAGAAGGAGGGTGTGAGGGTTGCTTCAAGCGGAACTCCTCAGGCTTAGGAGGCGGGATGGTAGAATACACCCACTATACCTGGACGCTGAGAGACACGGGGGGCTGTGCACCACACTCATACAGGTGTTCGACACACACGTGGGCGCCAAAAAGGCGTGGCTTGAGAGCAAGCTCGAGGAGTTGGAGAACTCGTCAGCCGACTTTAAACTTGTGAGAGGCCTCTCATCCCTACTATTGAGGCGCTGCGAGTTCAGGGTTAAACCCAACCTCGCGGTTGAACCCAAGGTTGCGCGTAGAGTTGTGTTCGAAACAGCCTCCATACCACCACTGAGCAGTGAAGAGAGGGCTGAAGTGCTCGCCAGGGCGGCTAACAAGCTGGGGGTAACCCCAGAGCAGCTTGAGGAGGCGCTTTGGGCTGACAGGGACTCTGAGCTCGTGTTGGAGTCGTTTGTGAGGCCTAACCCTGAGGCGCTCATAGCGGAGTACAATCTTGAGTTGACTAGGACGCTTGTAGCGCGATCCTCGAGGCTCAGGGTGCACTCATCCTCGGATTGGAAGGGCGTGTTTCAGGCAATTAAAAGGTGTGGGCTGATGTATCACATAGTAAGGGGTAATGGGCGCTTCGATATAACCGTGGAGGGCGCATACTACACCCATAACTCTAACACGTACGCCGACAGGCTTATAGCCTTCCTAGACTGCCTCCTCAACCTCCGCGACTGGAAACTCACGGTGGATGTGCCAACTCGTAGCGCCAAGTACACCCAGATATTCGAGATCGACTCGTCGACTGCCTCCAAGCTGGGCTTCGGCTATATTGGTAGTGGTAGTGTTACCCCAAGTTTCGACAGTGAGGTTGAAAGGAGATTCTACTATGCTTTTAGGGCGCTTAACACTGGCTGGGAGATTATGAGGGAGTCCGAGCCGCTCGCCGCCGGAGACGAGGTGTTCATCCCAGACTTCACACTCATAAGGGATGGTGTGAAGGTCTACGTTGAAATAGTTGGGTTTTGGACTAAGGAGTACCTTGAACGCAAGGCGAAGAAGCTTTCAGCACTGCGCGGGGTGGACCTAGTGGTTTTCGCCAACAGGGTGCACACCACCACAAGGATTGGGGGGATACCTGGCGTGGTGTTCTACGAGGGCGACGTACCCCTTAAACCCGTCCTCGACGTGTTGAACGCCAAGCAACCCAATGTGGCTCAGGGTGCACCGAGTATGGACGACCTCGGCGAAGTGGTTGACCTAGGCGAACTCAAGAAGCGGCTTGGTGCAGCCTACGTGGAGGGGGTGAACAAGCTGGTGGGGCAGGGGTATGTGCGGCTTGGCTCTAAGCTCGTGAAACGTCCACTATTCGAGGAGGTGGCAGCGAGTATAAGGGAGGCTGGGAGGATCACATACACTGAGGCTGAAAGGATTTGCTCGGCGCACGCGCTTAGCGCCCAAGAGGTCTTAGAGGCGCTTGGCTACCGCGTAAAATGGCTTGGGCTAGACGCTACAAAAGTGGTGGTTGAACCCACACCACAACGTGGGTAAACACACCCACAAAGCCAACCCACCCAAAACGCTTTGAGCGCCTCCAATATTGCACAGCTGCCTGTCTGAGTTGGGGGCCGTGGCCTAGCATCCAGTGTGGTGTGGGTGGGCCAAGCTGCATTCCTGTGCGCGTGTGTGCGTAAGGGTTAAACCACTCTTCGGCGAAGGTTGTGTGTGTTGAAAGAGGGTGCGTTGGAGGGTTATCGTGGGTTGGCGTACACCAAGCTAGCCGAAGCTGGGGCTCGTGTGGGCGACACTGTGGAGGTGTGCTATGCTGGTGAGTGTGTTGTGGGTAGGCTTATGCCGCACACCGAGGGAGGTGACGACACCATTGTGGTACTCAAGCTTTCAAACGGCTACAATGTTGGTCTGAGTGTTGCTGACGCTTCGGTGAGGGTTGTGAGCGCTTCTGGCGGTATAGCGCAGCAGCCTTCCTCTGAAGGTGAGGGTGCTAGTGTTGTGGGTGGGGGGTACGTCGCCCTGATTAGCACTGGGGGCACTATTGCTAGTAGGGTTGAATATGAGACTGGGGCTGTGAGGCCTGCTCTTAGGGCGTCCGACTTGCTCAGTCTTGTACCCGAGCTTGGGGGGTTCGGCCAGCTTAAAACCAAGGTGCTCATGAGTATTCTCAGCGAAGATATGAAGCCCTCCTATTGGGAGAGGATTGCCCACGCGGTGTTTAGCGAGGTTATGGGTGGGGCGGTGGGTGTTGTTGTGGCCCACGGCACGGACACAATGGGCTACACCGCTGCGGCGCTGAGCTTCGCGCTTAGGGGTGTTGGGGTGCCCATAGTTTTGGTGGGCTCGCAGAGGAGTAGTGATAGGCCTAGTAGCGATGCGCACACCAACCTTGTTTCGGCTGTTAGGTTTGCTAAGGAGTCACACCTACCGGGCGTGTACGTGTGCATGCACCATTCGACCTCTGACCCCACATGCGCTGTGATGCCCGGTGTTAAGGTGAGGAAGATGCACACGAGTAGGAGGGATGCGTTCAGGTGTGTTAACGCCCAGCCTGTGGCGCTTGTTGAGCGGGATGGGATAGTGTTTCTGGGTGGCGCTGTTAAGCGTGCTAGCAGTGGTGGCTTGGAGTTTAAACCAGCCTTCAGCGATAGGGCCGCCCTCCTACAGTATTACCCCGGCTTTAAACTGGAGTTGTTAGAATGGCTCGCTGGTAGTGGGTGTCTTGGTGTTGTTTTGGCTGGCACAGGTCTCGGCCACGTTTCCTCAGAGCTCGTGGAGGGGATAGCCCGATTGAGGAGGAATGGTTTGCTTGTGTATATGACTTCACAGTGTCTGTATGGGCGTGTCAACATGAATGTGTACACCACTGGGCGAAGACTTCTTGCGGCGGGTGTGGTGCCATTGGGTGATATGCTTCCGGAGACGGCTTACGTGAAGCTTTCTTGGGCGCTCGCAAACCACCCGTTTGAGCGCGTGGATGAGGTTATGCGCTCAAACATTGTGGGTGAAATCTCTGAGCGTAGTGTTTACACAGGTGAGCCCGCGTGAAGGTTGGACTCGAAATACACCAGCAGCTAGACACGCGCGAGAAGCTCTTCTGCTCCTGCCCCACCACCCCCGCACCCGCAAAACCCGACTACGAGTTTAGGCGTGTTCTTCACGCAACCAAGAGTGAACTTGGAGCCGTCGACCCAGCCGCGCGCTTCGAGGAAGTGCGTAACAGGGTTTACGTATACCAAGGCTTCAGGGGGCACACGTGCCTCGTGGAAATGGATGAGGAGCCGCCGCACGAGTTGAATAGGGAGGCGTTGGAAGTGGCCCTGATGTGCGCCATACTTGTTGGTGCAAGACCCGTGGACGAGGTGGTCGTCATGAGGAAGATTGTGATCGACGGCTCCAACACGAGCGGCTTCCAGAGGACTGCGCTCGTAGCGTTTGGGGGGGAGGTGAAGCTTGGGGGTAAAACCATAGGGTTGTCCACGATCTGCCTTGAGGAGGACGCGGCGAGGCTTGTGTCCGCCGATACCAACACAAACACTGTGACCTACAGGCTTGACAGGCTTGGTGTGCCACTCATAGAGATCTCCACAGAGCCAGATATTACCTCACCCGAGGAGGCGGGCGCTGTGGCTTACGAGATAGGCAGAATGCTTAGGAGGCTTAGAAAGGTTAAGAGGGGGCTTGGCACCATACGTCAGGACATCAACGTGTCGGTTGAGGGTGGTGCGAGGATTGAGGTGAAGGGTGTTCAGGAGCTAAGCCTTATACCCAAGGTTGTGGGCTTCGAGGTTAGGCGGCAGGAGGGCCTGCTGAAGCTTAGGGAGGAGCTGAGAAGGAGGGTTTCTAATGTGAAGGTGTCCGAGGCCGTTGACCTCACCTCCATATTTGCGGGAACCAACTCAAAAACGGTGAGGCAGGGCTTAGAGGGTGGTGGCGTTGTGCTCGGTGTGCGTGTCGACGGCTTTTCTGGGTTTTTCCGCTTCGAGGTTGCGCCTGGTAGAAGGTTCGGAGCGGAGCTAGCCGACTATGCGAGGCAGATAGCCGGGGTGGGCGGCCTCTTCCACAGCGACGAGCTTCCAGCCTACGGCATCACACAGGGGGAAGTGGACAATGTGAGGCGTAGGCTTGGGTGCGCCGAATTGGACGGCTTTATACTCGTGGTCGCCGAAAAGTCTAGGGCGGAGAGGGCGCTCGGCGTGGTGGCTGAAAGGTGCGCTCGGGCGACTGACGGTGTGGTGGAGGAGACGCGGGCGGCACAACCAGATGGCACAACCAGGTTTCTGAGACCCATGCCTGGCTCGGCTAGAATGTACCCCGAGACGGATGTGCCCAACATAAGGGTTAGCCGAGAGCTCATCAACAGGCTAAAGTCGAATATACCACCTCCACTCGAAGAGCTCGAAGCCAGGCTGGTGTCACTCGGTGTGGGTAGGGAGCTTGCGGGGCAGGCGGTTGAGTCGGAGTGGCTGAACGTGCTTGAGGCGCTGGTTTCGGAGAGCCCTGGGAGTGCTCAGCTTGCGTGCTCTGTTCTCACCCAGGATGTGCGTGAGTTGAGCCGTGAAGGGGTTGGGGTTGACGGTCTAACAGATGAAGTTGTGCTCGAACTGCTTCGCGGCGCCCTGCGTAGGGGGCTTTTAAGGGAGCAGGTCAAGCAGGCGCTAAGGCTTGTGGCAGCCAACTCGAAGAGTGTGGGCGAAGCGTTGGACGAGGTTTCGAGCGCCACCATGAGTATTGGTGAGCTTGATGCGATAATCCAGTCTGTCATCGACTCGAACAGGGAGCTTGTGAGAAGCCGGGGCGCTGAAGCCCTCAAACCGCTTATGGGTGACGTGATGAAGGTTGTGAGGGGGCGTGTGCCCGGCTCTGTTGTCTCCCAGAGGCTTGCGCAAAAGCTACGTGAAAACGTCGAGAAGCCTAGCGCTCAAGGTTGACTGTGTCTAAGACCTCTTCGCCAGTGCCCACATATCTCACGGGAACACCCACCCTTGCTTCAACCTCCTCGATGAACCTCTTCGCTTCCACCGGTAGCTTAGAGCGCTCCCTTACACCCTTAGCCTCAGGGTATACGGCGTCAAGCTTAGTTATCGCGCACGCTGTGGCGCCGTTAAGCCTAACAGCCCTCTTAGCAAGCTCGAAGTCGAATGGTGCGGCCCGCCTAAGCCTACCAGTGACCGTGCCCCTTTCAACCCAACCCCTCCTTTCTAGTTCGGCTGGCTCAAGCTCTCCGTGGAGAGGCCCATTACCCACCCTCGTAACATAGCTCTTGAACACGACGATCACTTCGCCCACGTGTTTGGGGCCCACACCTATATCCGCACAGATCGATGAAGCGGTGACGTCCTTGCTTGTGACGTAGGGATAGGTGCCGTGGTAAAGTGAGAGGAAGGTTCCCTGTGTGCCCTCGGCCACAACGAGTCCGCCGCGCTCAAGCTCCTCATGCACGATCTCCACAGTGTCCGCCAAGTAGGCTTTGAGCGCCTCCGAAGAAGAGCACAGCTTGAGCGCCCTCGCAACCCTCTCTTCCATCGCCGGCCCACTCCCACTACCCGTTGTGCCTATCTCCTGCTTAAGGTGGGAGCTACCCCTATCCTTCTCAACATGTCTTTGCTCGATCAGCCCACACTTGTTGTCCACGCGCAGCCTGTCGCCAACCCCAAGCTCCTCCACCTCTCTGAGTAATACAGCCTCATCCACAAGAACACCCGGACCAATCACGAGCCTTGTACCCCTATTCAGGAAGGCCGAGGGCACAAGCCTCAACCTGTGAGTTTGACCGTTGTGAACAACGGTGTGCCCAGCGTTTGGGCCAACACCACCCCTCGCCGCCAAACCGGGCTTCTCGGTGAGTGTGTAGTAGGCCACAATTTTACCCTTACCCTCATCCCCATAGAAACCGCCCACGAAGACTGTGACTGTCAATCCAAATAGTGTTCGAACACCTCTATTTAAGCCGATGGGGATGTCTACACAGCACAGTTACACTTGAGCGGGAAGCGTTAAACCCCGCATTCCACCTAGTGTGCGCCGTCAGCGTGTTTGTGGTTAGGAGCCCATGTCGAGTGGAACCAGCGATGTAACGCAACCCAGACTTCAACAGAAAGGCTATAAACAACTATTCCTTTATTTTTTGGGTGTAATAATCGTTGTTTGGATCTATAGCGGGCGGACATCTTGGGGTGGGGTTGGCGTGTATGTGCGCGCCCACGCTTGGACTCCCTCCCTCTACTGGGTTTCAAATAGCCTTAAAAGTGTTTTTTACATTTGTGTTGGGCGCTTGGTTAAAGGTGTTTAGCCGTGGCTCAGCTTGAAGAGCACAAAGAGGAAAGACTCGAACTACCCAAGGAGACGCTTGAGTTTTTTGGGGGTGACGAGCTTCGTGCGCGTGTGTTTTACGAGAAGTACGCTCTGAGGGATGAGCGTGGCAGTGTTCTCGAAAAGACCCCCGAAGAGATGTGGCGTCGCGTAGCAAAGGAGATGGCATCAGTAGAGGCTGAGGAGAAGAGGGCCGAGTGGGCGGAGAACTTCTACTGGCTTCTCTCTGGCTTCAGGTTTGTGCCTGGTGGCAGAATAATGTTCGGAGCCGGCCAGAGGGGTAGGAAGGCCACACTCATAAACTGCTATGTTATACCTATTAAAGAGGACTCGATAGAGGGCATATTCGAATGGTGTAAGGAGGCTGCGCGCACATATAGTTATGGTGGGGGTGTGGGTACAGATATCTCCATTCTTAGGCCTAAGGGTGCACCTGTGCACAACGCCGCGCTGCAATCTACTGGTAGTGTGTCCTTCATGAATGTTATGAGTGAGACTACTGGCACGATTGGCCAGTCGGGTAGGAGGGGGGCGCTTATGATAACCATTAGGGTGGACCATCCCGACGTGTTCGACTTTATCCGTGTTAAACGCGATCTGAGGAGTGTGCGCTACGCGAACATCTCTGTGCGCGTAACGGATGAATTCATGCGTGCGGTGGAGGAGGACAGGGATTTCACCCTGTGGTATGAGAATGGGGTGGTGGGCCGCTTAGAGCGTAAGGTCAGGGCGAAGGATCTGTGGCGTGAGTTGGTGCAGTCCGCGAGGGACTGGGCTGAGCCGGGCATCATATTCTGGGACACTGTTAAGAGGGGTTCACCGAGCGAGTATAACGGTATGGAGGTTGTGACCACCAACCCCTGCTCGGAGCAGCCTCTGCAGCCCTACGGTGCGTGTGACCTTGGAAGTATAAACCTCTCGGCTTTCGTGTTGGACGCGTTCACGGAGAATGCGAGGGTGGACTGGGATTCGCTTGAGCGCGCCATAAGGTACGCGGTGCGCTTCCTGGACGATGTGCTCGACTACAACATGGGTAGACACCCGCTCAGATTGCAGGAGGAGGCTTCACGCACTAGTAGGAGGATAGGTCTCGGTGTCACCGGCCTAGCCGACATGCTAGCAAAGCTGAGAGTAAAGTATGATAGCGAGGAGGCGCTCGACTTTGTGGACGAGTTGTTTAACAAGTTCAAGTGTGTGGCCTACGATGCGAGCGTAGAATTAGCGAGGGAGAAGGGATCCTTCCCGCTTTTCGATGCCGAGAAGCACCTTTCTATGCCCTTCATAAGGACGCTTCCATCAGAGCTCAGAGAGAAGATAGGGAGATTCGGGTTGAGGAACGTGGCTGTGTTAACCGTGCCACCCGTGGGCTCCGGCTCCGTGCTCGCGGGCACCTCGAGCGGTATTGAGCCCATATTCGCGTTTAGCTATACGAGGAGGAGTGAGTCACTATCAAAAGAGTACTTCAAGGTGTACCACCCACTGGTCGAAGAATACATTAGGCGCTTCGGGCTGAAGGACGAGTCTGGGCTACCCAACTACTTTGTGGAGGCGCACAGGATAAACCCCGAGTTCAGGGTTAAGATGCAGGCCACCATACAGAAACACATCGACAGCGCCATATCCTCAACGGTGAACCTCCCCTCGGATATAAGTGTGGAGGAAGTTGAGAAAATATACATGTTGGCATGGAAGCTGGGGTGTAAGGGTATAACGGTTTATAGGGAGGGCTCCAGGGAGGGTGTGCTCATAACAGAGGAGGCGAAGGCCGCCAAGAAGGGTGAGGGTATGGGTGCCAGCGTGGCTCCTATAAGTTGGGCGAGGCCGAGGACGCTTAAGGGTCAGACAATAAAGTTCAGGCTTCCACAGGGCTCCATCTATATAACTGTGAACAGTGACGAGCAGGGTGTTAAGGAGGTGTTCGTGAACCTCGGCAAGTCTGGTAGTGACGAGAAGAGTTACAGTGAGGCTATTGGTAGGCTTATCAGCAGGTATCTCCAGCACGGCGGAGACGTCAAAGACGTCATAAAGAGCCTTAAAGGCATTCATGGTAGGACGTCCACATGGGACCAAGGCGTCCAGTTGCTCAGTGTGCCCGATGCTGTCGCGAAGGCGCTCGAACTCATAACCGGCGAGGAGGTACCCATCCGTAGGGCTAGCGTGGAGGAGCCGAAGACTCAGGCTGACCCGGCTGAAAAGGTTAGCACAGCCACGGTTAGAGCCAAACTCTTCAGCGCCGAAGTTGTGGGTGTGGGTGTGTGTCCCTCCTGTGGTGAAGAGACACTGGTCTACGAAAACGGCTGCTACGCGTGTAGGACGTGCGGGTACACAAAGTGTGAGTGAAAACAGGTATTGTCAGCTGTTGGCTTGGAGTCGGCGTAGGATACAGGAGTAAATACCACTTGTGCTTGGCGCACACCCACCGTGGGGGCAAGCGGGCGACTCCCGGTAGTTGTTAGCGCCCCACGCACGCCCCCACAGTGTGAAGCCCTAGCCGCGGCTAGCCATATCTGAATATAACCCCTTTTGCGCCGTTTGGGTAATCCCACTCTATGGCGCCGTTACCATACTCGTGGCAGGCCACGTAGCACGCCCTAAGTTCGAGGCAGGCAGCATAGTTCACCGTGATCTGGTTGTTCTCCCACCTATACACTTTGGCGGGGCACACGATTAGACATGGCTTAGCCGCACACTTGCGGCACAGCTCTTGGTCCACGATTTTTATGTGGCTTTGTCTGTCGAGCTCCCATTTGTCCGCGCCGAGTCTAGCCTCAACATTAATCTTCTCAGACATAACACTACGTTGTATGTTTCGCCATCCTTTAAATGCTTGGAGCCTTGAATACGTGTTTCCGCTTTCGGTGTGCACACAAAATATATATGGATGCGTGGGAATGTTGTCATATGCATGGTAGAACTCAGACGTCCCATATACGTTGTTATCAGCTAAACAAACGTTTCGGGTGGTGTTCTCCCATATTACTCTTCGAGGTGTAGTGGTTGTCCAAACGCACATACACTTATAGGAGAAGGCTGTGTGTTAAGGAGGTCAGGTCGTTTCTAAAAGAGATATTCGGCGAGTATATAACCAATATCATAATACACGAGGCAATTGGACACAAGTCAGATGCGCACAAGCTAAGCCACAGCGAAGTTAGGGCGCTCATCGCGTGTATGGATGAGCTCTTCGGTTGCTGTGGCGAAGTTTTGTACCAGCTGATGGAGTTCGAGGAGGAGCTCTCAGTCTAGTTTTTATTTGGGCGACGCATTTGGTCACCGATGTTTGTAGAAGACCTCCACAACTACGTTGAGTTACTCGAAGAAAACCAGAGGCTTTTACACGTCAAGGTTGAAGTGAACCCCGTACTCGAGCTATCCGAGATCCTACGCCGTGTAGCCGCTCAACACCTCGGTAAAGCTGTGCTCTTCGATCGTGTTGCAGGCTCCAAGATGCGCGTTTTGGGTAACGCTTTTGGCTCCGAGGATCTCGTAGCCCTGAGTCTTGGTGTGCGCAGCCTAGACGAGTTGGGTGGTAGGCTTGAGGGGCTGCTCAAACCCGAGCTACCCCACGGCTTATTGGAGTCGATACGCGCCCTACCCAGGCTCAGGGAGCTAGCTGGCTTCGCCCCACGCGTGGTCAAGTCTGGGCCTGTTAAGGAGGTTGTGAACACGGCTAACCCGACACTCGCCGGGCTACCCATACCCAAGGTTTGGCCCAAGGATGGGGGGAGGTTCATAACGTTTCCACTAGTCGTCACAAGAGACCCAGATACGGGGGTGACCAATATTGGTGTTTATAGGATGCAGGTTTACGATGATAGGACGCTGGGTGTGCACTGGCAGCTCCACAGGAAGAGTGCGCAGGTGTTCAGAGACCTGGAGAAGCGGGGCGAGAAGATGGATGTGGCGGTTGTGATAGGTGCAGACCCGGCCACAATATTTGCTGGTGTGGCGCCTGTGCCCGACGCGTTCGACGAGTACCTCTTCGCGGGCTTCGTTAGGGGTGGCGGTTTGGAGCTGGTGGAGTGTGAAACAGTTGATCTAAAAGTGCCAGCGAGGGCTGAGATCGTGCTCGAAGGCTACGTTAACCCGGGAGAGTATAGGTTGGAGGGGCCGTTCGGCGACCACACGGGCTACTATACTCCACCAGAACCATACCCAGTCTTCCACCTCACGGGCGTGCTCACAAGAAGTGATCCCATATACCTCACAACGGTTGTGGGCAAACCCATCCAGGAGGACGCCTACCTAGCCAAGGCGGCTTCGAGCGTGTTCACCGCACCCCTCAAAATACTCTTCCCAGAAATAGTGGACCTATACCTACCCCCAGAGGGTGTGTTCACAAACTTGGCCATAGTCTCAATCAAAAAGAGGTATCCGGGCCATGCTAAGAAGGTTATGATGGGTCTCTGGGCCATGCCCCAACTCATGTTCCTCAAGGTGATAATCGTGGTTGACGACGACGTGAACATTAGGGATTGGGGGGAGGTGGTGTGGGCCACAACCACTAGGTTCGACCCGGCTAGGGATGTGCTAATAGTGCCAAGCACCCCAACAGACAGCTTGGACCACGCCTCACCCGCACCCAACTTGGGCTCTAAGATGGGTATAGATGCCACAGTGAAGTGGAGGGAGGAGGGCTACACCCGTGAGTGGCCCGAGGTTGTGAGCGTCGACGAGGACACAAAAAAACTAGTGGATGCGAGGTGGGCCGAGTACTTTGACTGAAAACTTTCAGTGCTGTTGAAGAGTTTCTAAAAAGTTAACCATCCGGCAACTGTTTAGATGTTTAGACCGAAGGCTTCTGAGAGTTTTTTGAATCGCTCGTATTCCTGAATATACCTTTTGCCCTTCTGGGTGAGCGTGTAGCTCTTCTTGTCCCCTGTCTCCCTCTCTGCTATGAGCCCCTTGCTTACTAGCTCTGAGAGGATGTTTGAGAAGCGGTTGTATGGTAGGTTGGCTTTGCTCATTATGTGTGTGAGCCTCTGATCCTCGCCGTCTTCGCTTTCGATGGCCTTTAAAACATCCACGATTATGCTCACACGTGAGCGGTATTTCTCTTTGGTCACTTTGAGTTTACCTTCCACACGGCGTAGAATATGAGCGAGAAACCCACGAGCTGTATTATTGATGCGAAGAGGAAGTTGAAAGCGCTGTCCAAGTCGAACACCCTAACTAGCAGTTGGATGAAGAGGAGTGTTAGGCCCACAGCGATTGGCGCTGAGTATGACGCCTTCTTTGAGAAATACTCCTCGTACACTTTGACTAGGACGTAGATAAGTAGCGCCGCTGAAAGTAATTGGATACCGTACTCGAACAAAACGCGGAAGTTGAAAAAGAGTCTTGCGACGTTGTTCACTGGGCGAGGTGTTAGAGTGATAGCGCTCAGCGCAGCGGCTCCCACCTCTCCGATGGTGTAGGCGAATGCGAGTATCATGTAGCCTGCAAGCATAAGCGTGGAGTATAGTAGGTACCCCTCACCCACAAAGAGTCTTGAGAGAACCACACCCTCCACTAGGGCGGCCGCAGAATAAAACGTCTGGCTGAAGAGGCCGAGCGAAAATAGCAGGAAGGACACGCTTAGGAAGAGCATTTTAACCGAGCCAAGAAACCTCGAAGCCCTATAGGCAGTGACCCACACTACGAGTGTGAGCACTGCGCTAACAAGGTTTACGATTGTTACGAGTAGTAGGAATAGGTTTGGATCCACAGATGGCTCTAGCTAATCCCACTGGCTATGTATGTTAGGTTTTCGGTTGTGGTGCCTTGATTAAAATATTGGTTGTGTGAATTCATCGTGTGTCCTCTGAGCTTGGTTTGGTTGAGGGTGTAGTGTACGAGGTTGTGGCCGTGAGTTTTTCAACCGAACCCCACCCCGCACCCATCGGTGTTAGGTTTAGGGGTGGTGTTTATGAGGCCACGATCTACCATGATACGGCGACCTACCAAAACCTTAGGGTTCGCCCAACGTGCACCCTGAATATTGTGAGGAGTGGGCTTGTGTTCTATAAAGCTGTGCGCAGGAAGAGCGACCTCAGCATCCTCCGTGAAGGTGACTACTGGTTCCTAGCTGACGCCGACGCCTGGCTGGGTGTCGGTGTTTCTGAGGAGTCACAAGACAAGGGTAAATCGGTGTTCAGGTTTAGAGAGAACTTGTTTCGTTCCTTACAGGTTAAACCCAGAGCCTACACTAGGGCTGACGGTGCACTCATAGAGATGCTTGTGCACGAGTCCAGGATTAAACCATACATCGAGTTGGGTCTCATCAAGGATGCTGAAGCGCTCTACGGGCTTATAAAACACTACTACGAGTTAATCGCCCGCATAGCCTCGAACACCGAATACCACACGTATGCTAAAGCGGTTTATGATTCCGCGACGCGTAGGATGGAGGAGTTGAAGTGTGGATAGTGGGGAGTGGATGGGTGAGTGGTACCCCAGAATTGTGCGCACACTGGGTTTAAACTCAGAGGAGGACGCTCGGGCTGCGGTGCTCCTCGACGAATTGACGGACAACTTTAAAACCTATGAGGAAGAAGCTAGAAGGCTTATTGATGGTAGGACGTGTTTTGTGTTCGGCGCCGGCCCAAGCCTTCGCGCCTCATTTGGTCGCATCAGACTAGAAGGGTTTGTCAGTGTTGCCGCGGACGGTGCAGCGCGAATATTCATGGAGCAGGGTCGACCTCCACCACACGTGTTGGTAACAGACCTCGACGGTGGCGACGATGTGATAGAGTGGTGTGCGAGGAGCGGCTCAATCCTCGTGGTCCACGCACACGGCGACAACACCAACTCACTGAGGAGACTTATACCCACACTGCTAAGACTTGAGGCTAAACTGATTCTCACATGCCAAGTTGGCTCATTTGGCAAAATAAAGAATTTTTACGGATTCACTGACGGCGACAGGGCCGCGTGGTTCTGCCACGCCATGGGTGCTCGGAGGATTGTTTTAGTGGGCATGGATTTCGGCTCACGGATAGGCGAGTACTCCAAGCAGGCCTCACACCCCCACCCCGAGACGAAACGCGTCAAGCTCAGGCTGGGAGAGGAGCTAATAGCTAGGCTTGCAAGAGAAGCGGAGGTGTATACTTATAGTGGGTCGCCCAAGCTTGAAGGCATCCCAGAAATCAACTTATAACTCCACGTGTTGTCTTGGGTGGCCACATATTTTGGGCTCCTATGTATGGGGTGGGCGCAAGGGTTATAGCACGTTTTGTGTTTAGAAGAGTGTGCCAAGACTTTGGGCGGTCACAATCTACGTGTACAGTATCCCCGACGCTGTGGAATTCTACGGTGACGTTTTGGGGCTTCGACTAGTAGAGCGTAGCGATGAGGAAGGGTTGGCCGTGTTCGACTTGGGGGGTATACCCCTGCTTTTGAGGGTTCCCGAATTGGGCGAAGAATGGAGACACCCTGAAGGTGGCCCAAGCCTCTTCATAGAGGTGGAAGACTTGGGCAAAGTGGCTACACGCATACCCCTAAGCGGAGGGCGTGTGGTTTTCGGACCAGAGAACACGGCGGCCAACCGGGTGAACATGGGCATCGAAGACCCATTCGGCAACCAGCTAGTACTCACATCTCTAAGCGTGCCAACCACCACGCCTTAAAAAGCAAGCAAGTGGGTGGATTGGGGTAAGAATAGAGAGAAGCCGCTGTGGCAATAGGGTTTCCCCTGCATATCTGAAGTCGATAAGCGACGGACAGCAGGGCGATAAACCCACAAGAAGCTGTTTTTGGAGAGGAATAGGAAGATGAAGAATGCGATGCACGTATTCCCCCGGAGAATCGTTGGGTACGCGGAGGCGAGTGCATATACACCATTGTTAGTAGGTCACAGCAACGGTTGGAAACAGTCTGTTAACATGGGTAGAAAAACCAGGGTTTTGTGCACAACCCCTCCGACACACTCATCTCCAAGTTGAGTATGGGGGAGGATGGGGGTCGCCGTCATCCTCATCGACGATTCATAGAACACCACGACACATATGTGGGGAAAAGGGTGTCGAGAGGCCTCCTACACACATGTGGAGGGTGTGGGTATAATAAACGCCAACCTGAACGCCGCACACAACATTATAAGTATTCGCGGAAGCCTCCGCGGACAGGTGTACACGGCTTTATTGGACCGCACCCATCCACGTAGCTCAGCCAACACACAGATGACAACTCCTAAAAGCGTCTGCTAACACTGTTAACGAAACCACAACCTTAACCGTCACCCTATTCACGGCAGGAGGGTTGTTCCGGCCTATGCTTGTCCCGATAAAATGGTTGTTAGCAGCTTTCATACTTTGGGTTGTGTGGTTAAGTTGGACACGTACTCTACGAGTTCAACGGTCGAGCGCATAGCCTCCTCATTATGGTTTGTGAGCACCACCGGGGTGACTGACACGTTGTTTTCGACCAACACGGTGTGCACATCTGTGCCCTCCTCGAAGTCGTGTGTAAGTCTACCCCCAAGCCAATAGTATTTTTGCCCGCGTGGGTCGTGTCTTTCAATCACGTATTCGTCGAACATTGTCCTCGCCATGGGCACCACCCTGATCTGAGTGTTCTCGTCCACCCTGCTAGGGAAGTTCACGCTTAGGACGTCCACGTTTCTCGGGAAACCCCTTTCGAGCACCGCCTTGATTATCATGCGCGCGTATTTCTTGGCGCCGCTGAACGCCTCTAATGGTGGTTCATCCTTGTAGTCTATAACCATGGAGAACGCTATACCATTTATACCGTTGAGCGCTGCGGCCATCGCGGCTGAAACGGTGCCGCTCGTGTAGAATGATTGGAGCGTGAGGTTTTCGCCTAGGTTTATCCCGCTGAGCACAAGCCTTATGTTTTTTCGTTTGAACAGCTTGTATTTGGCGAGGAAGACGCAGTCGGTGGGTGAGCCGTTAACCGCGTAGGCTGTTGGCCCATCCAGTTTAACTCTTTCTATTCTTAGGGGTTTGAAGAATGTTATACTCATACCCGCCGCGCTCTGCGGCCCGCTTGGGGCTACAACCCTCACGTCTTCGCCGAGAGCTGACGCCGCCTGGTATAGTGCTAGTAGCCCAGGGCTGCGCACGCCATCATCGTTTGTGACCACTATCAATACTACTCTAAATATTGTGTAGTCTGGGCTTAATAAAAGTGTTTCAGGGTGTGTTTATGGAGTTCATGGCCGCTTGGGCCGCGTGTATCACTGGACCTTCGAACACGCCTAGGAGCACTGTGAGCGCTAGGGCGATGAGTATGGGTGCTAGGTACGCCCACTTTTCTGGTGTTCTCTGGGTGTCTGGTGGAGTCTGGTCCTCCACGCCTAGGTACATGTTCTTTATAACTCTGGCGTAGTAATAGAGGCTTAGCGCACTGTTTAGCACGCCCGCCACTGATAGCCATATCCATGTTCCCCCAGCCTGCACTGCGGCGTAGAACATGAAGAATTTGGCTACGAAGACGGCAAGTGGGGGTATACCTGCGAGGCTGAGGAGGAATATTGCCAGTGAGAATGAGGAAATGGGAGCCCTTCTACCCAGCCACGCATATTGCGATATGCTCTTTGCGCCGTAGTTTGACTCGAAGTTGTCCGCCACTATGAATGAGCCGATCTTGGAGAACACGTAGGCAACCGTGAAGTATAGGAGAATAGCGTAGGCGTAGCTCGAGCCGAGGGCGAGGCCTATGAGTATGTATCCAGACTGGCTTATGCTCGAGTAGGCGAGCAGGCGTTTGAAGTTTGTTTGGACGAGCGCCGCTAGGTTTCCGAGCGTCATTGTGAGAAGTGCTAGTGCGGCGAATATGAGCCGCCAGTCGAGCCCGGCTAAGGCGGCCACACTTGGACCCATGCTATAAAATATTTTGACTAGCGCTGCGAAGCCCATGACTTTTGAGGCGGTTGAGAGAAAGCTGGTGGTAGGGTAGGGTGCACCCTCATAGGTGTCGGGCAACCACATGTGGAAGGGGACGGCGGCCACCTTGAAGCCGAAGCCCGCTATGAGAAGTATGAATGCAACGGAGAGTATCTGGGAGCCGCCACGCTCCAAGCTGGCTATGGGGGCTATGCTTAGGCTGCCAGTCGCCAGATAGACTAGTGATATGGCGTAGAGTATTATGCCTGAGCTCATGGCCCCAACCACGAAGAACTTTATGGCCGCTTCAGCCGAAGCCTTCTGATTCTTAGAGTACGCTGTGAGCGCGTAGGTTGCAACGGTCGCCGCCTCGAACACCACGAAGAGCGCCATCAGGTTTGTGGCCGCCGCAACGAAGGCCATCCCAGCTGTGGCCACAAGTACAAGGGTGTAGAACTCGAAGGGCTCACTCCTCGCCACAGTGTACGCCGACGACTGAATTGTCACGAGTAGTGCTGACGCTGAGAACACGGCTGTGAAGAAGAAGGAGTAGGGGTTGAACACGAAGACACCCCCCACACTAAAGTGGGCGTGTGTTGCGGCTAGTAGCGCCGAGCTCAGACACACCAAGGCGAGTGTTACGCTTGTTATTGCGAGCGTGCTCTTAGAACTCTGTTTTACTAGGTCCTGTGTGAACACCGCCACAACACCGACTAGTAGTACGAGGATGGGTGTATAGTCAAATGTGTTTGGATACAAATTTTTCACCAACCTGTTGTGCGCACGATTAGCCCCGCTGTGGGGGATATGTAGTGTGTGAGTAGGTAGGGGTACACGCCGAGGAGTATTATTAAGGCGCTGAACACGGCTAGACCCACAAGCTCGGGACCGCTTAGGTCTCCGTGGGTCTGAGTGGGGGAGGGTTTGGAGAACACCATTCTCTGAAGCATCCACATATAGTATCCAGCTGAGAGGGCTAGCACCACTATAAGGCTAATACCCACACCGAAACCGTGTGTGAATGCGGCTGTGAGTATCATGAACTCGGCCACAAAGCCGCTTAGCCCGGGTAGGCCCACCGATGCTAGGGATGTGAACGTCATTAGCCCGCCGAGTTTGGGTATGAGTTTGGCGAGCCCACTGAGCTGGCTTATACGCCTTGTGCCCGCGGTTTCACCCACGAAGCCTGAGAGTAGGAAGAGTGAGCCCACGATGATGCCGTGGCTGAACATTTGGAACACTGAGCCCACTATGCCTATGGATGTGAGAGTGGCCACACCTACCAGCACGAAGCCCATGTGGCTTATGCTTGAGAAGGCAACCATCCTCTTCACGTCATCCTGTCTATAGGCCACAAGCGCGCCGTACACCGCGCTCACAACTCCGAGGATCATTATTGGGTAGGCGTAGAGTTTGGCCACTTGGGGTATCATTTCGAAGGCTAGCCTGATCATGCCGTACCCACCCATCTTTAATAGCAGGCTCGCGAGCAAAACGCTAACCGGGCTTGGCGCCTCCACGTGGGCGTCTGGAAGCCATGTGTGGAATGGGAACACCGGCATCTTTATCAGGAAGCCGAGTACGAGCGCCGTGAACACGGCGACCTTCAGGTATTCTGGGAAGCTCGGGTTGGTTAGATGTTGGGCTATGAACATCAGGTTAAAGCTGACGCCCCCAGTCGAGAAGTAGGCTATGAATATGCCGACGAGCATCGACACGCTTCCCACGTGTGTGTATATTAGGAATTTGTAGGCTGAGTAGACCTTTCTCGGTCCACCCCAGATGCCTATTAAGAAGAACATTGGTACGAGCACGAGCTCCCAGAATATGTAGAACACGAATAGGTCGAGCGAAGTGAACACGCCCAGTACACCCGCTTCGCTTATCATTATGAGCGAGTAGTAGAGCGCCCTCCTATGCTCTATCACCTTGGATGAAGAGAGCACCACCACTATCGACGTGATCGTTGTAAGTAGTACGAGCGGCACGCTTATACCGTCCACACCAAAGCTCAGGTTTATGCCAAGCTGAGGTAGCCACTTATAGCTCACGTATTCGCTGAACGAACCGAAACTCCAGCCCAGGGTGTGAAGGCCGTACTCTACGAGTATACCCAGAGAGAGTGCGAGTGTTATTAGTGTGCCCACGAGTGCGAGCCTCCAAGCGTTTCGCTCACCCCAGTTTGATTGGGAGGCGACTAGTATTATGAAGCCCCATGCTAGTGGGAAGAAAACTGTGGGTGTTAGCCAATCCATGTTAGAGCGCCTCCACCAACACAATTATCACGACTATCCCAATGATTATGAGTGCGAGGTAGTTCCTCACCCTACCCGTCTCAATTGTTCTCACCCTGCGGCCTAGCAGTGTTAGACCGTAGCCCACACCGTTCACCGCGCCGTCGATGAGCCTCCTATCAAAGAAGTCGAGTGCGAGTGACACGCCTTGGGAGAGGGCGCGGGCCACAGCTGCGTAGGCAGCGTCGAAATAGTAGCCGTTTGAGATGAGCCTGTGTAGTCGTGCGCCAATCGGCCCCTGCCTTAACCTTGAAGGGTCAAACCAGAGGCGCAAGTAGCCCGTGTAGGCTAGGGCGAAACCCACAATTGCGAAGCTTATTGAAACCCCTGTGAGCAACACTGGGGCGGTGGGTGTTGGGGGTATAATTGGGGTGTATATTACAAATTTTTGGAATATATCGGTGATTGGCGACCAAGCCCAGCCGGTTATGAGTGTTAGCACCATAAGTATAATCATTGGGATGGTCATCACCGCGGGCACCTCGTGCACGGGTTTCTCCCTAGGTTGGCTTGGGGGTAGCACGTAGCCCACGAAGAACGCCCTGAATATGTATGCGGCGGTGAATATCACGCTCACAAGGGTGAGCGCATATATGTAGTAGTCGCCTGTTGTGGCGCCGTATTCATACGCCGCCCCGAGTATTAGGTCTTTGCTGAAGAAGCCGTTGAAGGGAGGTATACCGCTCAGGGAGAGAGCGCCCACTAGGAACGCTATGCTTGTGACCTTCATTTGGCGTAGCAGACCGCCCATCTGCCTAATATCCCTAGTGCCCAAAACGTGTAGCACTGCGCCCGCGGAGAGGAATAGTAGCGCCTTAAAGATCGCGTGGTTGAGTAAGTGGAACATCGCGGCGCCGTAAGCCCCAACCCCCAGCGCGGTCATCATGTATCCAAGCTGGCTCATAGTTGAGTATGCGAGGATCCTTTTGAGGTCTGTCGACACAAGACCCATTGTGGCCGCTAGAAACGCTGAGAGGGCGCCAACCCAGGCCACCGCCGTGAGCGCGTGTGGGGCGGCCAAGAAGAAGGGGTATAGTCTTGCCACTAGGTAGACGCCCGCTGCAACCATTGTGGCCGAGTGGATAAGGGCGCTCACCGTTGTGGGCCCCTCCATCGCGTCCGGCAGCCACGTATAGAGTGGTAGTTGGGCGGATTTACCTATTGCACCCACGAATATTAGTATGGCTATGGTTGTCCTGAGTGTTGGGGACACTATGGTGGCGGTCGGCTGGGTGATTAGCGCCTGTAGACTGAGTGTGTGCCCATAGAGGTATATGAGGATGAAGCCAGCGAAGAAGCCGATGTCGCCAACCCTCACAACCACGAAGGCCTTCTTTGCGGCTGCGGCCGCCTCGGGGAGGGTGTACCAGAACCCTATGAGCAGATAGGAGCACGCGCCTATGAGCTCCCAGAAGACGTACATGAGTAGTATAGAGTCGGCTAACGCGAAGCCCATCATCGACCCGGTGAACAACATCATCTCTGTCCAATACCTTCCCAACCCCTCCTCGTGGCCCATGTATTCCAGTGAATACACAAGTATTAGGAGGGCTATCCAAGCTGTTATGTTCACCATTAGGGCGCTTAGATGGTCTAGGTAGAAGCCCACCCTCAGCGGCACGGAGCTACCGGTGAGAAGCCATGTGACCGAATAGTCGGCTGGAGTGCTTGGAAGCCTGAGTATCATTATCCCGGATAGTATGGCTGAAGCGCCGACGGAGGCGATGGCCACGTGTCCCCCACCTTTGGGGAGCCTACCCCCGAAGAGTATCGGTATGAATGATAGGGCTATGGGTAGGAGGGGTATTGCCCACACCAGGATTTCTAGTTCACTCATCCCAATCACCCTTTGAGCTCCTTTATCCTGTCCACGTCAACGGTCTTGAACACCTTGTCGAGGAGTAGCACTATGGCTATACCTATCGCCGCTTCGGCTGCTGCTATTGATATGGATATTATTGCTAGCGACAACCCCTCCGCGAGCCCAGTGGTTGAAGCGTAGGCCACGAAGTTTATGTTGGCCGCGTTAAACACGAGTTCGATACCCATTAGCATCCTCACCGCGTTTCTTGAGGTTAGCACGGCGTACACTCCACCAGCGAACAGCAACCCGGAAAGTGTGATCACTATGCTTAACGTGATCATCTGTTTACAACCCCCATATTTTGTCCTCCTTCTTCGTGTTTCCTCTCCCTACGCACAACATATATTGCGCCCAAGCTTGATGCTGCTATGAGCGCTGCGAGAGCGTACACAACCCCTCTGAGCTGGATGTAGAGCGAGAGCGCCACGAGCTGCGGGTTTATGAAGACGTATCCCAAGGGTTGTGCGAACCCTATTGCCGCCCTCAATATGAGTAAGAAGAGTAGTAGGGCGAAGACAAGGTATAACAGGTTTTCCGCGGATGCGAGCTGCCTTATCCTGCTTGTAGGCGTCTCCCTACGTGTGAGCATCACTCCGAACAGGAATATGACTATAACCGCTCCAGCGTACACCATTAGCTGTATCATCGCTAGGAGTAGACTGTCCATGAGTGCGAATAAGGCTGCCACTAGTGTTAGTATGACTAGTAGAAGGCCCACAGCTCTTACTATGTCCCTTGTGACCGTAAAGCCAACCACCGATAGAAGCGTGAGCGCCACAATAATATAGTAAGCCAATTCTGTTATCGTTTTACATCACCTACCTCAGACTTAGAGCCCCACTTGATATGGCTAGGTGGGCTACAAAGGGGGTGAGTATGAACCACACCGCACTCACGGGTATGAGCACCCTCCAGCCAAGCGCGAGCATCTGATCGATCCTCACCCTAGGGTAGGCAGCCCTAATCCACACCAGCACCGTGAATACTATGATTGTTTTGAGGAATAGCCACACTAGTGGTGGTATTGGTGCGGGTCCAAGCCACCCTCCGAGGAATAGACTCACGAGTATCGCTGAGCCAGCGAACGCCCTTATATACTCTGAGAGGTATACGAGTAGGAATTTTGTTCCCCCATACTCAGTGTTCCAACCCGCCACAAGCTCCGTGTCCGCTTCGGTAAGGTCGAAGGGGGTTCTTTCAAGCTCTGCTAGCAGGGCGACCGTAAAGGTTATAAAGGCTGGGAAGGCGAGGATCGCGAATGGCCAAGAGTGTGCCTGTGTCTGGATGATTTGGAACAGGTTTAGGGACTGTGTGAGCACCACTATGCTTAGGAAGGAGAGTACGAGGGGTATCTCGTAGCTTATGAGCTGTGCGGCCGACCTGAAACCCCCTACAAGCGTATATTTGCCTCCAGCAGCCCAGCCGCCGAATAGCACCACGACTGGTTCTAGGGCGAAGAAGCCGAAGGCCACTAGTAGGCTTGGGTCGAAGTTGGATACCACAAAGCTCGAAGGGTGAAGCGAGCTTGGGAAAAGTGAGGCAACGGTGTAGTCGAAGGGTACAGCGAGCAGCGAGGCGAAGGAGATCGCCACACTGAACACTGGCACCAAATTGTATATGATGTTGTCAGCAGACGCGGGTGAGAAGTCCTCCTTTACAATAAATTTGATGGCATCAGCTATGAGCTGCAGCGTGCCGAATTTGCCAACCTCAGTGGGCCCATACCTCGACATGATTCTAGCCCAAAATTTGCGCTCGATGTAGAGCTCTATCAGCGAGCCCACACTCACTATTATGAAAACAACTATGGCCACAAGCAGTAAGCGTATATACACGATTCTTTCGAGGAGGAGTATTACGCCGGTAAGCGTGATTTGGGGAATCATATCCATTCTAGGTCACCTTTCGCTGAGTAGTAGCCCACGATTGCAAGCATAACCGCTAATAGTAGTATTATGGGCGCCCAGTAGATGTACTCCCAGCCCACAGCCCAGGGTATGGCTAGGGCTACGACTATATCGAACGCAACGAAGGCCACGGCGTAAACATAGTAGCGTATCCTAAACCTTATCCTAGCTGTGCCTACGGGATCCTCGCCTGACTCGAAGGGTGCAAGCTTTTCGGGTGTAGGCCTCGCTTTTGTGAATAGTCTGGGGATTAACTCAACCGCGAAACCCAACACACCGGCAAGGAATAGGAACATGAGTATTGCTATATTGTCCACATATGCCAAGGGGGTTCAAGCACCATTTAGCCACGTGCTATTTAGGCTTGACGTGTGTCTAATTCGCTTCGATTGTAGCGTTAGGCGAACACGTTTTGGGGGGCGCTAAGCTTTGATAACACATAGTTTGGTCTTCCGTCAACGTACACCACGTCGACCGCCGCATAGCCAGCCGCAAAGTAGGCTTTGAACACCTCCCTAGTGAACAACCGCCACCTAACCGCTTCTTCAGGATCCTTCTCCTTGAGCTTGACGATGTCGCGTGGTATCTCTACGAGCACCTTGCGCGCGTTGAGGTCAACCGTGTAGCCCAAACAGCGCGCGTATGAGCCGGCCAAGTCCACTTGGATTGCCTGGTGCGCTTCGCCGATAAGCCTCAGTCCACGCCTCTCCTCCTCTATCGCGACATCCTTCACCCACCACTCTGCTACAACCCTATCGGTTTCCCAACCTGCGTTTATAGAGTCGTTCATTGGTCCATAGTAGTTGGGCTTGTAGGTCCTCGCTATAGCTCCAAGCTTCACTAGGTTGAAGTGGGCGTTACGCGCTATTATTGGGTCGTAGGTCCACGCTATTAGGTCGAAGCCCTTCATAATGCTCATCTCCTTCTGCTTCTGTTTTAAAAGATAGCCCACCCCCCTCGATTGGTATTCCCTTGACACACCTGTCTGGTGGGAGTACATGAATAGTTTACCCTTGCGGTAGCCTGGGAAACTCAGCGCAAAACCTATGAGCCTCCCTTCATCGAATGCGCCAAGCACAAGCCCACCATTATCCCTTATGGCTATCATGATCTCTTTTGGGGTGACCATTATATCGCTCATACCCCAAGCCTCCTTCTGCACACGCTCAGCCTCAACGAACTCAGCGGGACCATCTAATTCTCTTACAACAACCACAAACTCTCCAAAACCAGTGGTGCTATAAGCATCACTTTTGATTGCTGGAGTATTGTGCCCTCAATGTAGTAGTCAAGGGGACTGGGCACACCTCCCATTTCACTGGCGGGAGCCCTTAGCCAACCACAAACACCTAGGTGTTGGCTCACCCCCTCCATCTACCACCCAATACATCTTCGAAGCGCCACCCCGCGGAGTGTTTTGATTGGCGCCCTCCCGCTGTTGGCCTGGTGCCGGCCACACAAAACCGGGCTCAACACCCACAGTGTGGAGGATGCTACACCACACTCCACATTTCCCCTCACCCATAGAGGGGTGGGCTTCCACGCTGGTTGGTGGTGGGTGCACACGCAGGAGGTTTGATGTGCACCTATCCGCGGCCTCCTAGTAAGGCTTATATGATTAAAAGCTTGTTTATTGTTAAAGGAAAGGTACGGAAGGCTTTGTCGGATAAGGAAGAAAACCAAGAGTTTGGTCGTAGGCGTTTTACCGGTGGACTTTCGCCTAAGCCGGTGAAGGTTGGCGACGAGGTTGAGGTGACAATCAGCGAGGTTAGTAGGAGAGGCGACGGCGTAACCAGGATTCAGGGTTATGTCGTCTTTGTACCCAAAGCAAAGCAGGGCGATCACGTAAAGATCAGGATAACCCAGCTTCGACCAAACTATGCGGTGGGCGAAATAATTTAAACGGTTGGGGGGTCACACCCCCACACATTTTTACTTATATTGCTCCCCATCCCAGTCTATTATGCTTGAAGGTGTGTTTGCCTAGTGCTTGGCGGTGGGGCGTCTGGACTCGGTGAGCGGCGTAAACGTTTTGTTGGGGTGTGTGTTTATTTTGTGTGCACGCGCCACGTTGGTTGATGGTTGTCATCGGCTCGATCGAGTTTAAGGCCTTCGTATTTGTTTGGGCGCTACAATACATAGCCTTCTGGTTTGTAGCCAACGCACCCCCTATCCACCCCATTGAGAGTTTGGGGGGTAGCGTCCTATCTAATCAGACTGTTACCCCTCCCCCAACAAGTATTCCGAGTGGGGGTCAGAACGGTTTGGGAGGCATCATAACTATAGCCACCCACCCCACCCTGCTCCACTATACACTGGAGATATTCAAAACCAACTTTATTATAATGGTTCTCGTGTCGATTCCATTCTTCGGGCTTGCTTACGGCGAATACATAATGATTAAAATAGGTGCGGCGGTCAACTATGCCAGTAGCTATATCAGTGTGGGATCGCACACTCTTTCCCCACTTGTTTTGTCCGGCCTACTACTCACATCGCCCTTCTACTACCTTGAGGTTTTTGCTTATGCGTTGGCTTGCTCGGCTGGCCTGCTTGGGGGTGTAACGCTTTTTAGACCTTCGAAGAGGCGTGTGCTGTGGTACATAGTTGCCATCTGTGTGTCAACGTTAATGCTTGTTGTGGGCGCATTCCTTGAGGCTAGCTTTGTCCTGCGTTATCACTGAACACGAACCTTCTCTCTGGGTTCCTCCACCTCACACTGAAAGGTATCCTCTCACGTGAACGGTTGAAGAAAGCCGCATCCACCTCGGATGAGAAGGGTGGGCCCACTATGAGCATCACGGCCCCAGTGAAGTTGAGCATATCCTCATCCGATGGGTACAACACGCCTGAGGGGTGGGAGTGGCCTATTCCCACTAGCTTCCTATCCACCACACCCATGTGGGCCCACGTGGAGAAGCCGTGTCCCTCAACCCTCTTAAAGGGTAGCACAGCCTCTGTGACCTCTACTTCCCCATGCCTGTGGACCTCGCCGCGCAGCCCAACCACGGCCTCCCTAGGGTAAACACCCCTAGCATATCCGAAGAGGAACCCAAGCGCCTCCTCATCTATGGTGACGCTAACTATCTGCACAAACAAAACACGTAACCGGGGAGATATAGCTTTACTCACTACACAATGCGCGCTCTGCCCCCGATGGACGCGTAATCCTCTAGGAAGCCCGGGTAGCTCTTGGTGTAGCACTCGAAGCCTCTAACCATGATGGGTCGGTGTGCGCCAATGGCTGCGACAGCCGCGGCTAGGGCTATCCTGTGGTCACCGTGGGAGTCCACCACCCCACCCTTGATGCCTCCACCCACAATGCGTATAGAGTCTTCCCCATAGCTAGCGTTAACCCCAATACTCCTCAGCATTTCGACGATGGAGTCCACCCTGTCGGACTCCTTGAACCTTAGCCTGCCCACCCCGCTTATCCTGCTTTCACCCTTAGCATAGGCGGCGATAACCCCTAGCACGGGTGCGAGGTCGGGTGTCTCACTCACGTCAGCCTCGAAGCCATCCACCACCCCACCACCAACACGCACCAAGCCTCCGCCGAACTCAACTGTGCATCCTGCTCGTCTTAGCACACTGAGGATTTCGCGGTCGGGTTGAAGGCTTTCGGGGTTGAGGTTCCCCACTTCGACGTGTCCACCAATAAAACCTGCGGCCAAGATAAACGCTGCGGAGGAATAGTCCCCCTCAACCCTGACATCCACGGCTCTGAGCGTGTGGGGGTACACCTCAACCCTTGTGAGATCGCTGTTTGTTCTTGTTTGGGCGCCGAACCATTCGAGCACCTGCGCGGTTATCTTAATGTATCCCTTGGACACCACGCCACCAGTGTGGTTGATGCACGCTGGTGAGTCAGCCTTAGTGGAGCCCACCATAATGGAGGACGTGAACTGTGAGCTTATCGAGGCGTCAAGCCAAACCTCACCACCCCTCAACCCTGTGGGGTGAACGGTGAGTGGGGGTGAACACCCCTGGTGGCACTCGATGCGCGCCCCAAGCCTAGTCAACGCGTCCACGAGGGGTTTGACTGGTCTACGAAGAAGCTGTGGGGAGCCGGTGACACGCTTGGTGCCGGGCGTCACACACGACACGGATGTGAAAATGCGCATCGAGGTGGCGGAGCCACCAAAATCCAGTGTGAACTCGCCCGTATTGTATTCTCCGCCTTCGACCACCACATCTCCACTTGCGGCGCGCACACGAGCCCCCATCGTCTGCGCGGCTAGAAGAGCCCTCTCAGAGTCGTCGCACGGCGTATACCCACGCAACACACTTCGCCCCTCTGCTAATAGGGCGCACGCAATGAGCCTCTGAGCGTAGCTCTTGCTGGCTGGTGCACACACCCTCCCAGAGATGGGAGCCGGCTCAAACACCACGTCCAACTAGGGGTCTCCCCCATTCCTGGTCTCGGTAACAATCACCCTGCCGTACCCCGACCACCTCCTAGCAATCTGCTCTGCGACTTCGTCTTCTGCTAGTGCAGCACAGGCTGGACCATTCCCCGTTATACCAGCGGCGCTCGCGCCGAGCCTCCAGGCGTCAACTATGGGTTGGTTGGGGTAGCCGTACGCGTAGGCGTACACCGCACCGTTGAGGTTCAACGCTTCGTGGTATCTGCCGACCAGCGCCAGCCTGTGCGCGGTGGTCAGGCTACACCTCATATTTGAAGATAGCTTCTTGATCACGTCCGGTCTGAGCAGACCGTGGGGCACGAGGAAAACAGCCTTCTCGCGCCTGGCATCGTAGCGTCTTAGCACCAAGCCCCTGGTGTTATCGGTGACGGCGACGCCTCCAAGGAGGCACGCCGCAGCGTCGTCGAGCGCTCCAGTGTAGCTCACCCCAGCCCTAATCGACGCTGTGGTGTTTAACGTGAGAACATCTGTGTGGCTCATCTTAAAGTTGTAGGCGTCCGCTAGGGCGAGTATTAGGGCGTTGGCCACACTGCTGCTACTCTTCATACCCACCCCGCTAGGCAGCTGGGTTTCAACCAGAACCCTGAGCTCAACCGGCTTAGCCCCCGTGGTTTTAAGGAATTCTTTGTACACCGTGCTAAGCAGGTCCCCCCCAGAATTCTTGGCGTTCACCTCAACCCAACCCTGCTTTGCTTCCCCCGAAACTTCCACCCTTGTCCTGAGCCCCACACCCAGCGCGGCCCCCCTACCTGTGACAAGCGCGTTCACAATTGTGAGCGCCCCCCAAGATTCACCTACCCCGAACACGCCCACCACACCCGCCGATACGACCTACACACCAGTCAACACGCCTCTCCTAGACGCGTGCACCCACTTAATGAAATTGTAAACGGGGAGGTGATCCACTCGCCCCCCGAAAAAGAGGCTCATCGCCTCGACGCCCTGCCTCGCCAAGAGCTCCAACCCATCCACATACACCACACCACCCTTCGAGTAACCCTCTGCTATTTCCTCACTATAATAAGAGTATGGGAAGTCGACCACAAGCTTCGCGCTAATGGATTTGGGGGCTACCTTGCTTGGCTGCTCGGGTGTGGCATTCACAAGCACGTCACACTCAACCCCACCACTATACTCGAACACCTCTGGGAAAACAGATTTGAGTGATTGGAAACGCGTCCTAGACCTGTTGTGAACCTCAACCCTTTTCACGAGGGGTTCAGGGTTCAACAGGCCGTAGACCGCCGCTGCAGCCGCCCCCCCGCTACCCAAAACTAGTGCGGAGTCGAACCCGCCACCCCTAGAGGCAACAGCCTGCCTGAGGGCCACCCAATCCGTGTTGTACCCCCAAAGCTTCCCCCCGCTCTTCACAACGGTGTTAACCGCCGAGAGCTTTTGCGCCACACCGTCAACACCATCCAATACGCCTATCACCTCGGATTTGTGGGGCATCGTGACGTTAAAACCCACAAAGCCATCCGTACTCTTCACAAGGTTTGCGAAGTGGGCCAACTCGTGGGCTTCGAGCTCACACCTGAAGCTTAGCGTCTGAACACCCATGAGTCGGGCGCAGTAGTGGTGCAGGTAGGGGCTCAGGCTGTGGTGCACAGGTCTACCTATAACGGCTAGGATGCTCAAGCCGGCCACCGTAGAGTTTGGTAGAGTTCGCGTAGAGTGTTGACATCCAATTGGCCTGGCGCGGTTTCAAGCCCAGGACGTAGGCACGCGTAGGTCCAAGCCGAGCCGTAGAGGGGTGCTAGAACCCTTGAAAACACTCCTAGCTCACCCATGCACAACACTATGTTTCGCACTCTTAGTTTGGAGGTGAGCTTCAACGCTGTTATGTTGTCCGCGAAGCTTTGGGCTTTGAACGCGAGCTTCACGATTTCACAACCACTCTTAGAGATCTCGTTGACGAGCTTTTCCCCCTCACCCATGGTTACACTGCTCCAAACGTGCTTCGACCCTATACGCTTTACCGCTAAGCCTTCGGGTGGCTCCACACCAGTGTCCACGTACTCCGCGTACACCATGAGCTCCCTGAGCTTGTTTGGGCTGATCTTTGCGCCCAAGCTTAGCGTGGAGTCGTCTGGGTAGGTGAGCACCAAGGGTTTATCCAAGCCCTCTAGGAGGCTCTTCAACGGGGTGGGATCATCCCTTAGTGCGTCCACGCGTAACTCTATATAGTTGGCGCTCGAGGAGTCTGCTTCAGCAAGTAGTGTGGCGGCTTCAGTAATTGTTTTAGGAGCCACTGAAACGCAGATGTTGGGCTCACTTTTCGATGATGAACTCGTCAACTTTGGCACCGAAGTGTCTACCTGTGCGCTCCGCTAGGTGGACCAGCACCCTCGAACCCTTCACTAGCTGGGTCACACTTATCGGTTTACCCTCAGCATCCGTGAGGCGGATGGTCTCTGCCCACTGGAGCACAACAGAACCCACCCTTTCGCCAACCTTAGCCCTAACGAGCACAAGCGGCCTCCTCTCGATTTTAGCCCTACCCACACTCACAAC
>JAVZKQ010000011.1:0-36812 GCA_038884175.1 Thermoprotei archaeon | reverse complement strand
GGCCCAGATGTTCCGAGGACGGCTGTGAGTCTACCCGAATATTTGGCCTCGAAGCCGGCAGCCAACGCTCCACCCTCTTCGTGTCTTACTTGGATAAACTCCACATTTGAACTCTTCCTTATGGCTTCGATAAGGGGGTTAATCGAGTCGCCGGGTACCCCATACACCCTCCTAACACCGAATTTACCGAGTACACTAACTATTATGTCCGCAACTGTGTAATCCATACGCATCCAATTAGCCACCACCTTATTAATAAGGTTGTGCTACATTGGAAAAATCGAGAATTGTTGTGTTAACTCTATATTTGCGTAAAGGTAAAAAAATGGTTATTGGTTCTGTTTGATTATTCGGATATCTCCTCTAACACTCTCCTAGTGCTTCTTATCCCAAGGAGAACGAATACTCCTCCTATCGCCGCTCCGATTGCCAGAAACTCGAATGCGCCGAACAACCCTCTCTCCGCAAAGATTGCCGCTGTAAAGGGCACTGAGAAGATTGGTGCTAGGTGTCCTAATCCATCTGTGAGTGCAACACCATTACTTCTTGCACGTGTTGGGAAGTTCTCAGCCGAATATACGTAGAGCATGGTTGCAAGGAATGTGTTTGAGAAGGCGGCTACAAAGTATGATAGGATCTCCTCTATTAGGCTTCCCTTTAAGCCTATGCCGATCATGGAGGCGGCTTGAATGAAGAAGAGTAGGGCTACAAGGTACTTGCGTTCTGTCAAGTCAGAGAAGATAAACGAGAGGAATGCGCCCAACGCGAAGCCAAGGCCTCCCAACCCGACTACCGTGAGGCTTGCAGCATAAGCGTAACCCGATGCCGCAAGAAACGATGTTGTGAGGGCGAGATATGGGTACGCGTACACATAGTATAAGAGGAAGACCGCTAACATGAGGATCAGACGTGGTAGGTGTTTCCTCGTAAAGAGGCTGGCTATCGGCACTGTTTTACCCTCTAGAATCGTGCTAGCTATACTTGATATAGGTGGGAGTGCACCCCTTTTCGCCTGATAGTTTCTCTCGGCAAAGCCGATCACGTTTTCCGCTTCATTCAGTCTCTTCTTCATGATGAGCCACCGCGGACTCTCAGGAACACTTCTCCTCAGGTATAGGATCGCTAAACCTCCGAGGGCGCCTATAATAAAGTAGATTCGCCAACCATAGCTCGCCACCGGGATAACAAAGAGGCCTATGAGTGGGCCTATGCCCGCACCCACGAACCCAAAAAATGTGCCAAGGCTCTGAAACCTACCCCTAACTTTGGCCGGCGTCAACTCGCTCAAGTATGCGGCCGCTATCGCTAAGTCCGCCCCTATACCGATACCTGTTATAAACCGCCAAAAGTAAATTTCGGGTATGTTTGTGGACAGCCCTGTTAGGAGGGAGCCTAAGGAGTACGAAATGAGTGTTATGGTTAGCCCAGTTTTTCGACCGTACTTGTCGGCGATGTGGGCGAATCCAACAGCCCCTATAAGGTAGCCCACCAACGCTATCACGGTACCCACGCTCGCAATTGTGGTTGCGCTACCTTTCAATTGTGATGCTATGGCGGGCGCGGCAACACCGAGTGTTAGCACGTCGTAGAGTCCAAAGAAGTAGGCGACGCCGACGAGAACAAGCACGCTTAATGGCCACGGCCAGCTTTCGAAGCGCTCCAAGCGATTTATCAAGGTGTTTTCCGTCGACATGTTTTATCGATATTTTTAGGAAAGCATCTATATAAATGTTTTGTATAAGAAATGTTTTCTTATAAAGTATATAAACATTAAATGATGTGTAAATTGTTTGGTATAACTCGAACAAAACTGGCTGAATACGACCCATATGAGCTACACTATTAGGGCGAACACCATGTAGAGGGCGGCAAGCGGCTTCTGAATAATATGAGATTCTCCCCCATAAGTCTTCGTTTTTAATATCATGTGCGACATTATCTGTCAGGCTATCATACAATTTTAGACCACTCCACGGGATAATCACTGTGCATAGTGGCGGTATACAAATGGCATTCCATACGTCAGAGATTCCGAGTTTATTGTAAAATACCGGCTAGTCACCGCAACTTTTTAAGCTACTGGTACATCCCGACCTAACTTTAGTGACTAAGAATTGTATATTTGTAAGCCAGTTAAGCGCCACCAAGACGGTCGTATCCCCGTTAGTGGGCTGGGAGGATTTATGGTCACCCCCTCTTCCTTCATCCGCCTACTTGAGGGCATAGCGTTCATAGTCTAGGTGACCGTGTGCAGCTGAGTTGAGTTACCTTGCAGATTTAATCATGCTTGGACAAGTTTTATATACTTGGTGTAAAAACTAAACACTTAATGCCGTTTAAGATAGCTAGTCTGGAATATTATTATAGCCCGAAAACAGTGGGGGAGACGTGTTCGCTTCTATTATCCAACCGTGATTTTATACCTGTTGCGGGGGGAAGTGCAATATATATTTTCTCGGCTAAGGGTTTACTTCAGGAAGTGAAAGGTTTTGTGAGCCTCGAGTACCTCCCACTGAACGATATCCGAGATTCGGGGCAATACATTGAGCTTGGGGCCACAGTTACCCATCAACAGGTGCTCGAAAGCACTATTGTTAAACCTGGAATATTAACGGAGGCGCTGCTCACGATCCCCAAAGAGGTGAGGAGTGTTGGTACTGTGGGCGGCCAACTGTGCACGTGTTTTCCGAATTTTGATCTCAACGTGGCGCTTTTGGCGTTGGACGCCGAGGTTGTGATAAGTGGGGTCGACGGTGAAAGAAGTATGGGTGTCGCGGAATTCTTTAGGGGTGTGTTCGACCCCAACCTAAGGCTAGGTGAAATCGTCACAGGCGTTAGGATCCCCAAGACTAAGGGTTTGCTTAGTGGTTACACCAAGTCATCTTTGACTGCTCATGGTTTTAGTATTGTTTCTGTTGGCGTAGCGTTCGAGTTGAACGACGGATTTTTTGAAAAGGTAAGGGTGGCTGCTGGGGGCACACTCAACACACCCCCAGTAAGGCTTAAGAGCGTCGAGGAAGCGTTGAAGGGTGGACCAGTGACGCGTGATTTGGTGGCGAGTGCCTCAGAGCGGGCCTTAGTCGACGGGGGGTTAAGCGTTGCTTCGGACTTTAAATCTTCATCGGATTACAAGAAACACCTTGTGTCCGTGCTTACGAGGAGAACTATTCTACGCCTGGTGGGGTTGTAGCCCATGGACATCAGTTTTCACGTTAACAACGAACAAGTGGAGCTTAAGGATGTGGGGGTGAGAGAAACGTTGCTCGACGTGCTTAGAGAGCGCCTTAACCTTAAGGGGGCGAAGAAGGGGTGTGAGGGAGAGGGGTGTGGGGCGTGCACGGTCATCGTCGACTCGAAGCCAGTTTACAGCTGCATGTACCCGGCGCTTAAAGCTGCGGGTAAAAGCGTGCTCACCGTGGAGGGTTTGGGTGTGGGGGGTGAGCTTAACCGCCTCCAAAAAGAGTTTATTGAAAAATGGGCCTTCCAATGCGGTTACTGTACGCCTGGTTTCATAATGGCGCTGGAAGCCCTGTTAAAAGAGGCTGGATCTGGTTCAGGGTTGCTTAAGATGTATGGGGGGAGTGCGAAGGACGCGATTTTGGACGCCCTCAAAGGGCACATCTGTAGGTGCACGGGTTACGAGCCAATTGTTGAGACCGCCCACCTACTCTTATCCGAAAGAGGTTTAGAATAAGCTTATGTTTAACTTTAATTAATTTTTTATGATGAGCGTCGATAAACCGTTACCTGAGGTTGATGGTATAAACAAGAATTTTTTCGAGGGCTTGGCAAATAACAACTTGTTGATTCAAAGGTGTTCTGATTGTGGTTCTCGCCAGTTTTACCCGAAGCCATGGTGTGTGAAGTGTGGGAGCCTGAAGCTGGAGTGGGTGGAGGCCTCTAGGGAGGGGAGGGTTTACACATACACGTTGATTAACCGTGTGTTGGGCAACTCGAAGGAGTTCGAAAAAGAGGTGCCCTACGTGGTGGGTTCCGTTAAGCTTGAGGACGGGGTGAGGGTTTACGCTAGGTTGGTCGCGTCGAACCCATCAAACATAAAGATAGGGTCTAGGGTTGTTCTCGAGGCGCGTAGGTTAACAGACAAGGTCGGTCTACCCTACTTTAGGGTGGTTGAGTAGACATGGTTGAAGTTTGTGTTTCGGGGTACTCTGTTGTCCCACCATCAAGAGCTAGGGTGGATAGGGGTGAAGAAGCGCTCACGGCTGAGGAATACCATGCACGTGTTCTAAGCGGCCTAATGCAGTCTGTTGGGATCGTTAAAGAGGAGTTGGATGGGCTGAATTACGCGCTGGGTTTGAACAGACCTCTTTGGCCGCACGCATTAATCTGGAGTGGTGAAGTCGCACAGAACTTGGGTTTATCACCAAAATTCACGTTTGTTTCGGACCATGGGGGTATGAGCGCGCTCAACCTGGTCGCTCAAGGCTACGCCCTGATAAAGAGCGGGTACGTGGACCATGTGGTTCTTCTTGGCGTTGACTCACCCCTAACACCAGCAAAACCTCAGGGTGGCTACAGGCTTGAGAGAACTTGGAGGTACGAGTTGAATTACGAGTTGCCCTTGGGTATGATCGGCCCACTTAGCGAGGCGGCGCTCCTAGCGAGAAGGCACATATATGAGCGTGGGACCACCGCAGAGCAAATGGGTATAGTAGCCGTGTCTCAGAGGAAGAACGCCTCAAAGAACCCTTGGGCGTACCTTAAACAACCACTTACGCTTGATGAATACCTCAAATCCCCATATTTGGCTGAGCCCATTAGAATGCTCGACGCCGTCATACCCGTGAATGGGGGTTTCGCCCTGATGCTATCCCGGCTAGAGGAAGCCGCGCGTTTCACGGATAAACCGGTGAATATTGACGGAATCGAGACACAGGTGAACGCTGATCCTCAAAACGAGTTGCGGGACATAACGAGGCTGAGCATACCCTCAGCGAGGCTTTTTGATAAGGTGGATTTGGGGTTAGACGACATCGACTTCCTAGAGCTCTACGATGACTTCACGATCGTGGTCCTCATGCAGCTTGAAGCATTGGGGTATGCTGGTGATGGTGGTGGGAGATTCGTTGAAAAAACCTCGATTACCCATGATGGTGACCTACCAGTCAACACTGGTGGAGGCCAGCTTTCAGGCGGCCAGGCTGGCACAGCTGGAGGATTCGGACTTTTGGTTGAAGCAGTGCAGCAGTTGAGGGAGGAAGCAGGTGAGAGACAGGTTAAAGGGGCCAAGCGTGGCCTCGTGACCGGCCTCGGCTGCTTGGGTTACAACCACAACCTAGTTAACACGGGTGTCGCCCTGCTATCCAGGCCCTAAAAGCTAATCTATGTATTTGCCCGGGTTCAATAGGTGGTCGGGGTCGAACACCTCTTTTATTTTCCTCATAAGCTGAATAACTTGTGGGCCGCTGTGCGCGTTAAGCTGTCTAATTAAAAGCTCTTTTTTCTGGAGTCCAATACCATGCTCCCCAGTTATTGAGCCCCCGACTGATATGACGTACTCGCAAAGCTCCTCATAGAACATCTGAGCCTGCTTTCTTTGGGCGTCGTCGAAGAGTATTTCTGGGTGCAGGTTCCCGTCGCCTATGTGGCCCTGGGTTGGGGCTAGAAGCCCGTATTTCTCTTCGAGTTTGCGTATTGTCCTCACAAGTTCTGGTAGTCTGCTTATCGGTACAACCACGTCTTCAACCATATAATTCTTGGAGAGAGAGCTCACGGCGATGCCTCCGAAGGCCCTAGCCCTGTATAACTCCTCTTTTTCCTCTCCTGTTTGAGCCACCTTTATCTTGGCTTTGGAGAGCACCTTCATCGCTTCCTCTAGATCGTATTCGGCTATGTCTAGGAGCAGTGCGCCCACACCCTCCACGGGCAGGCTAAAGTGGGTTTTCAGGGCGTCGAGCACCCTCTGATCCATGTACTCCGCTAACTCTGGCTGAATTCTGTGTCGCCTCAACTCCAATATGGCCTCGGCTATGTTCTCTTCGTTGTAAAAGAAGGCCAGAAGCCTCGTGATCTTGTATCGTGGTAGGGGCAACACTTTGAGCCATGCCTCCACAACCACACCCAGCGTGCCTTCGCTACCTATAATAAGCCTCACAAGGTCGTAGCCCGCGCGATTCTTAAACAAGGGCTCGCCGAGTCGCACGATTGAGCCGTCCGCGAGTACAACTTTTAGCGCCAATACCCAATCCTTCATGGTGCCGTATTTCACGCAGCGCATGCCTCCCGAACCCTGTACAACCGCTCCTCCCACCGTGCACACAAACGAGCTTGCAGGGTCAGGGGGGAAGAAGAACCCCTTCTCTGCTAGGAACGCGTTGAGCTCGTCGAGCACAACGCCCGCCTCCACGTGGACAACCCAGTTTACTTCATCGAACTCAACGATACGCTTCATAGGTGAAACATCGACGACCACGCCCCCCTTATTCCATAGCACACCTCCTAGGCTGCTACCTCCACCCCACGGTGTAATGCTCAAACCGTGTTTACGGGCGAGTTTCACAGCGTTCACAACATCATCTATTGATTTGGCTTTCACAACGATTCGAGGCTCCACTGGGTAGTGCGTGAAGTCCTCACGATACCTGTCGGTGTTTGACACAACCTCTAATCCCAAATTTGAAAACTCTCCTTCAAGAGACACAATAAGTCTAACAAAGACATGGTAATAAACACTCGGGAACCCAGCTAGGAAAACATATTTAAAGGTTCAAACAAAGTGTCCTTGTGAAACACCAATACTTACCGGAAATCCTCACCCAGGGTGACCCTGAGAGTGTGTGCGTGATAGACATTCAAGAGGGTAGGACGTTGACTTACAGCGAACTGTATACGGCTTCCTCAAAATTCGCCGGTTACCTGCGGGGGCTTGGCGTCAAACGGGGTGATAGGGTTGGTATACTTCTTCCCAATGGTTGGCGCTTCGCTGTGTCACTCTATGCGGTGCTCATGTGTGAGGGGTTGGCTGTGCCCATTGACTATAGGTCTAGTGACAGGGAGGTTGGGTTTTACCTTCAGAATTCGGGCGCGGGATTTGTCGTGTGCTCCCCCGAACGATCCATAGGTATCTATGGAGGTATACGTGTTATTGTCTTCTCCGAGGAATTGTATATGGCGCATGATGGGCTAGCTGAGGTGGGTGGCGTGCTCGATGTGGTGGAGGATGCGCTGATATTTTACACGGGTGGCACTACGGGTACACCGAAGGGAGTTGTTTTGACGCATAAAAACATTTTCACTGTTCTTCGCGGCTTAACCGAAGCTTGGGAGCTTACAAGGGGTGGGGAGGTGTTTGCACAGGTTCTACCCATGACTCACAGTGGTGGCCTCAACTGCTCTTTTAACACAGCTCTCTACAGTGGGGGTAAATGTGTGGTAATGAAGAGGTTTGACCCCAAGGTGCTTCTAAGAGTAATCGAAGATTACAGGGTGAGTGTGCTTGTGGGTGTGCCCACGATTTACGGGGAGCTTGTCAGAGAGCTTGCGAGCTCTAATTGGGATGTGAGCTCGCTAAGGGTGTGCTTCTCGTCTGGGGCGCCAATATCCGAGAAGGTCGCTCGTGAATTCCAACGCCTCACTGGTATCGTGCTCAATGTGGGCTGGGGGCTCACTGAGGCTTCACCCCAGCTCACAGTTGCCCCACTTGGGGTGTTTAAACCCAATTATGTTGGTGTGCCCCTAAGTGGGGTTGAAGTGGGTGCTTTTGACGGGGACACACGGCTACCGTTGGGTGCCGTCGGCGAGCTCGGTGTGAGGGGAGAACAAATTATGAAGCGATACTGGAATAATGATGAGGAAACACGTAAAGTTTTCAACACTTCTGGATACCTGCTCACAGGGGATATCGGCTATGTGGACTCGGATGGCGTCTACCTGCTTGGGAGGAGAAAGAATGTAATTAATACGGGGGGCTACAAGGTTTGGCCACACGAGGTGGAGCAGGCGATTATGGAGAACCCCCACGTCAGGGAGGTGGCTGTAGTTGGGGTAGACGATGAAAAGTACGGTGAAGTGGTTAAGGCATTCGTTGTATCAGACGGCCAGATAAGCGTTGAAGAGCTGAGAGACTTCTGCAAAAAACTGTTGGCTGGCTATAAGGTGCCACGCGTTTTTGAGTTCAGAAGCGAATTGCCCAAGTCGAGTGTGGGCAAGATTCTTCATAGGGTTCTGAAGGAAGAGTCGCAAAAGCGTTATTAATCGGGCAACGCTTAGTGCATAATGACTGAAGAACCTATTGGGGCGCTATCATTTATTTCACCGGAAGTTGTGTTGAGTGCAATCCAGAATGTCAGGAAGGGTGAAGTCCTTAGCCTTGCGCAAACACTGGAGAACGGTATACCCGTACCCGACTTCCATGGTCCCTTCGTAATGACAACCCACAGGAGTGTGGAGGGCACACTGCACCTCTTTGAGGGGATTAACAACAACAGGCTTGGCTCGGTTGTGTGCAGGTATGAGTTGGCTGACCACACCGGCACACACCTAGACGCACTCAACCACGCATCCGAAGGCTATGAGATGTATGCGGGTTTTGACGCTAGGGAGATAGTCACCGATACGGGAACACTCAGGCTTGGGGTGCACACCCTCCCTCCAATAGTTACAAGGGGTGTTCTTATAGATTTACCGGGCTATTATGGTGTTGACATGCTTGATGAGGAGTATGAAATTAAACCAGGAGAAATACAGGCTGTTCTAGCAAAGCACGGGGTCACGTTGAAGCGGGGAGACGCTGCGCTCATCAACACGGGTTTCTCGAAGCTTTGGATGAAGGACAACGCCAGATACCTCGGGTACCCGCCTGGCGTGGGCGAAGATAGTGCCGAATGGCTTGCGGCACACAAAATAAGCGTTGCTGGTACTGACACATCAAGCTTCGACGTGGTTAAGAGAAAATCTGATAAGCTCTACCCGTGCCACCAAATACTCATAAAGCGTAACGGAATACCTCTTATCGAAAACCTTAAACTCGAAGAGTTGTGTAAGGTCGGCGTCTACGAGTTCCTCTTTATATGCGCACCACTCAAGTTTAAGGGGGGCGCAGGCTCCCCAGTAACACCGATAGCGGTGTACTAAGCGGTTTTTGTGTGACTTAGGATATTATATAGTAGATCTATGCTGTATACTTGTAAATTTATGGTTTTTTGATTTTAATTTTCCAAAATGCTTAAAAGGTACACTACAAGATGTGTGTTTAATATGTCTCAAGATAAACGAAATCCAACTCCCTTTATACGGGAAGCAACGGGTCTAGTGAAGAGCGTGTCCGCTCTTGATGTGTTAGCATTCACGCTTTTGGCGGCTGGCCCGCTCGTACTCATACCTCTGGGTGTGTTAACCATACCCGCAGTGTATCAGGGTTCAAGCTTAGTTGTGATATTTGGCTTGTCGCTACCCATACTATTGGCGTTGGCCTTCAACACTGTGGCGCTTTCATCCACGATGCCTCGTGCTGGAGGCGACTACGTTTTCGGCTCAAGAGTTGTCCACCCAATCTGGGGTATGATCCCTTCATTCATGGCACTCTTTTCATTCGTAGTGGGGATAGGAACCCTGGCCGTACTAATGTTACAAGCATTCCTCGGCCCAGCCTTCCTAACATCCTACCCACAGACCGCCACCACAGTGATACAATTAATCTACGTATCCAAGCTCGACCTGCTCACAATTTCAGCGCTGCTCTTACTATTCGTATTCGGCCTTGCAATGCTCAGTAATAGGGCTTGGTTCTGGTTCATCCGCATACTTTCATTAATAGCCTTCGTCGGCGTCATAGTGCTAAGCTTCTACCTATTCTCAACACCGCAAGCCACACTTGAACACAACTTTAATGTTCAGCTTGCCACAGGCTTCAACACGACCCAGGTGTACGCCAACGCCACAGCTAGTGGCTGGCAGCCAAATGTGAGTGGCTCACCGCTTACCACGGCTGGGGCGATGGTTTTCGTCTTCTTCTTCCTAGCAGCACCAATATCCGCTTATTTCGCAGGCGAAATAAAGAACACATTCAGGAGCATGAGTACGGGTGTAATTGGAGGCACACTTGTGTCTTGGGTTATCGCGGCGATAGGTGTCACCGCTTTTCTTGTGGGCTTCGGCTACAGGTTCCTTTCAGCATACGGCTTCGAAGCGCTCGTCAACCCATCAACAGCTCCAAGTGGTGCATTCAGTGTTAATGCACTGGTGTTAGCGGCCGTTGTTAACCCAAACACCGCCTTCTTCATAGGCCTAGGCTTCTTTCTCGCATTATTGGGGCTTGTGGCCGCACCCATACTACCCGCAAGCAGAATACTCTTCGCTTGGAGCTTCGACCAACTTATACCAAAAAAATTCGCTTCCGTATCAGATAGGACGCACACACCACTCTTCTCACTGAGCATCATATGCGCTCTCACAATAATTGTTGCCGCCCTAGACACCTACCTCTCAAGCGTGCTGGGAAGCTTCCTAGCGACCACACTAATAGTGGCAATAGCATTTCTACCAAACGGTGTAACAGCCTTACTCCTACCCTACAAAGCCAAACACATATTCCAGACGGCACCGCTAGCCGTAAAGAAAAACATAGGTAGGCTGCCGTTTATCACCATAACCGGCCTAATACACACAGTTGGATTTGGAGCCATAATACTCCTCGTATTCCTAAATCCCGCAAGCGCTGGTACAAGCACGGGCACCCTCTCAACTGGCGCTTTAGGGGTTGTTATCATCGGCCTCGCGGTGTCCGTAGCCTTCTACCCGCTTGCTAGGATGATAAGGCGTAGATCGGGGGTAGATCTGAGCCTCGCCTTCAAGGAAATACCGCCAAACTAGTGAGCCAATGCTGTAACCATAAAACGAATGTGTGCAGTGATGTGCGATCTAAGACCTTGGTTTCCTGAGATTTGACAAAACCTAAAAATCCAGGGCGTAGCCTATGAGGTCGGTGGTATTAGTTCGAATACAAATGGGTGGCTCTCTCCAACACCACACTTGGGACACTCATGTCTTCACTGGACTCGAACATCGTGCTCATAGCTCTTCCAACAATTGCAAGAAATTTACCTCACACCTCACTCTTAGAACTCCTGTGGGTTCTATTAGGCTACCAGCTTGTAACCGCATCCGTACTAGTAAACTTCGGGCGTCTCGCGGATATGTTTGGGCGGGTCAAACTCTACAATCTGGGTTTCGCGGTGTTCACGGCTGGTAGCGCGCTGTGCTCAGCGGCTCAAAGTGGTGACCAACTCGTTGCTTTCAGGATGATTCAAGCTGTGGGTTCGGCTTTCCTGTTTTCTAACAGCGCCGCCATACTCACCGATGCTTTTCCACCAGGTGAGAGAGGACGTGCGCTAGGAGTGAATCAGGTGGCCATCGTGATAGGCTCTGTGACTGGACTCGTGTTGGGCGGCGTGCTAACCACGGCAGCTGGGTGGCGCTCAATTTTTTGGGTGAACATCCCGATAGGCGTGTTCGCAACTTTGTGGGCTCATTTTCGCCTAAAAGAGTTAGGAGAAATCAGGGAGAGTCAGCGGATAGATTTGGTGGGCAACGTTGTTTTCGCGGGTGGCTTAGCATCTATGCTAACCGGGATAACACTCTACGCCCTCTCGGCTATCACTGGTAGGGTGGCAATTTTTTTGCTTACTTTGGGCGGATGTCTCCTTGCCCTCTTCATATATGTTGAGGGTAGGGTGAAACACCCTATGTTTGACCTGTCAATATTTAAGATAAGAATGTTTGCGGCTGGAAACGCTGCGATACTGCTAAATTCACTAGCGCGTGGAGCCGCGTCTCTCGTACTTGTAATATACCTGCAAGGGCCAACCATGGAGCTTAGCCCACTACAAGCTGGAATATACCTCACACCCATTTCAGCCTCCTTGGCGCTCTTCGGGCCCATTAGTGGCTACCTATCCGACAAATATGGCCCACGATGGATAGCCACACTGGGCCTACTAGTATCCTGCGCAGGATTTATACTCCTTACCTTTTTGGGTACACACATAACCTTCACAGGACTACTGGTGCCACTTGTACTAATCGGGAGCGGTATGGGAATATTCGCTTCACCGAACAGGGCTTCGATAATGAATGCCGCACCGCCCGCTAAGAGGGGCTTGGCGGCTGGGACAAGCACCACGCTCACAAACGCCGGCAACACCTTCAGCTTAGGCCTAGCATTCCTAATATTAACCTCAAGCACCTCAACCAAGAACCTAGAGCAAATATTTCTTGGATCCTCTAACCTCGGAGACGCACCTTGGATACCCCAATTTATCTCCTCAATTCACAGGGTATTCTTAGTCTCTTCAGCCATCCTGCTCTTAGCGATAATTCCATCGATTCTCCGCGGACAAAAAAACAGTTGACAACATCCACAAACCTATATGCGACAGCTAGAAATACCGTTAGTCACCAATCGAGCCATAGGGCGACTGAAAACCGATAAAGAGGTTTTGTTGTTGAAACATTGTTATAGTCGAGTTTTAAACTTTGTTTGAACATCATGATTACCTGCGTGATTAGTGGCAGTGGTAATGGCCTTTTACGAAAAACTTTTTAGTGCTCAAATTAAATCTATTTGATGGCTTTGGCAAATATAGAGTCTGTTAGGGAAGGTGGGGTTCTGACCCTTAGGTTTAACAGAGCTGATAAGCTCAACGCTTGGAGTAGTGCGTTGGTGGATGAGCTTACAGAGGAGTTCAGGAAGGCGGCCGAAGACGAACAGGTGCGCGTAATAATACTCACAGCCCAAGGTAAGGCATTCTCTGTTGGTGGCGATCTAAACGAATTCATATCATCCACACCCGACCAGGTGGCCGCATTCAACAAGAAGGTTATCGCCCTCTTCTCCCTAATGGAGAGTGTTCGAAAACCCATAGTGGCCTCCGTCAACGGCTACTGCAACTTGGAAACAATACAGGCATGCGACTATGTTTTGGCCGCTAGGTCAGCTAAGTTTGGGCTACCAGAAGTGAATGTAGGTATCAGCCCCGGTGCAGGCATACTCGTCAGGCTCCCTAGACTCATAGGTAGGTTGGCGGCTAAGGAGATAGCATTCTTCGGTGAATGGATAGGCGCCGAGCGGGCGTGTGAACTAGGCGTCATAAACAGGGTTGTCGACGACGATAAACTGCAGGAGGTGACTAGGGAGTTGGCCGCTAAACTAGCTGAGAAACCACCTTTAACACTGGGTGCAATAAAGGCTGTTATTAACAAGTCTTGGGGTATGGAGCTCGATGGCGCTATGGAGTATCAGCTACGTGAGAATATGAGCCTGTTTTACACAGAGGATTTAAAGGAGGGTATACGCTCCTTCCTCGAAAAGAGGAAGCCCGTGTTTAAGGGTAGATAACCTTGGATCAGAGGTTCTGGAATAGGCATGCGGAGACCCTGCCGAGAGAAGAAATCAGGAGAATACAGCTAATCAGACTCCGGGAGGTAGCTGAGAAAGTTTATTCCAACGTTGGGTTCTACCGTGACAGGTTTAATCGATTGGGTATTAAGCCCTCGGATATCACCTCCCTCGATGACCTCACAAAGCTACCGTTAACAACCAAAGCTGACATAAGGTCCAATTATCCGTTCGGGATGCTTGCAACACCAAAAAATCAGGTGGTAGAGGTGCACATGTCCTCTGGTACAACGGGTGTACCAACCCCCAACTATCTAACACTCAAAGATGTGGATAACTGGTCGGAGATCTCAGCGCGCTCACTCACAGCCGCAGGCCTCACACGTGAGGACGTGTTCCAGATAACCCCAACTCTAGGCCTATTCACCGGTGGTTTCGGTTTCTTCTATGGTGCAAGAAAGATTGGCGCTTTCATCGTACCCACCGGGGCGGGTAACACCAAGCGTCAGATAGAGATTATGCGCGAGCTTGGCACAACCGCCATCTCAGCAATAGCCTCATACCTTAACAGGCTTACGGAGGTTGCCCACGAGATGGGTGTAGACCCAGCTAGGGACCTCGGGGTGAGGAAGGCTATAATTGGTAGTGAGCCCTTTTCGGACGAGTTCAGGTCTAGAATGAGTAAGACTTGGAACATGGATATCTATGATATACCGGGCATGACTGAGACCTATGGGCCGGGGATGGGTATAGACTGCTATCTTCACGATGGGCTGCACATCTGGGAGGACCACTACATTATCGAAGTGGTTGACCCGAAGACTGGTGAACCCGTTACTAAACCTGAAGAGAAGGGTGAGCTAGTGGTCACAACACTCACCAAGGACGCTATGCCGCTTATCAGATATAGGACGGGTGACATAACCTACATCTACGAGGATACAGAGTGCGAGTGTGGGCGAACCCATAGGAGGATAGGTAGAATAACTGGGAGGGTGGACGACATGATTAAGTTTAGGGGTGTGAACTTCTGGCCGTCCTATATTGAGTCGCTCATACTCAAACATCCAGAACTATCTGAAGAGTATGTGCTCGAACTTACCTCCCAGAGTGGGCTAGACGAGATGTTGCTCAAGGTTGAGTCCAAACAGATTCTTGACCCCTCAGAGAGGAGGAGGCTTGAGAACGAGTTGAGGGAGACCATAAACAAACACTTCTATTTCACCCCAATAGTCATGGTGGTGGACCCAAAAACCCTGCCGAGGGTTGAGGTGGGTAAATCGAAACGCTTCGTGGATAAAAGGGTGAGATAGCACGGCGGATAGCCCCTTAGTGGAATTGGGTGGGGTAACCGAAAAATTCGGTATAGAGTATTATCTCCAGGTTGTGCGTGAACGTCGATTCCCCCTGGAGCTGTGGCGTGATCTTGGCTCACATTCACTATTCGGGCTTCTTGTGGATGAGGAGCTCGGGGGCTATGGAGTGAGCATACCCACCTTTATCAAAGCCATACGCACCCTTTCGTACTCCGTGGGTACACTCGCATACTTGTTTTTGGCCCAGAACCTTGTGAGCAGAATGGTTGCGTTGAACGGTGTGGGAGCACAACTGGACAACCTCCTACCCAAACTTATAGGCGGGGAGGCCAGGGTTGCCATGGGTCTCACAGAGGAGTCCTCTGGAAGCGACGCGCTAGGCGTGACCACAAGTGCTCAACGTGTGGCGGGGGGTTATAGGATTGTGGGGCGAAAGGACTATGTCACCGACGCCGCCCGTGTAGACTATATTATAATTGTCGCAAAGACCAGTAGCAATGATAGGGCTAGAAGCCTTTCCGCGTTTCTCGTACCTACACACAACTCTGGGCTCACCTTCACTGAGATATATAAATTGGGTCTAGACTTCCTTAGCCTGAACTCCGTTACCATCGATACTATTATAGGTGCACAGTCCCTCCTCGGCAAAGAAAACGAGGCATGGGCGTACCTCTCCGAGACATTCGCGTTAGATAGGCTTGCACTAGCGGCCATGCTAAACGGTGTTTCAGAAAGGCTGCTTGAGGATGCTTGCGAGTACGCCAGGCTTCGTGTTGTCTTCGGTAAACCCATTGGCGCCAATCAGGGCGTCCAGTTCCCCTTGGCACGCATACACACAGAGCTACTAGCCTCTAAAGCCCTAGTTGATTGGGTGGCGGAGCAGTACACAGGCTCCCAGCAGGATCTCACAGCCAATACGGCGGCGGCGCTATACCACTCCGCTCGCTGTGCATATGAAGTAGCTGATGAGGCCCTACAGGTTAAGGGAGCCAAGGGCTACTTGGAAGGCTTCGAGGAAGCGTGTTTCCGAGACATCCGCTACTATAGGATAGGCCCACTATCAGAGGAGCTCTCACTCTCAACAATAGCGAGAAAGGGGCTACGCCTACCCTCCTAGTTTGGGCGGGCTATATGGAACCCGAGCTTTAAAACGTCCACGGCACCCTCTAAACCCAGTTTGCGCACCGCTTCCCTCCTAATCTTCTGGGTTGGAGTTTTGGGTATTTCATCGACGTATAGCAGGTATCTTGGAATCATATAGTAGGGTAGCTTTTCGCTTAGGTGGTGCATCAACTTTAAAGTGTCAACTTCCCCCTCTACTTTTAGTGCTAGTAGTATTTCCTCGTCGCCTAGCTCGCCTGGCACACCCACCGCGGCACACTCCACCACACCCGGGAATTCTTCGGCAACACGTTCTATTTGGCTTGGTATAATATTTTCTCCACGTGACCTTATCAGGTCCTTCTTCCTCTCAACATAATAGTAGAAGCCTTCATCGTCAATCCTCAGGATGTCTCCTGTCTTAAACCATTCGCCTTTGGCCCACGCTATGGGTTTCTCGCCCAAGTATCCCGAAAACATTGTGTGGGGGATCTTAGGTCTTAGCTCTAGTTCACCATCGGATCGCCCACCTACTAGTCTAGCTTCAACGCTTGGAAGCGGCCTCCCAACGGAGCCAAGCCTGTTGGAATCCAGGGTGTTGTAGAGCGCTATCCCGCAGGTTTCAGTCATCCCAAACCCTTCGAGTAAGCGCACACCGAATACACCCACAAACCTTTCGAGGGTCTCACGTCTCACACCGCCACTCATGATGATCCTAAGCTTGTTCGGCGTGTAGTTTTGTGTGGTATTGAGTAGAATGTTCACCATGCGGTTGAGGAGGAAGGACACGGTGGCACCGCTTGTGGCAGCAAGTCGCCAGAATGTAGTGGTGTGGAATCGTCGATCCTCGACGACCGTGAGGCCGTTGAGTAGTGCTGGGAGTGTGGTCATCACCTGCCCACTCGTGTGGTATAATGGTAGAACGTTATAAAACACATCATCACGGCTCACGTGGATGATGTCCATAATCTCTCTAACCCTATTCACAAAGGCGTAATGGGGTAAAACAACACCCTTAGGCGTACCAGTAGTACCCGAAGTATAGAGGATCACCGCGGGATCATCACGTTCAACAGTCGCCGGCTCATGTGAGGCTTCGCCTGCCAAGCCTTGGGGGAGGCCTTCGCCCCCGTTAACAAACACCCTAATGCCTTTAAGCGGAATCCCAGCTAGGCTATCCACTAGTTCGCTGTCCACGAACAAGAATTTTGCCTCCGAATTCCAAATCTGGTAGCCCAACATATCGCCTTTGAGCGCGCTATTGAGGGGAAGAAACACTCCGCCCGCCCTCAGGGTGGCAAGCCAAACATACACCATTTCGGGGGAATTATTCATGAATGCGGCCACAACTTCACCCTTCGCTAACCCCTCACCCTCAAGTGCATTCGCAAGCCTCGAGGTGCGCTCATCCAGCTCTGCGTAGGTTATAGTACCGCTTGGCCAAATCATAGCAGGCTTGTGTACCGCCTCTTTGGCGACGCGTGGAACAAATGAGGCGAGCTCAACTGTGCCTTCAACCAACACACGAGACCATCTGGTGCTCATCATATAAATCCTGTGCGCCCAAACAGCGCACAGATTCGGTGGGTTAAAACCCGAATCAAAACGTGGATAGTGAACTTAGCGTTCAAACTGGTATAATCGTAGACAAACCCTGTTGGACGCCCACCATATTATAATGATTAGTCAAAACACGGTGGCATTGGGGGTAAAATCATCTCGGTAATTAACATGTATACGTGGTGTTTGTAGGCTGGTGGAACACGAAGTCTAAACTTGTGACTGCGGAAACAAGTTGCCATACTGTTAGCCGTGGAAAAGTGATAAAGTATATATCGGTTTTCGGTGGAATCGTGTACACGTAGGCAATATTGAAACCTCTACCGATATTGTTCATTGTTTTGACTATGATTCTCTTAGCGTGCTCTGCAAGTCAAGCTTTGGCTGCGCAACAACCACCACTAATACGCCTAGGCTTAGAACCCCAACACCTCGCCTACCCATCCCATCTACCAACACGGGGCTACTCTTTTAGCGAGGTACTATTTGTGAACTACTCTACTTTACTTGCTAATAAGACGATCACCATACAATACTATTATAATTCGTTATGGTGGAATCTTACTGCATTCACAGGTAACAGTGTTGGTTTCACACAGCTATACGTCCCCGTTACAGCCTACTGGGCTCACAGCGGCGCAAACATTTTGAGGGCCGTGTCGGGTGTATACGCCTCCAACAACATCACGCTCACAGTGAGCGAGAATTCCAACGGCTTCGAGCTCGACGCTCTGCTCTACACAGCTTTGATTAGCTTTGCGCTCGGACTTATATTTTTAGCCGATAAAGTGAAACCCAAGAAATTCATTCTAGCGATGCTCGCCTTATACGTGGTTATAGCACCATTCACTGGTCAAAGGTATGATGTCTACTTCCTCGTGACCTCTGGTATCAGGGTGCTCGAACACGTCAACCCATTCAACCCAGGCCAGCCACCAGTATACCCCTACCCACTCAAGTGGGCCTACCCACCCCTCTACCCCCCATATTCAGCACTATCCTTCCTCGTATATTCCTGGGTGACCCACAACACTATACCAACCGTGTCGAACACGGTGTACCCCGGCTACTATACTGCGGTGTACAGTGTGTGGAGAGGCTACGTAACCCCAAGTATGCCCATCCTAGTCTTCTTACTTAAATTACCAATGATAGCATCATTTGTGGCTGTCTACAGAGTGCTTAGCGTACGTGTTGGCGAACGGACAGCGTTAAAGCAGTGGGCCGCCAACCCCCTCGCACTACTCGTGTGCTGTGTGTGGGGCCAACTCGACCCAATAGCCACAGCCCTAACCCTACTATCACTCGACTCCTATAGTAGGGGTAGGATGACTCAGGCATATCTGTGGGCTGCCTTGGGGGGAGCGATAAAGCTCTGGCCAGCGGTGGTCATACCAATATACTTGGCGCAGGGTGTGAGGCTCCAGAGGGCAAGGCTATTTCGGCCAGTGGTATTGGGTGTCCTGCCAGTGGCTGCAGCAAGCGTTGGTGTGTACGCATACTTTGGCCACCCACTGCAAACACTAGACATACTTGTGTATGCGCGCAGTGTGCCCACATATGCGGGTGAGTTCTCCGTGAACGGTCTAACATGGCAATGGATACTCTACTTTTTGGATTCGCCGCCCATACCCCTTTTCCTGATTGTGGGCCCAATAGTCTACGCGGCCATTTTAGTGTACGCATACAAGAAGCCGGAAGCCGACCCAATAACACTACTCATAATTGTGGTGCTAACACTGTTTTTAACATATAACTATGTTAACCCACAGTATTTTCTGTGGATTGTCCCACTACTCATCCTCCAAAAGAGGACGAATAGTGTGTGGATATTCACAGCTCTCCCACTCATATTTGTGGGGCTATCTTATAACGTGTTCTATTTCTTGTCACCAGCGCTACTCTACGACACATATGCGCCAGCTGCATCGATTGCCGAAGAACTAAAACTCGCCTTCTTCTATAATAATAGACCACTATTCATAGCTGTTGCAAGTATTCTACCGTTACTCGCATATATATGTGAGTTAACCTCTCAGGTAAAAAGAATCTTGGTTTGACGTGTCCGCCAACTTGTGGCGACCACCACAATTTTGTGGGGCTCACCCTATTCGCACACCCTTTAAGCTTATTGTGGGTTTGGACAGCAAGGCCCACCCCAGGTTAGGGATGAATCGCCTCACTACAACCCTTCTGCGTTGTGTTAGAATTATGGGCGGTACTTAAGACTCTGGGGGTGGGCGTCTATCCAATGGAGAGCAGAATGCTCTTTTGGGGAGGCGCTTTGGAGGGTGCAGGCAATTGTACAACTGGTTGCTCGAAGCTAAAACACTATGTTGAGTGTGAAAGGAGGAATAAGTGTTTTTCGGTTCGATAAAGGTTCTTCCCCCATGGTAAGGTATACCGTGGCTCTACACAATTAATTTTCAAAGCGTTTAGCGCCCCCTAATTGAAGGGTCAACCGTTCAATCATGACGCAGATTATCCGAAATTTTAGGTCGAAGGAGGGTGACCGCGCTTTGTTGTGTGCTCAAGGTTATAGGTTGGCTGGCGACGGGCAGGATGATTCGAGGTATCCTCGGAATGTTTTCTGGGTGTGATAACACCGAGCGGTTGTAGAGCTGTGGAGGCGTATATAGCTGTGAGGTGTGCGGCGACACTGTTTACAGTGACTTAACACTGTGATACACATCCACGACAAAGGGTTGGGAAGGGTGGGGTGCACCGGATCTACCCCTGTGATGGGCTCCCTACAAACGTGGGGGTGTGGTGAATGGGTCGCTGTTCCTTAGAGCACGAACCCCACACTCTCTAGGGTGAAGAGGATGTAATATGCGCACTCCTTATATAGTGTTGTCACTAATAAGCTATAACCCGGCAACCTACGCGGTGGAGAATGGTCCCAGATGTTCCACACAAGCCTCCTAGTGGCGGCTAACACCGATTTACTACTAGTGGTACTAGGCGGAGTGATATTTATCGGATTCATAGCCGAAGTGATCTTCTATAAATACAGGTTGCCCGAGAACCTTGCACTCATGTTGGCTGGACTACTCATAGGCCCCATCCTACACGTCGTTTCACCCGCCCAAGTGGAGGTGTTGAGGGGGCTCGCACCCTTCTTTGGTGATGTTGCGCTCGCCATAATTGTGCTTAGCGGCTCAGTCAACCTCAACTTTTCATCCATCGTTGGGAGTGGAGGGGGAAGGGGTATCGTGATGGCCGTATTTGATACGCTGTTCACAATCGCCTTTATCACACCCATCTTCTATTATGTCTTCCACTGGCCACTCCTCATATCAGCGCTCTTGGGCGCTATGCTCGGGGAGACCACGGCCACAATCGTTATACCCGTGGCTCAGAGGCTCGGGTTGAGCGAGTCAGCACTCACAAGCATGGTAATAGATTCTACGTTTAACAGTGTGACCTGTATAGTGGCATTCTACATAATACTCGAGATAATCACACAGTCCCAGGGAGCAACGCCCATAAACATGGGAATAGTCTCCGTGACGCGCTACCTGTTCGAACTCATCTCTACAGGCGCATTCATTGGCGCTGTGGGCGGCTTCATCTGGGTGGCGGTACTAGAGCGACTGGGCGACATACCCCACTCCTACATAGTCACCGTCGCCATAGTGATAGGCATATACGCCATAGTCGACATACTTGGAGGTAGCGCGGTTCTGGCAGTGCTCGTGTTTGGCCTCGTTCTCGGAAACCACAAATTGTTTTTAAGGATTTTCGGCCGGGAAACTAGGGTTAAGCTGGAGAACGTCACCCAATTCGAGCAAGAAATAAACTTCTTTGTAAGAACATTCTTCTACGTGTTCGTGGGCACCCTTGTATCCCTTAAACTATACGCGGCTCTAATAGGTTTGGGCCTCACGTTGCTACTCCTTGTCCCCAGGTTATTAGGGGTTGAAATCGGTGTGATCGGGGATCAGGAGCTACGCGACAACCGGGGCTTATTGGTATCACTCTACCCAAGAGGCCTCACAGTTGCAGTGCTCGCCAGTACGCTCATAGCCTCCGTGACCTCAGGCTCAATTATCTATCCGTATGCCTCAAAGATGTTTGACATAGGCTTCATGGTGATACTCTTTACCTCCATCACCTCAGCTGTACTGGTTGCAAGAGAATACAGGCGGCGCACGAACGAAGATCTTTACGAAGTAATAAAAAGGTTGAGGAGGGCGAGACAACAGTTGGAGCAGCCTTAGCGACCCGCCGGGTAAACCCTAAATTGTTTGTGGCGTGTGTTTTTCAGGTGCGTAAAGTTTCCTCCTTCACCTACAAAGCTACTTGCCTCCATCACTTTTTCCAGGGTCATCTATACGTTTTGTTGGTTCGATGCCGCAGCAGCATCGCCAGCCCTCGTAGCACATCAACACTACAACTATGCTGAGCTAGGCGAGCTCCTATCAGCCTTTATGGTTGGCTCAGGAGGACTGCAGGTGCCGGCGGGAATATACTCGGCGCGCAATGGCGCGTCAAGTGCTGTCACCATCGGATTGGGGCTCATAGCCGTGGGTTCACTTACCTCAGCTCTCTCACCGAGCCTCCTAAACCAGGTGGTAACACGCTTCATCACAGGTGTGGGAGCAGCATTCTTCTTTGCACCAGCCATGGTTTTGGTCTCCAACCTATATAGAGGCCGATCCGGCCTGATGATCGGCGTGTACAATGCGGCATTTAACCTTGGGGGTGGAATAACACTCATCACGATGACACCCGCCGCGGCAGCCCTAGGCTGGCGCGCTCCATATCTAATAACCGGCGTGAGCACACTGGTGGCGCTCGCACAGTACGCCGCAGTATTCAGGGGGATAAAGGGGGAGCGCTCCACCGACACAGAGGGGATTATCTACACGATTAGGTCGAGGACTGTGTGGGGTGTAGCCCTAAGCATCCTAGGCCTTTCAGTGGTGTATTATATCGCAACCCAATTCTTGGTAGACTATGCGAACAATACATTAGGACTATCCGCCACAACAACGGGTCTCCTCTCATCCCTTATACTCTTCGGCGGCCTAGTTGGCGGTCCACTTATAGGTTCAATATCCGATAGAAGCTCTGATAGAAGGATCTATGTGGTGTTACCCATAGTATTAGCGGGTCTCTCCACAGCTCTCCTCTCATACACAAACCAGTATAACTTGGCTTTGGCAACCACCATGCTTGGCTTCTTTGATTCGGCTGCGTACACAATAGCATATACAATACCGACCGACATCGACAAGATTGGCAGCCGCTACGCCCCCCTTGCAATAGGCCTCATAAACAGTGTGAGTATATTGAGCGGCGCCGTTGGCATTATACTCTTCGGATACTCCGTCTCGCTTGTAGGCTACAAACTTAGCTGGGTTGTGTGCGGCATAGTGGCCGCATTGTTCCTACCCTTCCTCAGAATGGTTGAAACACGCAAAAACATAGTGGGCGACGTGTAGGTCGACACAAAAACTTTATAGCGTGACCCGTAGTATATTAGATGATGGATACAAAAGAGGTTTTGGTTGAGGAAGAGGAAACCCTTCTACCACTGTGTGAGTCAAATAGGAATATAGTAGTTGACCCCACGGTGTTCGCCGACCACGTGGTCTTCAGGGTGGGATCACTCAAACTGATAGACAGGGCGCCATAGACACCTAATGAAGTGGTAGTGTTGAGCTGGGGTCAGACCAATAGGGACAAGGAACTCGAGAACTTAGTCGGCCAACTACTAGTCACATACTTCCAAAGCGCCAAACTAGGTGAGATGATACACGAGAAGCTGAGGGCTAGCGGTGGTGTAAAAGAGCTTAGAACGCTTATACCAAACCCGGATCCTGGTAAGCAGCCTCTAATGGTCACGATTAAGATTGAGCCTTCTAATGAATTTGGTTTGGCTCAAGAGGAAGCCGTCCCGGGCACAAGTAAGGTGTACGTTGTGCTTGAAAGCCCACCTATAAATGTTAGTAATCTCTATGAAGTGAAGGGGGAAGTTGAGGAAATAGTTGAAGGGAGCCTGAACTGGTGGGCGAGCCAGTCAAACTATAGCTGGCTTAGGCTCTCGGATTGGAAGGCGAGAGTTTTCATGCTTAATGCCGAGGCCGGCGAAGACGCCGATGACATTTATGAAACACTTGAATCACTCGAATCCAAGAGTCATCAGGGTGAAACACACAACACTTAAACTCTCTTTTTCTTTTTGTCGTGATCCCGACACGGATGTGATTTGAGATTCACAAATATTTTATAGATTATTTGTGGCGTTAGTAGTGCTGGTGTTAGCGGGGACACCATAGTTTGGGTCGCTTAAACCCCTGTTGAACATGTATCCTTGAATTCCCATTACGCGGTGAGTGTTTTAAAGTTGTAGATGTGGGGCTTGTTACCATGAAAGGTGGTTGGTTAGCCCATACAACACTAGTGGGATTTTTGCGGGCTCCTATATTTAGAGGTTTTACACGGCGATTACGGGTTCTGTTTGTGTTTGCAGCCTTGAGTGTGTTTGTTCGCCTAGAATGTAAGGACAATGCTAAACGATTCATCTATGCGTGTGGTTGATCGATTCACATTGGTAGTAGGGAGACGGCGAGCAGTAAACCGTAGATTCGTGTGAACAAGGCTGTGCGCCTCAGCCCGTCGGGTATTGTGCTCTGATCAGTCGGCCTCCTAAGACGTGTTATTGACTGGTAGCAGAGAGGCAGAACCACGAGTGTGATTAGGGTGGTGTAGGGTAGGAGTTTTAGTGCTATGGAGATGGCTAGGATTATGTATGATATTGCGGGTATTAGTGGTGCCAACTCTATGGCTTTCTTGTATCCGAGGATAACCACAAGCGTTTTTTTGCCTGTTTGCCTGTCAGCATCATAGTCTGGAAAGGCAGCGTAGTACACCATGTAGATGGAGAGCACCCCGAGTGTGGCTCCAAGGATGATGGGTTGAATCACGATTGTTCGGGTCTGAACATAATATGTTCCAAGTACTGTTGCCACCCTTTCAAGTGCCAGTGTGAGTTCCCCTAGTCCAACCCTTTGTAAGAGCGATGTGTACGCGTAAATGGAGAGGGCACCAAGCATCATGAGTAGTAGTATGGCTATGCCCACACTTAGTGTTAGGTATACGCCACAGAGTAGTGCTAACCCCAAAAGCGTGAAGCCACCCCTCAAAACCTGTCTGGGTGACAGCAAACCGTTGACGAGTACGCCTGAGCCTCCGCTCAACCCCCTCAGCTTGGATAACTGGTCTGTCCCATGGATATAGTCGAAGTAATCGTTGAATAGGTCTGCGCTCATGTGGGCGAGCGCTATGCCTAGAAGTGTGATCGCCGCGTATATGGGTTTAAAGGTGTGGGTAGCACCCCAAGCGTACGCCAACCCAACGCCGACGGGTATTAGGGAGGCTGGCAGGTATGCTGGCCTCACGGCTTTGAGCCAAACGCTTGGAGGGGACACTTTACCACTAAGTTGTGGTACGAAAAATTTAAGCTTATGTGGGGTGTATAGTGGTTATGCGTTACACTAAGAGGGAGGCAAAGCAGTGGGCGAGGGATGAAATGGTGGGCGAGTGGACCACTATGGTCACCCCATTCACACCAGAGGACGAGTTGGATTTGAAGGGATTAGCCCACAACATTGAGCACGTTATTAAACTTGGCACCAAGGGTATGGGCTTCTCGTGGAATATGGGCGAATTCTGGAGCCTCACAATGGCTGAGAGGCTCAGCCTCCTAGAAACAGCACCCAAACTTGTGAGGGGTAGGGCTTACACCGCCTTCCAGATAACAGACACATGCCTTAAGGACGTGATATACCTCGGTAAGAGGGTTGAAGAAGCTGGATACGATCTAGCAATAATCGCAGCCCCCTATATGTTAACCAAGACTGAGGACCAAGTTGTCGACTGGGTCAGACGTGTTTCTGAGGCGCTAGATATTGGTTTAGCCTTCTATAACTCCCCCCAGTTTGGGATCACACTATCCGCTAGGGCCCTAAGCAAAATAGCTGAGATACCAAGCGTTGTAGCGATAAAGGAGGCGAGCTTCAATATGCAGATATCAATAGACACACATCTACTTGCGGGTAACAAGGCTGTGATAAGCATGCCTGACGAGGAAATATTCTTCTACGAGCCATACTACGGATTCCACCAACAAGTCATGTTCGCTAACACGAGCGACTGGAGATTCGACACAGAAGACAAGCATGACTACGTGAGGTTCATAGATTTAGCCACAAAAGGAGACCTTGAAGGCGCTAAGAAGCTTTACGAGAAGATATGGCCAATTAAGAAGATTTCACGCTCATGGTGGAGTAGACTAGTCGCTAGAACGGGCGGATCACTCCCCGTTCAAATGGTGAAATATTGGGGTGAACTCATGGGGATGGCTGCAGGCCACGTTAGACCGCCAGTATCACCTCTGTTACCAGAGGAAAAGAGGGAACTAGAAGAAGATCTGCGAAGACTAAACCTAATCAAGAAACCCGTAGCAGCAAAATAAATCATCACAAACGGAGCGGGGCCACCACTAACCCCTCCAAACCTCTGCTATATCTACATGGGCTACCCAATATTACGGTGCGAGGTACAGGTTGCACACTATCCGTGGAAACAATCGGCTGCTTCGTCCCAGTCTTTGGGTTTGAACACGTTGATTATTTCGCCGCCGGGTGGGTGGTGTCATCAATAGGGTTCTATCCAAGCGCCACACTAGGCTTGTTTGATAAGCTTATATAAATCATTGGTTTTGGAGATGTGTGCAGCTTCAAAAGATCTTTGATGGTTGGCTTCCCAGAAACGGTGTTCTCTTCACTATAAGTATTATGGTGTTTGGATTAACTCTCATTGAGGCAATCGACGCCTTTGAGCTACCGTTTGAAAGCGTTATAAGCTCATCGAGTCTGGGAGGACTTTTTGTAACCTCAGCACAATTAGAGGGCACACTGGGGTACCTTGGCCTCTTCGCTCTTATGCTCCTAGAGAGTGCGAGCCTACCTGTACCAAGCGAAGTCGTATTACCCCTCGCGGGCTACCTAGTGTTTCTCGGGAAGATGGGATTCATCCAGGCTTTAATTGTAGCTTCCGCCGGCGGACTTGTAGGCTCCTACGTGGATTACTATGCGGCTAGGATCCTTGGTAGACCATTACTCGTGCGTATACTCAAATATATCCATATCAGTGAGGCTAGGCTAGCCCGGGCTGAGAGGTGGTTTAACAAGGGTGGGCTTGCAGCTGTCTTGCTCGCCAGGTTTGTGCCCCTCCTACGCACGCTTATCAGCTTTCCCGCAGGTCTACTCAAGATGGACAGCCGGGCGTTTGGTGCTGTGACGCTGGTGGGTACACTTGGATGGTCAGCACTACTCATCTATGCCGGCTACAGGGCTGGTGGGCTTTGGCAGAGCGGTGCATCATCGTTGATGGGGGTGCTCGACATGGTAATAGTGTACGCCCTGCTCGTACTCTCTGCCGTTTATATCGTAGCCTATATCGCTGGATACACAAAGAAAAACGTAGCGTAGAATTTTAGTACCTTGAACCCTTTTGATAGTTTGTGGATGTAATTGTTGGTTGCTGTGGTCAAGGTGGGCTTAGTGTCAGCGATTATCGCTCGAAGTTTAGAGCTATGGAGGTTCAATACACGTTTTACAGGCTTCCGAGAAGTGGAACGCCTTCGAAGTGGGTTGAATCCTTTGGTAGAGATTTCCTATTCACTATGAAGGCATACCAGGGTTTGACCCATCCCTTCACCAGCCCGACTTGGCATAGATATAGGCATCCTGAAGGTGACCCTGAGAGGTATGGGGGGCTTAAGCCCACCGAAGAAAATTACACGTTGTGGGAGAGGGTGCTTGGAATATCGAGAAAGCTCGGTTCACGGTTCATCGTTGTCCAGCTTCCCCCAAGCTTTACAAAGAACGCTGAAAACCTCGGAAACCTCGTCGCCTTCTTCGGCTCTGTGGAAAGACCGGTGAGGGTGGGTGTAGAGCTACGTAGCCCTAGCTGGTTTGAGTACCCAGAAGAGATATCAAGCGTCTTCTATAAACTGGATCTAGTGGACGTGTTCGACCCATTTAGACGTGAACCACTACTCTTCACCGACGTGGCCTACCTTAGGCTACACGGTCGTGGTAAGAGCTACACCTATGACTACTCTGACTCCGAGCTTGAACTTCTCAGGAAAAGGGTGGAGGGGCTACGGTCGAATACGTGTTACGTGTTCTTCAACAACACCGCGATGGCTAAGAACGCCCAAAGATTCCAACAACTAATATCATCCTGAACAACCTACAGTATACTCAGATTTGCTTCACACCTCTGTGATAACGCTTTGGAGAGTAGCATTGAAGGTGGGTGTAGGTGTAACTCGAGGCGCATTTTTAAAGCAGAGGTAATCACGTATATTCAAAACCGCGCATCTTTGTTAACTCGCTTTTTCCACTACGAGATATAATCCTTCACGCGATTTGACGACCACCCTATCGCCAGCCACGAGTTCACATGAGGCTTTCGCCGACCATAGCTGGGAGCCCACCCTAACAACACCGGGCCTGCTGGGTGTCACCGCACTTACCACAACCCCCTCCTTACCTATGGTTTCTTGGTTTATGACGCGTGTTGGCTCTATTTCTTCGGTTATTTTAACAAAGGCGACAATTGCTACGACCCCGTAGGTGAGAGCCGAAAGAATAAGTGCGGGTAGAGCGTGGTACCTAAACCACACCCACAAGAGTGCTGATGCTGTGATGATTCCACCTATCTCGATAATTGTTCCACCAACACCCCACCGCACAAGGCTAAACAGGCCTGCCTCACGTTGAGCACCATCTTCATCCTCCACATGCAACCCCCTCAGAAGATGGCTCTCACCAATGCGCACACAGCCTTCACTTAGCTTTAAACTCTGCTTTTCTCTTTTGGAGGAATGCGGATATACCCTCGCGTAGATCCTCTGTCCCGTAAAGTGCACCCATCGCTGTGGCCTCCCACTCAAGGCTGTTATCCATGGGTATTTCTGACCCCTTGTTTAATAGTCTTTTGGCCAGTCCTGCCGCCAACGGTGCGATGCGTCCAGCTAGCTCTGACGCATAGGCCACCGCCTCATCATCCACCCTCTCCTTTGAGACAAGTTTGGAGACCAGACCCCAATCATACGCCTGCCTTCCGCTAATCCTCTCAGCCGTGAGCACCATGTGTGCAGCCCGAGAAAGACCTATGAGTCTGCTAAGCCTCTGCGTCCCACCCCACCCAGGTATTAGCCCGAGTGTGAGCTCTGGGAACCCTATCTGCGCCTGTTCGGTTGCAAGCCTCATGTCACATGCCAAACTGAGCTCGAAGCCCCCGCCAAGCACATATCCCTTCATGAGTGCTATGGTTACTTTTGGAACCTCTGAGAGCAGTCTGAACACCCGTTGCCCACGCCTGGACATCTCCGCAAACTCAATACCACTTTGGAAAAACTGGTTGAGTTGGGCTCCAGCTGATAAGTTTTCACCTTTACCGGTTATGAGTATCACAACAATTTCCTTATCGTTCCACAGTGAGTGTATAGCTTCTTCAAGTTGGTTGAGCACCTCTACGTTGATAAGGTTGTTCTTAGTGTTTTCAAGAATTATCCTCGCAACTTTTGGAGCCGGCCTATCCGTTGTTATGTATTGTTCCCCCCGTGAGGGTTTGGTTGGTTGCTGTGGGGGTGCTATTAACTGTTTTAGTTTACCTTCCAATATTGTAGTTGTGGGCTTAAAAACCTCAACACCAAAAGTTGAGCTGAGTTTTTCAAGCCTGGATTTGAGCTCCTCCTGTGATATACTATTCGCTGCGGTTATCGGTCCGAATGGCCTGTTGAGCCCAAGCTTTACACCTTCCTCAATGTCTTCGGGTTTGGCTACCCCCTCCTCGACTAGTTTCACGGCTTCGTTCACCTCCAAGCATAGCACATCCATGAGATCTACTGGTGAAGATGGGTTTTCCTGCGGTATAACAGCCTTATTATCACGCCACTCATAGAATCCCCTACCACTCTTAAACCCCAGCCTCCCCCCCTTCACCATTGCGTCAAGCGCGGAACACTTTTTATAGTCTGGAGAAAGCTCCTCCCCATAATACTTTAGCGAATGCGCAGCCACATCCACACCAACATAGTCCATGAGCTCATAGGGACCCATGGGTAGCCCCTGACGCTTAAAATAGGCGTCGACCTGAGCAGTAGATATACCCCGTTCAAGTAATAGGCAAAACAGCAGCCCTTCTGGTGCGGTTATCCTGTTTATTACGAAGCCTGGGGTGTCCTTTAACACCTTTATGGGTGTTTTACCTAGGGATACAACGAAATTCACGGCATCCTCAAAAACGTTATCCGAAGTCTTCCCGCCTCGGATTACCTCAACGGCCTTCATTATTACTGGGGGGTTAAAGAAGTGGATACCAACAATGTCCTCCTCCCTACCCGTACCGCTGGCTATAGTGGTAATCCTGATATTGGAAGTGTTGCTTGCAAGTATCACCCCCTTCGGTGTCAGTTGCGCTAGTTTGGCGAACAACCCACGTTTCAAATCAACATCTTCTGGCACCGCCTCAATTACTAGGTCAACCCCTTTCAAAGCTTCCTCTAATGTGGTGTGGTAGCTAATCCTAGAGTAAGCCTCATCAGCCTTAGACTTGTCAATGCGTCCGGACGAAACAAGTCTATCCAAACTCGCGCGTATAGCCACCTTCGCTTTATCCAAAGCCTGCGGGTATGCGTCCTCCAACCTAACAGTGTAACCCGCCAAAGCCACGGTTTCAGCGATGCCGTGACCCATTGTACCTGCTCCAACAACCCCAATCAAGCTGATCTTCTTCACATGGCACATTACACCCAAAGCGATATATGTTTAACGCCACCCTCAAATGAATGAGCTAAAGGTAGTGGCGCATTTAGGCGTCATGTTAAAGTTGAAACCATACATCCGGCGACAAACACCCCTTACTAAAGGACTTGATAAGAACGACAGCATTATGCTTTGAGCGCCTTTTAAACACCTGGCAATCGCAATCTTTGTTGACAGCAAATTGTTCATGGTTGGGCTTGCTGTACTGTTTCGAGAACCCGTTGTTCGCTTTCTAAGCCACCCTCTTTTTGGTTTGGTTGCCTAAAAGAGTAATTCTTCGTGAAGCCAGAAATTATTAGTGTGGTAAGCATGAGGAGTATTCCGAAAACCGCTATATAGTTGAACGCTGTGGAAGTTGGGAATTCACCCACAGGATAGATTTTACCCCCGAGGATCGCTATATCCCAGCTCTGATAAGTGGTGAGTATAACGGTTGCAACAACTGGCCCCACCGAGCTTCCAAGAGCCCTCAGAAGCGTGTTCATACCGAAGCCAACAGCCCTATACTCCGCTGGCAGTGAAACCGCTATCATGTTTACAAGCGGTACAATTATGCTCACCAGCCCAACACCGGAAACAAAGCCGTCGAATAACAGTTCATATTTTGTGGCTCTATATGTTAATATGAGGAGGAAACCCAGCGTGGCCAATGCCGACCCACTGATAACCACAGGTTTGGGTCCCACCCTCTGAATCAGCCTCCCCATTAGGGGGCCGAAAACCAACATGCTTAACGCAACTGGAGCCATAAGCAGACCCGACTCTATGACCGTGAGCCCAAGACCATAGGGCATTGGGATCTGTGTATAGTACACTATGGCTAGGAAGAATAGGAACATTCCAATACCTGAGGTGAGTCCGGCCAAATTCGCCACAGCCACATTCCTTATTTCAAACAGGCTCAGTTTCATGAGCGGCTCACTCTTACCTCTTTCATAAGGTATGAATATTCCAAACGTGACTACCCCCAAAATGAGTAGAGCCAGGTTGGCTGGGGCTAGCCAGCCGATGTTCGGCCCCTCGGTCAAGTACACCAGTATGGAAACAGTGCTAACTATGAGTATCAGTGTACCAATATAGTCAATGGATTCCTTGGTCCTAACATTGGTTTCCCTAAGGTATCTTAACGAGATTAGGAACACGATTAGCGAAAGTATGAATGCTGTATGGAAGGCGTAGGGCCACCCCAAGTCTTGGACAATATATGAACCCACGATGAGCCCCAACGCTGGGCCTAAGCCAAGCATACCGCTTAGTATGCCTTGGGCGAAGGCAACCCTCTCCCTTGGAAATATATCGGTTATGATGGCAATACTTATTGGGAAGATTGCAAAGCCCAGACCCTGTATTGCCCTCGCACCTATAAGGAAGCCAATGTTCGGTGAGAAGCCAGCCAGGCCTACAGCAATAATATAGAACGCCACGGCAAGAATGTATAGCCTCCTCTTCCCGTACCTATCGGCTAGTTTGCCGAAGAGCGGTGCCGTGGAGGCGCCAACAATAAGGTAGGCTGAAGTTATCCAACCAGCTGTTGTGGCGTTTGTTGAGAAGTCCTTCTCGATTGTTGGTAGAGCGGGTATAACCATCGTCTCAACATAGTTGATGATGAGTAGCATGAGTGCGAGGAGAATCAGGGTGCCCCCAGAGCTCAACCTTTGAGCCATATATAATGCAGAAAACGCACCCATTTAGAAGCTTTATGCACAGTGAATTACATCATACACCCCTACGGATACCTCAAACTGTTGTCCCATCTCCGCTTCTTCCTTACACCCTTCTTGTAATTGGCAGCATAAGGAAACAGGGTGTTTATAGGTGTGTTCGGATTATTCAGGTTGATCTGCGTGTTTGGTCCAGAAACGCTTTTTGAGTTTGTAGGCCTAAGCGACCCACGGATCTCTGAGAATGGTGAGTGGTGCTCCTATGTTCTGAGTAAACCGGATCTTGCTGCTGACAAATACAATCAGACATTGGTTGTGAAGAGCCTGGTAAATGGTGAGGAAAGATTTGTTGATAAGGGCTATATGCAGCGCTTCAGCCCCGACTCGAAGCATCTAAGCTACGCCATTCAGAGCGATTCGCTTGGTAAATCGGAGCTCTGGGTGATGGATATTGCTACAGGCTCATCTAGAAAGATGCTTGAAGTGGAGGGGTTGGTCGACGTTTTATGGTCACCTAACGGCGAAAAACTCTGCCTTGTCTTGTCTAAGAAGCGTAATGATTCACACCTCTACTTCGAGGAGGATGTGCCAATCTGGTTCAACTCTAAGGGGTTCCTCGACTCGGAGAAGGCTGAGTTCAAGATCGTTGACTCTGGTAGCGGTGCCCTTCTTGAGAGGTTTGAGGAAAACGTCCCCCTCCTACCATTAGCCAGCGTGGCGCTGTGGCACGGCGAGTCGCTGATAATTAACGCTATCAGCCTAGAGAACCCGTTCACAATGTTCACGGTTTATATACATGAGGCGGGCGTTTCCAGAGTGCTTTTCAAGGATGTTTCATATATAGCTGTTGACTCAGACGGTCAAAACCTGGTGTTGCTTGGCAAACCGAAAAAGGTACAACACGCTGAGCATAGCTATGTCTATGTGTGGAATGGAAACAGTATTGTGGCTCTAACAGAGAAGTATGGTTGGAACAACTCTTGGGCGCCCCCCAAGCTTGGTGGGGGATACGTGTATTATGTGAGCGCTGAGGAGGGTAGGTTGGCTCTTAACCGTGTGAGTCTAGATGGAGCCACACAGGAGAGTCTAATCCACTCTGATTGCTGGGTCACACTCTTCGATGTGAGTCAAGAGGGTAAGGTGGTATATGTTAAAGAGTCGCCCACACAGCCAGCCGAGCTCTACTTGTGGGATAAGGCGGAGTCCAAGATTACCTCGTATAACGCGGGTCTAGCTGATAGGCTCGGGCTAAAGCCGTTTAACCCCATCAAGTATAAGAGTGTTGGTGGGTTAGAAATCGATGGGTGGTATCTTAAACCAGAAGATGGATCTGGGAGAGCACCACTTGTGGTGTTCATCCACGGTGGGCCGAAGGGAATGTATGGGTATCGATTCGATTTCCTAGGCCAACTATTGGCGCGCACTGGGTACTATGTGCTCTATACCAACCCGCGTGGGAGCGACGGTTACGACGAGGATTTCGCTCTCAGGATAATGCACAGATATGGTGAGGAAGATTTCCAAGATATTATGAATGGTATCAATCAGCTTACAAAAATGGAGGAGAGGGTTAACCCAGAGCGTGTCGGGGTTACAGGGATAAGTGGGGGAGGCTATCTTACGAATTGGGCTGTTACCCATACTAGTACATTTAAAGCGGCAATAAGCGAGAACGGTATAAGCAACTGGTTCACAATGTACACCTACTCAGACATAGGTTACTGGTTCTGCAAGGACCTAATAGGGGAGGACCCACTGCAATCAGAGGAGTATAGAAGGCTCAGCCCCATATACCTAGCCCGTAATGTGAATACACCAATTCTGTTTATCCATAGCACAGAGGATTATAGATGCCCCCTCGAGCAATCTGTGAGCTTCCACCAACTTCTTAAAACCCTCCACAAGGAGAGCTATATCGCCGTATTCAAAAAAGGTGACCACGTGCACAGCCTAAACGGCTCCCCCAAGCACAGGCTCAAACGTCTAAAACTAATCCAACAATTCTTCGATACGAAACTTGTGAGACAAGAGGAAGGATTCAAACCAGAATTCGCAGACACAGTGAAAACCCCACAGTAATAGCCAATACCAACTAACCCTCGAGGCAATCGCCGTCGAATATAAATTCTCACAACTCTGTTCCCACCATGTTCATAAATATTAAACCGTGTTTTAGAGGTGCGTCGAACAGGGTTTTGGAAACGAATTTTTACAGCCTCAGAATAGATCTCACAGCCGCCGTGGCGCCAACCGATTTTCAAACTGCTGAGGGCGAACTTTAAGTTCAAACATACAGTATCACAATGTCTGGAATCTTATATTGCTGGTTGGTGATGTTTACAAGGGTGTATGAGTCCGTTTTTCGTGTCCCGCGCACGTCCGCGAATCTGCGCCAATTGGGGTTGATCTACGCACTATCCCAATAACTCGTAAGACTTAAATACTTCTTTTTTTGAAAATATGAAATATAACATATTGGTTTTAGTTATTGTTGGGATGCTAGCATTGCAAGCAAGCAGCGCACATATCCTCCAAGGCTCAACTACGAATTATACTGCGAATAGTCAACCCGTCCAAGTACGGTTTCAGTTTTTGAACGTCAACGGCACAATGGTCCCTCCCTCGCAGGTTCAGATGGTTATAAGCAACTCCTCTCAGATGCTCTACGCTGGGCCAGCCATTCCCACAGGCATCGTCTACCTCTACCCAGGGGTGTACTCATTCTATGGTAAGAGCTTAGCTCAGGGATTTAACGCTACACTTGTGGACGTCACCGGCCCAACAAATGTGTCCATCAGGCTTGTACCCTACACTACTGGTGTCCTCATAGACACAAAAAAACGGTAAACATTACATTAGGCCGATGGATCCAAGCCTAGTACTATCTGTGGTTTTCGGCATAAATCAAAGCGACCAGCTACCATCAATAAACCACCTCCCACAGAGCATGGGACACAATCCCACCGGTGCCCAAAGTGCCCCGGCGAGTATATGTATTCCTTACTGGGATTTGTGGAAGACTTCACCAGTGAACTCAAATGATGGGTGGGTTCAAGGAATACTCCAGGGTGCGGTGTTCTCTTGGGCTGGCGAAGATGGACTGCAGAACACGCCAACTGTAACCCAATCGACAACCATATACTCATATGTATCCGTAAACGGAGGACCCGTTGGAGAGTCGAGCGCAGTAACAATGGGTTCTTCGGTGACCACAACCCTACCCACTGTTTCATACGGCGCTGACTATAATGTGTACGCCAACGCCCAGTTCTACGACTATATTTACAGAGAGTACGATTGCGGCATCTATATTGGCCAAGAAAAGGAGGTTTTCAAAATGCAGCAAGTGAGCACATGGTATGAATATGGGAATCTTGCAACCAATCTCAGCGATTACAACTTCCAACCCTTTGAGGACTTAGTGGTGAGTCAGAACAAACAGAGTGCAGTGTTCAATATAACGTTTGGCGAGATTGGAACAAAGACCCAATACTTTAGCGCGGATCTTAGTCTCTCGATTTCACCCTCGATAACTGGTGGAGAGTTCTCTGGCTCCTTCGACCTAGCTGGCTACACAAACCTTAACAGCCAAACCCAAAGCACTGAGGTGATGTATACCATCACAGCCTACGGTTCATGTCTCGGCTACGAGGCCTATAACTCTGGGTGGGTGTTGGGTTGGGGTGTGGGTCCTGGCTGTTGAGGTTGATCGCTAGATGCGTCATAAAAAGGTTATAACCTGTTTGTCGGTTCTCCTCGTGTCGGCGTCGGTGTTTGCCCTCTTCTCACCCTTTACGTTACCATCAAGCCCGAAGCTCGTGTACTACAAAACACACCCCATATTTTCAACCTCCGGTTCATACTGGATCAACTTTACTTTTGTGAGCGTTTTAGGCCAAAAATATACATCCATCGACACGCAGTTCATAGTTATGGGCAACACCGTGATTCCAACAAAAGTCCCAATACTTGGGTCAACCCCTCTCGCCACATTGGGTTCCCCAACCTTCTACGCTACATATTTCTATAACATGTCCTGCCTCTACGAATCATTCTTAAACACTAATGGTTCCTACTCACATTTTAATTATAATAACACGAAAACAAAGGTGTGCGGCTCATACCAGTTACTCTACACCCCACCCCATCCTCCAAACTCACGCTACCAAATCATCGAAAGCTACGGTATACCGGGTTTCGCCGGAGATGGGTATTGGGCTGTGAGCACAAGGCAGGCTTACCCCAACTCTGTTCCCAAAGATGTGGCAGGGTGGAGTTGGTGGTATAGTGTGTCAGATTTGGTGATTGTTTACCCCAACAGCCAAAATGTATCATTACCTAATGTGGGGTATGTTGTCAACATGACCACTGTGCGTGCACCTGGGGGGTGGACCCTGATTCCCAGCGTGGGTATCTCTGGTGGTTCGTACACTGTTGGGAACACGTCGGAGGGGTTGAACTTCATTGTGCACACAGGCGTCCTCCTACCACTCTACACTTTCCGCTATTTCTCAGCTGGTGTCGCCCTACTGTGCGCGGTCACCATTACAGTGCTGGTTACAACTGGAAGGAGGAGGAAGGGGGTGAAGACCCCTCCAACCCCTAACACTAAGCCTGACAGTGTCCCCTCCACTAGTTAAACCTCTCACGCCGCAGTGTATTGGGGCCAATGTGCCGGTAAATGTCAGTGCCACCCACTGTGTCCTAGGTCACTTAGACCATGGTTCCTGCCATGTGTAATATCATGTTCTAGGTGATTTTAATAATAGTGTTCACGAGTAAAGTTGATATATTGTATTTGGCTTTTTCGGTTGAGGTGCTTTGACTAAAAGGGTTGCTGAGGTTATAGTTGATTTCCTTGTTGCTGCTGGTGCAAAACACGTGTATGGGATAGCTGGCGACTCGCTTAACGCGTTAACTGAGGTTTTCCGTAGGAGGAAAGATATTGGCTGGGTTCACACAAGGCATG
>JAVZKQ010000010.1:0-38036 GCA_038884175.1 Thermoprotei archaeon | reverse complement strand
CCAAACACCACTCGTTAGCTGTGAGGGCTTCATCGAATCACCAGTCATAGCTTGACACAAAGATAACACACATCTATTTCATTACTAGTAGAAATGTGTCATACTTTCAACCCCTATTCATATGGTGCGCCAACCTGTCACATTACCCCTTTGGCACCAAAACTTTTGAGTTCACCACGCTCTGGGTTCCCATACGACTCTATTTCACCCATAGCCATCTTTTCAGCATACTTTGAGGCAACCAGTGCAGCTGGGTAGAGGACGGTTTCCTCGAGTGCGATGTGCACCTTTAGATGTTCGCCGAATTGGGCCGCGTCCTTGTCGCCCACCTTCTCCGCTTCCCCGCAGAGCTTGTTCACCCTATCAAGGATCTCCTCATGTTCCCTAAACATTATGTGGTACTCTGCGGAGAGCTTACCAGCCAGCTCCGCTGGTTTCTCAGCGCTCGCAACACCGCCAATAGCTAGGTCACCCAGAGCCTCAAGAATTGGGAGTACCAACTCCTCCTCCCTTTCTTGGTGTGGGCGGAGGGCTTGTAACAACTGTTTGGCCAATTCACCCACACCATCCGTTCTTGCCGCTAGGGTGGTTAGGGCTCGGTTTAACTCCGCGTGCTCCTTCCTTAAAACACTCTCTGTAACCATACCCCTAATATGTCCTAGGTGGGTTAACCGTTTACCCAAAAATCTTCGGTGAATGTTCGATTAGCTATAAGGGGCGTAGCGGGTGGTGTGGGTGTAGTGCACACGTGGAAGTACACCTAAATCCTTTGGGATAACACCTAAGCCGACATACACACCAATATATTGTTTGGTGGGTGAATGTGCGGGGCCTTAGGGAGGATGAGGGTGGAGTGGATAGGTTGGTGAGTCCAGAGGAGCTCTCGAAGCAGGGGGATATTAGGCAGGGTGTGCTCGAAGCCCTAAGGGAGTGCTATGATCCTGAGATACCATACAACATTGTGGATTTGGGGCTGATCTACGACCTCCAGATTAGTGATGAGGGGTATGTGTTTGTTAAGATGACTGTTACCACACCCGCCTGCCCGGTGGGGCCCTGGCTTGAGGACCAGGTCAGGGAGGCCGTTTTAAACGTGCCAGGCGTGAGGGATGTGGTTGTTCAGATAGTGTTCGACCCACCGTGGACGCCTGACAAGATGAGTGAGCAGGCGCGTAGAGACCTTGGAATATAGGGGGATAAGGTGTGCCCCCAAGGTCTTTTGGGTTCGTGGTGCTCGGCATATTGGCGCTCATACTCGGCTTGTTTTCTGGTATATTCAGGCTTATGGTGGATAATGGTGTGGGTGACGCGCCCCTCTCACAACTCTATACTTCACATTCGACGCTCATGGTGTACGGCTTCATCGCAACACTAATCATGACTGAGAGGGTGGCGGGACTCCGCGTGCTCACAGTCAAACAGAGGCTAAAGTTCACCTCCACCCTTATGGCGCCACTAACATGGCTTGGAGCCATGGTGTACACATTCGGGAACGCGTGGGGGGTGGAGTTCGGCGACCCCCTCGGTGTGGCCCTAATACTAATAGGGGTATCCGCCTTCGTGGCTACACTCTATATGCTTGCTGCCCTAAGCCACATGGAGGTGCCATTCCTATACATGACGCTCTCCGCCTTCTCACTCATGCTTGGCGCGCTCCAACTTGGCTTTGCCCAACCCGAACACAACATGGGTATGATCATGCTCTTCTTGGGCTTCCCAATAATATTCATTCTGGGTGAAAGAGTGGAGCTCATGGGTTTCCTAACAGCCACCAACTATAAGAGGCGTTTCATCTACACAGTTTACACACTCGTCCTCTCAGTGACCCTTTTTGCTACGAGTTCAACCATAACCATACTTCAGGGGGCTAACTATGCTACACGAACACTAAGCCTCCTGGGCGTGCTACCAGTCGCGTTCACAATGGTGTCCTACTACCATATTGAGCGGGATACCTTCAGCAAGCTTTCAGCCTCAGCCCAGCCAATACAGAGATACGTTGCCACACACACGCGAACAGCCTACATATGGGGCATTCTAGGCTCCATACTTATGGCCTCATACCTAGCGGGCGCACCCATCAACAGACTATACGACGCCTCAATCCACACATTCGCCATAGGCTTCGTGGGCACAATGTTCCTCGCCCACGGACCAATAATCTTCCCAACAGTCACAGGGAGAAGACTGGACCCACTACGCCTAAACAAGGCCCCACTCACACTACTCACACTATCCACAGCCATTAGGGTTTTCGGCGACCTGGTTGTGGGCGAAACCCAGAGCCCACTGGCCATGACCGCGGTGTGGGTCTCGGGCTGGCTCATCCTCGCGGTGGTACTCATGTTTCTCGCAACCCTGATAAGAGCATCGGGGCTCAACGGGCGGGTCTCGAGGGGTATGGACGCCCAGAATACACAACCCAGACCCGGAACCATTGGGTAGTAGGGTGGTTAGCGGGGAGGCGCACCATGCAAAAGAGAAGAATCCTTCCACTAACTAGAGTAGTAATGGTTTTCGGGGTTGGCGCATCGGGTCTCACAGGTATTGTTGGCGGGGTGCTAGGCACACTACTCCTATTCAGATCCACCCCAAACCTAGCGGGACTAGCCTGGACGCTTCATCCAGACATCATGGTTTTCGGGTTCCTAACACTCTTCATCTGCACTGTTGCGACATCACTTTTACCAAAGCTGAACAGGGCGCACGCCCACCCAAAACTAGGGTTCACATCAACACTCCTACTCACACTTGCAACACTCCTTTGGCTCACACTTCAAGCGACACCGATAGTTGGCGACCTAGCCCTACTAGCCTCCACACTATTCTTCCTAACAATCACGGCGACAAGCATCAGGAGGCCGAGGAACACGCTCGGCTACGGCAACATCTATATTGCGGCCGGCGCACTCACACTAACACTTCTAGCCACGGTGAAAGTGTTCACAGACACACACAACCCATACGCCGAGTGGGGTGACTACGCATACACGTGGCTCGCCGTCGCAGGTTTCCCCACAAGCATGATACTTGGTGTATGGCAGCACACAGCCCATTTTCGTGGGGTGAACCCAAGGAGGATGCTGTCAGCGGTCTCGGCAACACTGTGGTGCACCACCCTCACAACCTACAGCCTGAGCCTATTCACCAAGACCTATGCGCCACGTTTGGCTGAGGCAGGCGCCCTAGTTGGGGTGGCCGCGGTCGCAACATTCCTCCACAACCTCTCAGCCTTCACACCGGTCACCCCACCAAGCCGATGGGCGTTCGACCCCAACAGGTGGAGGTACACGTGGTTCGACCGATCAATTAGGCTGGCGTCCACTTGGTTGGCGGTGGGCGTAGGGCTCCAGGCACTATACTCCACAGGTTTTGGGTGGGGCTATCTTGGAGGCGTGAACATAATGGATGCGTGGGTGCACACCACAACAGTCGGCTTCTACCTAATCGTAATATCGGGTTATGCACCCATACTTTTACCCGTGATGCTCCGCGGTGAACCATCCAGCATAAAGCCCACACTAATCCCCCAAATCCTTGTGAGTGTGGGCGTCGGCCTAAGGATCATAGGCGACCTACTACCCTTCATATCGCACTACACGGTGATACTTCGAGACTACTCCTCTCTACCAGTGTTTGCGGCTGTCATACTCTATATGCTAAGCCTACACGGCAGGGATGCCCACAACACTAAAGGCGCCCGCATTACTCGTACACTTGGAAAAAGTCCCCTATCCACCCCAGCCGCAAGATACACCACCTCTACACATAAGTCTGGTCCAAAAATACCGAAAGCCAATCGCTCAAAAATTTTAATCAAGAAAAATATTCTTTCTTAGTTAAATAAGACTTATAACTCTAATTTTACTACTATATGTGATATCTATGGACACTATAACCGTCTCTATGGGGATTCTGGTCTTCAGAGTTTTCTATGCTGGCCTGCTGATCCCGCACGCAATCCCCAAATTCGGTAAAAATAGGGCCCAAACAAAACAGATGGCGAACCAACTCGGCCTGGGTGCTCTAATCGATATAAGCGGCCTAATAGAGATACTGGGCGGTCTAGCCATCCTCTTAGGTTTTCTCTGGATTGTTGCCAGCTGGATACTAGTGATTTTCGGTATCGGCATCACGATTATAGCACGAACAAAATTCAAGAAGCCCTTCTTGACCTCCGCTCAGTCAGGGTTCGACTTTGAACTATTCTATTTGGCGGGTGCGGTGATGTTTGTTATAACTGGCCCAGGAGTTTTTTCACTCGACCACATACTATCACTGCCCTCAACAATATAAATGTGGAAACCTCTTTTTAGTCCACCACACCTTTTTCCTTCAACCTACGAAGTAGGAAGTGGAAGTACACCATTCCACGGTAGCGCCCCCAGGCAGAGGTTGCTTCTTGGACCTCCTCATAGCTCAGGCGGTAGTCAACTCCAAGCCAGGCTGCGAGGCTCCTCGCCGCGCCAACATCGTCACCAGGATACACATCGAGTCTACCCAAACCGCGCAGTAAGACGTATTCAGCAGACCATCTCCCAATCCCCTTCACAGCGTCCAGGGTGCGCACAGCCTCAGCATTGGACATAGCCTCAAACCTTCTTTCATCGAACTCCCCCTCCAAGTAGGCGGCCGCTACAGCCTTAATCACCTCCGCCTTCTTATTACTGAAGCCGAGAGCGCGCAAACTCGCCACAGAAGCCCCCATAACCCTTTGAGGCTGGGGGAACGAGTAGGTATAGCCGCGGGCATCGCTCAACCTCTCCCCAAAACTTTTAGCGAGCTTTGACACCAAGCCTAAGCCCACATCGAGTGAAACCTGCTGACATGCCACAGCGTTCAGGATAGCCTCGAAGAGGTTTGGAAAGCGGGGTGGCTTAAGCCCTAGGAAAGCGTTCATGAGCGCCGAGAGGTGTGGGTCACCCGCCGCAATACGATAGAAACCCCCCAGATCCACGCTTACCCCAAGAAGCCTAATCACCCGCCTAACCAGCTCCTCGACCACGTCGCCCGCCGGCTCGACGCACACAAGTCTCACGGTGAGCCTAGGCTCATCGGGTGAGCCGACTTGGGCGACCTCGACACCCACAGGTCTACCTCCAACAACCTCAACCCTCCTATACACCCCACCCTCAAAGGTGTCAACAAGGTTAACAAGCCTCCTTTTAAGCGCCCACACAGTGTAGTCCAGTCGGAATGGTGGTAGGGCTTCCAGCTCTACCTCTGTGTCCCACATGTGTGTATTACCGCGTTGGCCCGCTTAAAACCCTACCCACCCCCACACACCAAGAACCTACACCCATCAAGCACGGCTCAGCCACCACTAGAAGAATTATACAGACCCACACCCCACCTTTTCTCCCTAAGCACACATAGCTTGGGCTATACGGGAGGTTCAACAAGCCTCTCCCACTCCCACTCTCCCTACACCCACAAATCCGCTAGAGTAAGTAGTAAAGGGGACATCTAGTAGAGAAGACAGAATGATTGTTTTAACTATACCCTTAAACCCCTTATTTGTGTTATCCAGGTATACCATCAATAAGCCACTATTAACAGTTGATGGGTATATTTCTGGTAAAACGCTTAATTGTAACTCTTAACATACGTGGGCAGCACAGAAAAAGTTGGTGACTAATCCTTTGAGTATGGATAACCTGTTAGGGCTTTCTTATGGCGATGGGATCGATGACATGTAGCCAATCAATCTTCTTGAATGCCTTGTCGTGGGTCATTATCTTCTTCACACCCTCAGCCTTCATCATTGCTAAGATTGTAGCGTCCCTACCACCAACCCCTAGATGCGTATAGCGCTTAAGCATCTCCAACGAGTCAAGCGAATCCTTATAGTCAAAGCCGTATATGGTTAGGGGAAAGCGGAGAAACACGTTGAGTTTCTCCCCACCGATTATAGGACCGAGATTCTTGACAAGGAAGTGAGCCACCTCCATTATGATGATTGTGTTAACAGCTATCTGCTCGGACCTAAGCGCCTTTTCCACTTCTTCAACAACTAATTCGTGCTCCGGAGAGTCTCTATCGAAGTAGTAGGCCCACATATTCGTGTCAATCGTGAGAATGTGCAACACCCCAGATATCCTTGAGGTCCTCAGGCTTGATTCTCGAGCCGTGGACGCACCCCTTCAACTGGGCTATGAATTCGTCCACTTCCACCTCGGGCGAGAGAATCAATTCCCTTCCCCTTATCAATATTCTGAGCTTCTGCTGGGGCCTCAACTTCAGTGCAGCCCTTACCTCGTTAGGAATTACTATTCTCCCACGTTCGTCGATCACCGCCTCTCGCATAATATTTCCCATCCCATTTCTATTCCCACTCATTTTTAAGCCTTATTCGTAGTTTGATAATCGACGGTGGATAACCCCCGAAAGGTCAAGGTTCAAATATTTGAACTCGACACGCTATGCTCACATTCACGTAGCAACACCAATCTGCGTAGTACCAACCAATAATTGGTTCCTTAATTATATTGATGGTGCCATGAAATCACTAGGAAAAGTTCCTCAATCTGTTCATCGCTTGAAAGGTGTCTGTTACGGCGAGGACTCCTGTTAAAAGGTTGTGAGTAAGGTGTCGGACCTCGAAGGCGGTTCTCAGTTGATACATATTCGGATTTAAACCTGACACTCTAATTCAAAGATGTTTCGTGGAGCCGTGTCTGTCTGTCGGGCAGAGGATTAACGTGTTCGTTCAAGCTAAAGCGGAATGATTGATGTTTTTCAGAGATAACCGTAGTGGCGATAGAAAAACAGTCGAGCCTCACGTGCCCATGATGCCTCGAATAATGGTTGATATTGTGATACTAAATCTAATCCCAGCCTACCCGCTGGTGATAGGGCCAAATAGGAACCAATAAGCTTAAGGGTAAAATCCCCTCGCTGGATGTTATTCCAAACAGCAACCTAGGATATGGTCTTTCCCAACTAGGTAGATTGTGAGCCACTTTTGCCTTAGATTTTACTTGGTTCTTGTGGCTTTATCAATTAGCCCACCTTGATGTGTTGACCTCGGTGTTCACCACCAGCCTCCATCTTTCCACGATGTACCCGCGTCTGCTGAGCGTGGGGTCGAGCAGTGAATACCCACTTGTCAGTCTTTCAGAAAAGAGGAGTTGGGATAATTCCCCATAACCCAGTGTTTGGGCGATGTACCCCAGCCTCTTTGGGACTGCACCATTCCCAATCTTGTTTGCGTAGTCAGCGAGTTTGTTGAAGTCGATTTCGTGCTCTGAGAAGTATAGTGCTTTCGCCACTTCTTCTATGCCTCCGGCGTGCTCTGGGTGGTCGAGGCAGTCAACCAATGTTTTTTCACGTGTGGACACCCTGACTTTTCTTCCCTCAATCTCCACCTCCTCTACACCAAACATCTTGTGTGGGGGGATGGTCACGAATCTATAATAGGTGTCGAGTATCCTGCGTGAGTGCCTTGGCTTGGTTGTGGCGACGTAGACGGCTGGTGGTGTTTGGTCGGTGAGCCTGTGGTGGTTTAGTGCGCTCCAATAGCCAATATAGTAGGGTTCAACTAGGACGGAGGCCACGACGAAGCTGTGGAGTGTGTAGCTTGCCGCGCCGAGCTCCCCCGCCTCAAATGGCGCTATGGCGTAAACACCGTTCCTAATCTTTAGAACCCACCTTTTGCGTATGAGTGGGTCAATCACACCTCTTGGGTTTCCAGTGAACTCTTTAATGTCACGAACAGTGAAGATTGTCTTGCCACTGTAGCTCAGGGTGGAGAGTATTCTCGACTCCCTATCTGAGAGAGTGCGCCTATATTTTATTGCTGATTTACGACCATTCAGACGCATTAAGGCAAAACAATATAGGTCGTCAGAGCTTATAAGGACGACTCTAGAGACGAGCTTCTTGGAGACGTGTGCCCGATACCATGTTCTCGCTACCCTTTTAGGTTGGCCTCCGCTTTTACGCGGAGACCGCCCGGTGGCGACCATTGGCACACGCTTCTACTCCTCGCTCAAAGATTTTCCCTTCTCAGACGGACGCTAGGACGCTTCTGGTATACAATGTGTTGCAGGGTCTTTACACCGGCTATATTGGGGTGTTTTGGCAGCCGTTTCTTGTCTCGCTTGGAATAGGTGTGGCAGCCATAGGTCTTCTTGAAGGGTTGGCGGGTAGGTCAGGGATACTCGCAAGCATGGTGCAGGTGGTTGGGGGAAGGCTTTCAGATAGGTTGGGGAGGAAGAGGCTTGTGTTGACGGGAAGCGGGTTCCTTGTGGCGTGCTGGTCGGTGGCTTCGCTTGCGTTCGCATTGCGGGAACCGGTGCTTGTTCCATTGTCATATGTGCTGTGGAGTCTGAGCGCGGCCGCGCTCCCGGTGTTGGACGCTGTGCTCGCTGACAACGTGGCGAGTCATGAGCGCTCTAGGGTTTACAGCCTCGTGATGGTGGCAAACACGGTTCCAAGTGGAGTCATGGGTTATCTTGCTGGCACAGTGCTCTATCGTTTTGGACCCGTCACACTGCTTGTCCTCGCAGCCACACTCGAAGCATCAGGCTTCCTACTTCTGAGCCGTCGACTCACAACCAGACCTCTGCCGCTCTTGGAGAAGGAGGCGGAAAAGGAGGCGGGTAGACTCGTGGATGTGTTGGCTAGAGTGAGAAAACACTGGAGACTGTTCCTGATTTTCGCAGCGGACTCGGTGGCATGGTCCATTGGCACATCGATAATCTACGCCCTGCTGAGAGCCGACAAGGGATTCGGCCCCGGGCTCTTCGCTGAAATAGCGGGATTCATGCCGTTAGGGATGATTGTGGGCACGGTTCCGGGAGGCTTTTTGGCCACAAGGATTGGGGCGCGCACCCTGCTGGTTGTCTCGGAGGTTTTGGGCTGCCTGATGTGGCTTGGCTGGGCTCTCTACCCAAAGGCAGCACTTGTTCCCGTGTATTCACTTGTCTGGGGTGTGGCCATAACTACATGGGTGCCGGTGCAGTTTCAGGTGACCACAACCTCTTTCCCCGTTGAAAACAGGGGTGAACTGTTGGGGGCTCTCGCCACGTTCAGAGGACTGATAGCGTCTTCGGGGCCGTTTATCGCCACCGCCCTCTACCTGAAATCCGGCTACTACGCGCCGTTTCTCGCAAGCTCCACAGGGGTCGCCCTAACCATTGTTCTCATATTGAAGCTCCTGCCATCCGCCCACATGAAAGCTGGCGGCGGCGATCACCACCCCTCCAATGAGGAATCAGCCTAGCTCACACAAGCAGAGGCTGCCTACAGCTTAGAGGCGAACATGTGGGCCTGTAGCCAACGTGTGCGGTCTACCCTGTTATGGTCGGCTTTACGGATTGGTCTTTTTCCCTGAGCGCGCGCATCGATTGGGCGAGGCCCCGTGTGAGAGCCATAAGCTCCTGTTTGCGCTTCTCGATTTCTTGTGCCTTGAGGTCGGCTTCGGGCTCAAGTGTGTCCAGTAACCCTGTGAGCACTTTTATCACACGTGCCTCATATTCTAGGCGCATCGCCTCAAGCTCCCAAACCGAGCCCAAGTGCTCCGTGAGCTCGCGGCTATACTTTAGAAGCTCCTCCAAGTTGTTAAAGAATGCGGTCATCTTCTGGATATACTCGTCCTCAAGCTCACGCATTTCAAGTTGCTTTATAAAGTCGACCAAGAGATCCCTATAGCCAACCATAAGCGATTCAAGCCGATTTAACCTTTCAGCCAACCGTTTCAGATCCGCTGAGCGCATAACACCAAGCTCCTCTACCCCAACACTCAAATTATCAACACCATTCTGAGTATCGCTCAACACCGCCACCCAATAATTATGGGTGCAACAAAAGGTTAAACAGGCTCCCTAAGCCTTATGGGGTAATGCGCGCGTATTCAATAGTCACGCGTCTACGAGTGTTAAGGCGACTGTGCAGAACGGTCTGGTTTTGGCACTCTTAATTGGTGCTGGACGCTTACCACCCACACTCGCCTTATGTGCGCCCTATAGCACTGCTATGTTTGGGTGCTCCCCCCGAGCAGGCCGCCGAGCGCTTCAACCGTGCGGGTGAGTGCGTCAAGATAGTTCTCCCGCTTTGAGGCGTAGGGGTATACGACTGGCTCGGCTACTCCAGCCTCAACGTATGTTTCAATGGTTCTCAAACACTTTTCGGGATCACCGTAAACTATGAAGTCGTCAACCATCCTATCTGGCACACATTCAACCGCAGTCTCTAACCCCAAGCGAGCATATTGGGCTATCTCTTGGGTTTCCTTCTGGTAGCCGAGCCTCTCAAAGTTATGTCTATACGCGGGTATGGCGGCGTATGTGGCCACGGCGCGCTTCGCTTCTCTGAGCGCCTCCTCTGGGTCGTCTGAGCACACGGTTATCATGTGTGAGGCCACAGTGAAGGAGGGTGAGCCGCGTTTTCCAAGTTTTCCACGGATAATGATTAGAGCCTCCCTGACATGGTTCAATGTGGGTAGCATGAGTAGCGCCCCGTCGGCGAGCTCGGCGGCGACGCCAAGTGTGCCAAGCCCCATTCCAGCCGCATACACTGGTATTGGTTGGTGATTCACCCCCAGTTGGAAGTCGTTTACCTCGAAGACTACACCGTGGTGAGTGGTTCTACCTTCTTTGAGTAACTGTGTGACTATCTCAAGTGTTTCCCGAAACCTTCTAAGCGAGGTCTCCCCCCTCTTTCTGGTATAAGCGATTGGTGGGGAGCCAACACCTATACCCAGCGTGAATCTCCCACCGGTTAGGGCTGATACTGTGGCCGCACCCATGGCCACCGTTGTGGGGAGGCGTGTGTATGTGTTCACCACGCCGCTTGCCACACCTATGCTGCGCGTCTCCTTGGCGGCCGCCATACTCATCGCGAATACGTCTACGTCGTTTACTTCCACAAACCAGAGGCGGCTGTAGCCGAGCTGTTCAGCCCGCCTGCACACGGATAGTGTGTGCAGAGGGTCTCCGTAGCCCCTCAACGCTAAACCCAACCTAAAACTTTCTCTAACCATTGTAGCCGCATGCCCAGCCTCACATAAAAACGTTGTTGAATGGGCCTACCGTTGAGCCTTAATGGATCAAACGCCTTTTCGTGGCTAGGGGGAAAGTGTGTGTATGCAAGGCTAATATTAGTCTTGGGTGGTATTTAGAGTATATGTTGAAGGTAGCCTTCGTGTTGAGGCCCCCGAAGAGTTGGATCACCGAGCTCGTGGAGGAGGGTGGGGTGCACATACATGTTCTTGACGCGAAGGATGGGGTTGTGAATAGGGGGGTTGAGGACCTTGTTTACATAACCTCTCAGAAGGGAGACCCACACGCAATCGTGCAGAGGATTAGGCGTCAACCCGACGTGGTTGATGCGGACCTTGTTCGCCTGAATGAGCACCAGCTCATGGGTTCTGTGAGGGTTAAGGAGTGCCCTGTGTGCAGCCTTTTCGCTGTGGCTGATGGCTTCCTTATCGGTGCAGATGTGTTGGATAAGGAGAGGATGAGGTGGGAGGTTTTTGTTAAAGACGAGGACTCTCTTCGACTGCTTTCAGGAGAGCTTCAGAGGAGGGGGATTGAGCATCAACTCGTCGAGAAGGTGCACCTCAAGAAGACCGAGCTCACAGCGAGGCAGGACCAAATCCTCAGGATAGCTTTAGAGCTAGGCTACTTCGACTTCCCAAAGAGGATAAGGCTTGAAACACTCGCACAGAGGCTCGGTGTGACCGCGGGAACCCTCTCAGAGGTGTTAAGGAGGGGTGTGAAGAAGGCGCTCAGAGAGTATCTGAGCTATAAGCGTAGCACTAGTAGAACCCAGCGTTAGCTCACGGTTTTTGGGAGGCGTTCAACCGGCCTGTATATTCTCCCCCTCCACCTTACGGGTTTTTTACGCCACACCTTGTACACCCCCACCCAGAATGCGGCCACCTGGAGGGGGAAGGCTATGAAATAGGCTGGTAGCGACGTCATTCTGCCAGCCGTCAGGCGCAGAGATAGGGTCTGAAAGAGAAGCGCCATGAGTATCGAGCCCACGCTGCAGGAAAAGAAGAGGATGTCAAGCGGTTTTGTGGTTATGAAGCCGAGCGCTAGGCCTATGTATGGAGCCAAGTGGAGCATGCTCATACCAACCGAGAAGAGCGCCGAGTTTAAGACGCCAGCGGAGGCCATTGATGGTGTGATCTCTCGAACCATCGAGGCGACGACGCCGTCCCCCCTACCCCCACCCCACGCCGTGGAGACATCGTGTGGTGCGTAGCACAATAGGATTCCCAGCCCCTTCCTCTTGTACAGATCGGCTAAAGCCTTGTCCTCCACTATCTCACCCCTAACGGCGCCGTGTCCCCCCAACTCCAAGTATTTCGAGCGCCTCGCTAGTATGAAGCTTCCGGCAAAATATGCGGAGCGCTTGGCTGGGTTGTTCACATCTCCTGCATTCACGAAGGCGTTGAGTAGACCCACGTTGAGTGATGAGAACGACTCGCTCGTAATAGATGAGCAGCGCAGCCCGCCTAGGATGCTGAGCGCGTCTACGCCCCGCCTCTCAGCCAGAGCCAACGCCCTACCCACAACAGTGGGAGTGAGCCTTGTGTCGGCGTCCACGAATAGCAGCCATTCGGCATCGGAGTGTGTTGCGCCAACCCAGCACGCCTCAGCCTTACCCCACGCCTCCTTATCTTGTAGGCTGATTACGCTTAGCCTGCTGGTTGACTTGGCTAGTTGGTGTGCGATACTTAGCGTGTCGTCGTCGCTGTGGTCGTCCACCATGATCACCCTACCCACACATTCCTGGGCTAGAAGTGATTGCACACACCCGAAAACGTTGTCAGCCTCATTCCTCATGGCCACAACGGCGTCGACGCGACATAACCCAACACTTGAATCGTCGAGGTGGGGGGAGGCTGAGAGGCCGTGCGCCAACCTGTAGGTTAGCCAAACCCAGACGCCGAGATCCACGACGCACACGAGTAAACCAAAGGCTATGGGAACCAAGTTCACACTCCACACGGGCAGGGCACCCACTCCTCCCAGGTAAGGGTGTTTAGAGCCGAGCTTGAGGAGCCCTATGGAGCCGCTTTCACGCGATCTTCACAGTGCGCACACCCTTTACGGGTAGTGTTAAGACGAGGGTGCCATTCTCATATCTAGCCGCAATCTCCACAGAAGTGTCCACAGCGTACGGTAGGGTGACGGTGCGATTAAGGCTGACAGGCCTCTGCCTAACGTGGTAGCTTCGAGCATCACCTAGCTCCCTGTGAGCCCTGATACTCAGCATCCTACCACTCACACTGACACTCACATCCTCTTTCTTGAAGCCTGCTAGGTCAACCTCGACAATGAGCCCGCTTGGGTCGTCATACACGTCCACTGGTGGAAGCAGCAACTCGTACAACTCTTTTGGGTAAACCTGTGTTGGGAAAACGTTGGCCAACCTTTTCGATAACTCTTCTAAGCCAACCATACTCAATCCTTCCACGCGGCGCAGTAAAACTGCAAGCCGCACATCCTCTTCGTAGAAGACGTGTATAAGCTGAATCCCAAAGGTTTTAGGGTGACATGATGGGCGTCCCCACCAAGCGTTAAAACCACACGTCCACCCAGTGTCGGTGCAGTTCGGGATTCGTGGGGAAGCTGTATTAACACGGCCACAAAGAGAATGGCCAGATGATGTCGAGGTTCGCAAGGGAGACGTTGAACCCCAACCGCCTCACCCCTAACCCCTTGAGGTGGCCTGCATGCATGTGTTGAACCATTCTTCGCACAAAATACACGCCGTGAACGTAGACCACCACTATGAGTGCAATCGTTAAAACAGCCTTTGAGAAGTAGGTCCACGTGTTGGCTACCCGGGAATATGTCTAGCCTGGGAAGGTACCATGCAGTGTTGCACACATGTAACCGCTAAGGATGGTGAGCGAAACATTCACTAATACGCCGAATCAACGTGCGGCCACAGCCACAAACCTGTTCCTCGTGTTCTCGCCGGTCGCTGAAAGCCTTGAAGCTGGGAGCACGGCTAGCCACATAGGGAACGATCAACCCACGGCCACCACGGCGGCCATCAGCCCTAAAAATAGGATTACCACTTCGAGTAGAACAATACCTATGGTTGTGTTTAACCCCACACCCAAAAAATTGGGTGTTGAGATTTCGAGTTATATTTTGAATCGTGGTTTCAAACGGTCCACGGCGAGGTCGAGCGGGGGTGTCAACATCAGGTTAAAAAGATTGTTTGGCCGTCGACGTTCACCCGCCTCACCCTGACCTCGTAGAGCTGTGTGAGCAGCTCCTCTGTGAGCACCTGAGATGTTTCCCCGTGGGCGAGGACCCTCCCCCCTTTTAGTAGGGTCACCCTATCCGCCGCTTGGGCGAAGGAGACGTCGTGGGTTGAGACCACTAACACCTTGTGTTTCATGGCTGTGAGGGCCGCCTTAAGCTTGACCTGGTTTTTGAGGTCTAGGCCAGATGTTGGTTCGTCCATGAGTACAACGTCGCCTTCTGCGAGGGTTTTCGCCACGATGACAAGCCTCTTCTCCCCCGTGCTCAGGCTTGCAAAATTCCTGTCCAGGAATTGTTCAAGTCCGAACAAGTTAAGGTACGACCTATAATCCTTGTTCGACCCACCCGAGAGGAGCACGTCTAACACACGCATCTCAGCCCCAAAGAACTCTGCGGGGGCGTACGATTTCTCTCCCTCCTCTATCTCAACCCAACCCGCTTGAGGTTTGAGCATGCCTATTATACACCTGAGGAGGGTTGTCTTCCCCGAGCCGTTTGGGCCAAGTATTACGTTTAGGCCTCGGACGAACTCTATGCCAACATCGTAGAGCACAAATCTGCTCCCGATTTTGAGGCTAATAGCGCTTATCAGCAATACCCCTCACCATAACGTACACGATGATTGGTGCGGCCAAAAGCGAGGTTATGGCGGTCACGGGTATAATTGTTCCAAGTAGGCCGCTTGAAAGTATGTTAGCCAGTAGGAGTATGGGTGAGCCTAGTAGCGCCGAATAGGGTACAAGTACGGTTGTGGAGCCACCCATAGTCCTCCTCACTATGTGGGGCACAATTATGCCCACGAACCCAATTATACCCACAAGAGAGACTATGTAGCCGCTCACAAGGCTCACCAGCACAACCCACAGATACCTGTGCGTGTTGGGGTTTATCCCCCGCGCATAGGACATCTCGTCGCTTATGGCCACAAGGTCGATCTTCCTAGCCTCCCTGACCCCAAGGTAAACGATTAGGGCGGTTAGCGCGTACAGTCCGATGACACCACGCCAACCCACAACGGTGATCTCACCCTGAAGCCAGAATTCCACGTTCGGTACGAATGGATACCTATTAGATATTAGTGTAGTGAGGATTGTGACCGCTGCGGAAAAGATGAATGCCACCACGACGCCACCCACCACAAGCCCGTACACACCGGTTCTCCTACCTATGGCTATTGTGATAAGTGTTGAGAGGAGGGCGAAGGCGAACGCCACGATTGGTGAAACGTAGATGAGGTATGCGAAGGGTAAATTGAATGCTAGTAGGAAGTATGAGAGAACGGCGCCGAATGCTCCCCCCGACGCTGTGCCGCTCACATATGGGTCCATGAGTGGGTTCCTGAGTAGCATCTGCATCACGGCGCCGCACACCGCCAGGCTTGAACCCACAGCCGCAGCGGTCAGCACGGTGGGAAGACGGATCCTTTCTAGGATAATTGTGTACGCGCCGGTTGGGTGCACGAGCATTGTGGGGGGTATATACACTTCGCCGTATACCAGCGATAAGAACACTGAAAAAACAAGGAGGAGGATTAGGGGTAAAACCCAAGACTTCATATCAGAACACTGGTAGACTCACGTTGATCTGGCTCTCCACCCACGCGCTCGAAATATAGCTAGGCGCCTCGCCGCTAATCATTAGACCGATCATCTTAACGGCGTAAACCGAGAGGGGTCCAGGCTCATCGAGGAGGAATGTTGGCAGGTTCTCAGACATCACATACACCCTGTGGTTCACATATGCGCTCACACTATTGATACCGGGCATTGTGCCAATCATGTATTGCGTGTAGCTGAGGTTGTTGAGCTCTTGGGCGATGATCACCTGGGGGTTAGCAAGGATGAGCTTGCTCGGTGACAGCACTGGCCAACCCGGGGTGTTAGAGAACACGTTCACACCACCTGAGAGGTTGATTATCGAGTTCACGAATACTCCTGAGCCAGCGGTATAGAAGGTGTAGTCGGGGTTAACCCATAGGAGGTATGCTACACTCGTGTCGCCCTTAGACTCGAAGCTCTGAATTTTGGTGTTCATCCAACCTATTAACTCTTCAGCCTGAGTGTTCCTATCGAAGAGTCTACCAAGCGTGGTTATGGTGCTCTCTATTACGCTAAAGTTGGCTGCGGAGTCATCGTTTGTATAGAAGGTTGTGAGCCCCGCGGAGGAAAGCTGCGACGCATAGCTTCCAATCAAGCCTATCTCATCCACAACCACACTTGGGTGCAGTGAAACTATTCCCGACACGTTTGGTGAGGGGTACGTGGATAACACGGTTACATTCTGCGGTAAATCGGATGAGGCGTTCAAATATTTGAGTAGCAAATAGCTATAGTAGTCCACACCCACAATCATTTTACCCAGACCCAAGGCGACAAGGTCCTGGGTGTCGCTTGGCGCAAGGCTCACAATCCTCGTAGGCTCAGTGTAAAGTGTAACATTCCTACCACTAGCATCCGTAACGGTCACAGGGTAGTAGGCTGATGTGGTCGTAGTGTTATGCCCAGTAGTTCCCGAACGGTAAACTGAGACCACAACGGCGCCGACAACAATTATGACGACCACTAAAACCGCTATCAAAAGTGTTTTGTTCATGGTGATATGGATGGATTATCCATACATATAAACTTTTTCGAGACGCTTAATATAAGTCTCCAATGTTTGCCTTGAGCACCACTGGGTAACACTCAAAAGCATGGGGCAAAGTTTGTGCAGGGGTTAGCGTGGTTAGAGGGGATTCAGGGGTATACCAACTCGTGATACGCCTCGACCGTGAGTGTGCTATCACTATTGGGAGGCTTGGAAGATTTGTTTTCCCAGCGGGATACTATGTATATACAGGTAGTGCGAAGAAAGGACTTGAGGCAAGGGTTTCCAGACACCTTAGGGAAGATAAGAAGCTAAAGTGGCACATCGACTATTTCCTAAAGCACGCTAGGGTGGTTGAGGTCAAAAAGTATTGTGATGGGCAGGGTGAGTGTGAGCTCAACCTAGCGCTATATCAAAGTGGTGGCACAGTAATAGCTAGAGGCTTCGGTTCGTCCGACTGTGGGTGTCAGGCACACCTACTATACATTGGCCGCTTGGAGCACAGGGGAAACCCGCCCATCAAGTAGTTTCGGCGAACCCTAAGCTTACACATAAGCGGGGAGCCATTATGTGAGGGGTGCGCTGATCCAGCGGGCTAAATAGTTTTAAGGTGGTATCGTGTAACCCTTAGTATGCGGATGGTTATGATACAGCTGACTTGTGTGGGCCTGTGTACTTCTCCATTTCGGCCTCTATTAGGGAGGGGCGACCCTGCTCGGCTAGATTAATACACTTCGCTAGCTCCTGCTCGAGTTGGACTGGATCCCTAACTTTCACACTATAGGTCTTCGTCGCGGTAGCTAAGGCCGTGAAGTCTATTCTGGGCTCGTCTATGTCCACGAATTCAAAGTCGTGCGCCTTCTTCGCCCACTGTTTGGTTGTCCTCTCTAATGCGGGCCACTCTATACCCCAGGAGGCGTTGTTGAGAACAACGTATACAACTCCAAGCCCGTAGTGTTCACACGTCCAAAGAGCTGAGCCTATGTTGCCGAACATCGCTTCACCGTCGCCAAGGGTGCACACCACAACCCGGCCGCCAGGCGAAATCCTACCCGAGGCGTAGCCATCCTTCAAGGTGACGTCGACATAGCTTCTACCCGCGAGGGAAACGCCGTACGCTGCGCCGGGGGTGACGCCCAGATGTGAGCTCGGGTTGTCGAAATATGTCCCAGGCTCGTTTAGTGCGACAGTGCGCCACAGTGGTTCCCGCGCTGAGAGCGTGCCATTCACCCACACCAATCCATTACGCCACGTCTTCGTTATGCACAGACCAATTGACCACGGGTCCAACATACCCTCATCGTATGCTCGCTGGGCGCGCCTCCTCCACTCGCCGAACAGCCGCGTGTGCTCCTCTGAAAACCTCGATACACGGTCACCCGCAGCCTCAAGCTCACGCCCCCTAAGCCGTGCCCTAACCTTGCTAATCAAACGGCGCAGCGTTGGCTCAGTGTCGCAAACAACCCTAAACTTGGCCCGAAAAAGTGTGGAGCCATAGTCCCCCCCACCGAACACGTCCTGCCTGTGGTATGGGTCGCTTGTGATATCAATGATATCTATATTAGCGTTCGGCTTAAGGTGTGGCAATAGCCCGGTTTCTAGGAATAAGGCAACATCTGTGCCCGCGGGTAGCACTGGCTGCTGGTAGGGGTCAGAGAAACCTAGGTGCAGTGGGTCGTCGGTTGGGTAACTCATATACACCCTCCTCTCAATCACTGGGGCGCCGAGCAGGTGAGCCAACTCCACGGTGAGGGGCACCGCTCCGGGGTTCCTACCAGAATGTGACACAACTATGGCTGGAGCACTCGCCGAAAGCAACATATCGGCTATGCCTTCAAGAACCCCATCATCGGGGACACGGCCTGTAGGCGAAGTGTTTGAAGAGTGTGCCACCCAACCCTTGGACACACGGCTCGCCATAAGGTCCTGTCTCAGCGTGACGTACACAGGACCCTTAGGCTCAGTGGCCGCAAGATAGAACGCCTTCTCAACATCTTCAGGCATCGTGTCGAGCGACTCCACCTGTGTGAACCATTTAACCCATGGGGAAACGATGAGTGTCTGATAACTCGAGTAGTGGTACTCCAAGCCCCCTGTTGGGATCTGCACACCCGGAATGTTGGCTGAAGCGAAGACCACAACGGGCGCCATATTCATATACGCAGCGTAGAAGGCGCCCACAGCGTTCTGGGTGCCCACAACCCTGTCGATGAGTGCGACACCCGGCTTACCCGAGGCGAGGGCGTAGCCCATGGCGGCGCTCACCGAGACGAACTCGTGCAGCCCCTGCACCCATTTTGGGGGCTTCACAACAACCATCGCATCCTGTATGTCCGGCATACCAGCCCCAGTCGTCCCAAAAACAAACTGCACACCAAGCTCATTTAAAACCCTAACAAACCACTCCCCACCAGTCTCTACGTCCACGTCGTGCGCCTCGGTGTGCGCTGTGTTCGCGGAGTGTTTAGAGGACATGCTGCAATACACTCGTGTCACAATTTAGCTTTATCGCGTGGGGGGCACAGTGCGAAAACTAGTGGGGTGCACACCTATATAGCTCGTTTTCTGCGGGGGTAACCCCCACAACCCTGTGGGGATAATTCAACACTTATGTGGCGCCCAATAGAACCAACCGTCCACGCAGGCTTGGACCACCAACCAATCTCCTTATTGACTGTGGCACAGCCACCAAATTGTGCATCCCGTTTTGGTCGAAGTGTTGCGCCACCCGCAGTGTTTATAGCTCTTTTGTGTGGGTATGCTTGAGAAACCAGTGGTATCAACCACAACCCCGCTCTACTGGGGTATAGCGCTTGTAATGGTCTATATTATCGCGCGCATATTAAAGTGGTGTGCGAATATAGTTGACCGGCTAAACGCCCTGCTAGCACTCTTCGTGCAAGCCATGATGGCCTCAATGTTCGCTGGTGCGGTCGTCTACTACTGGAGTCCGAGTAACACGAGCCTACTAGTGGCTGTACTCATCAACATGATAGTTATGATCACATTCTTCATACCAATACTTGGAGCGCTCGTAAAAAGCGCGGGCAACCCAAAGAACACGGTTGGGCTGGGCGGTAGAGCGTGGTTCATTAGCCTCGTCATCACCCTTACGCTTCTAAACGAGTTCCTTATGGGTTGGACATTCAACATATTGTCAGGTGTACCCAAACCGCAACCAACCCCACCATCAACACTGGACTACTTCGACCAGATAGTTTCCTCCTACTGGTTCATTTTCCCGATGGCGCTAGAAATGATGCTAACATCACTCATGCTACGCTCAAAGATTAGCGGCGACACACTCTTTCTGGTGGCAATGCAGTCGGCAATAATGCTCAGCTCACCCACAGTGTTCCCAAGCCACGCCTGGGGCTTCCTAGCCTCGTTCGTCGGTGGCGCCCTTATGAACACACTGTTTGGCTGGTTCTACTGGAACGCCTACTCGAAGGGTGGGCTAAAACCCAGTGTTGCAGCCTACATCATGCGTCTAACACTCATATACACAGCGATGATGGCGGGACTCTACATTTGGAGTGTAGGTTGGGGCACAGCGCTATTCGCCCTCTCAGTGGTGCTCGAAATGGTACTCTACTTTGACGCCGTGCTCGGCAGACTATACCGGCCAGAAGAAAAACACGGGGTGGGGTGGAGCTGGGTGGCTACAACCTATGCTGCGAACACGCTATCAATGGTGTTCATGGGTGGCCTCATAGCGCTCACAGGCCTAACACCACCCACCGATAGGGGTGAACTCATCTTCCCCACAATTGGGCTGTACGCCATAACCGTGATGGTAACAATAATCCTCGTAACCTTGGGGCTACTATACACCCTATCAACACTCAGCGAACCGCTCCGCTTAAGGCTGCGAAACTACGCCCACTTCCCAGAACGGCTGCTACCCTTTGCGGCGGCATTCGGCTTAGCACTACTACCGGTGGCCGACCTAACAATCATCGACGAGCTTGGAGACGCAAACCCACCTTTCCACATGTTAGAGCACCTCATAATAGCTACGGGTGGCTTCATCGCGGGCATAGCACTAAGCAGAATCGCACAGATATGGAAAGGCTCACAGCTACAGAGTGTATACGTGTGGTACACCAAGTATAGCTTGGGCGGCCTAGCCTCGGTGGCCGTGGGCGCACCACTCTTAGCCTTCTGGTTCTCCCCACAGATGTTCACACTAATCTACCAGAACGAGTTGATACATGGCGCAATGCACATAACCATCCTAGCGCTCGGATTCCTAGCCGGCGCAAGCTTTAAGACCCTAGCAAGGGGACTAAAAGTGTTCCTATTAGCCACATTTACGTGGATGGCCCCAATGATGGCCCCATTCTCATTTATTCTCGGCGCCCACGCATATGGGAACCCATCATACTTTGTGCCCCCAATGAGCGCAGCCATGGAGGTATACGCTGCGGGCGTGTTCGCGATCATAGCACTATACGTCCACCAAGAACGCAGAAAAAGCCGCACCCAAACCGCCACCAACACGTCCACCGAAAGCCGCAAAGAAGCGGGCGCCTAAACCCACCCCTGTTCCCACACGTATACTGTGTGAAAAAGCGCTAGCCCGAAGGTAAAACGCGGGGAGTTAAGAACAGTGTGTGGGTGGTGGGCTAAGGTTCTGGGCTACACAGCCTTTAATACGCATAGCCCTTGGGTTTCACAGGACCACGATCCACAGGGTACCAGGCCTCCTCTCACCCCCTCAGGGTGAAGCCACCTCCACCAAGCCTTAGCTACACTTTGGGCACCCATCAGTTAATGGTTCCATCACCCACCCAACCACTATGGGTAGCTGTGCTCCCAGAGCGCAAACGGTGGATCCAACACATTATGTCTATTTAAACCACCTATTTTGGGGCTCTGCAGAGGGGCTTGGACTAGCTGTTTGCACGCCGGGGGCTTGTGGTTGGGTGGGCAACCCTCTTTTGGCTTAGTCCGTCCTAGCGAACAGCCTTCTCCGTAGGAGTGAGAAGGTCCAGTCGAACATGACGCCCACCCTGTTCCTAGCTGTGGCCACACTCACGAGGTGGACCATTCTCCACACAAACCACCCAGCGAAGCCTGAGAGAATAATTCCGCTTGGAAGCTTGACGAGGCCGCTGAACCTGCCAAGAGAAAGCATGGTGCCCTTATCGCGGTAGACAAACCCACCATCACTCTGGCCTCCCCCAAGCAGGTGGGCTAGGTGGGCTCCCGCGTATATCCCTTCATCTACTGCCACCGCCGCGGTGAGTGGGGCCGCCGCGCCACCTCCCCCCACCTCTACCCACGCGTTGTCGCCCACAGCGTAGACCTCGGGGTGGCCGACGACTCGTAGGTGTGCGTCCACAACGAGCATACCCTTCCTTTTTGGCGCCAAAGTCTCCGGTATGGTTTCGACCACGGGGTTGGGTTTGACGCCCGCGGTCCAGAACACATTACTACTCCTAATCAATGCGCCGTCTGATAGGTGCACCCCCTCTTCGCCCACCTTAACCACGCGCGCCTTCAGTCTCACCTCGATTCCAGCGGACTCTAAATCTCTTCTACACTTCTCTGACAGCCTGCCCCCAACGCCTGGAAGCAGGGTTTCAGCGGCCTCTAAGAGGATAACCTTGGTCTCACGTTCTGTGATGCCGTGCCGCTTCGCAAGAAGCTTTGTGTAGTCCCTCATTGTGCCGGCTAACTCAACCCCCGTAGCCCCACCACCCACAACCACAACGGTGAGCAGGGAGGCCCGATCGGGGTCGCCGCCCTCAAGGCACGCCGCCTTCTCAAACGAGGAGAGAACCCTATTCCTAATGGCCTCACCGTCCTGAACACTCTTAAGCGACAGTGTGTGGCGCGCAACACCCGGTATCCCAAAGTCGCTACTCGTCGAGCCGAGGGCCACCACCAAATAGTCGTAATACACTGGGCCCACATCTGTTGTGACCACCCTCCCCACAAGGTCTATCGACAAGACCTCGGCCACAACCACCCTAACACGACCTTTCTTCATGTGTGGGAGGGGGTCGAGCACGTGGTGCTGGTCCACAAGCCCGCTGGCAACCTGGTAGAGAAGGGGTGTGAACACGTGGTGATTTCTTCTAGTAACCCAGATGAGCTCAACAGAGTCAAGCAAACTCTTTGAAGCACTACGGATAAAACTCTTCACAAATGATACCCCGCCGAATCCGCTTCCCAAGACCACAACCCTAACCGTGGAATGTGGGGCTACACGCTCCAGCACACCGCCAACCCCCGGCTTAATAGTGGTGGGGGCCTCGACCGTGGATGTGTGAACGTTCCCCATAGTGGTACACCACTATATACGTCAAGGGTAGAGATAAGTGGAGCCCTAAAATGTTCGGGTGAGTCAACCGTAAAACGCGAGGAGCCTCGCCCAAATGGGAGCACCAACCAAACGTGATACTCGTGTGACAACATTATTTACACATGATACGCTCTACCAATACACAACTTGTGCGCCTAGACACCAACCCTAGCCGCGACGAACTCAAGGCTGAAGAGCGTCTCTTTACGCTGGGTCACAGCTAACCCAGCATCAGCCAGGTATCGGCCCAGATCTTCGGGCTTTGAGCCGTGTCTGAACAACGGGTTCCACCTTGGCTCGACCACTAAGAGGACCCCGCCCACCCCTAGCTTGGAGCGCACAACGCTCAGGGCGCGTAAAGGCTCAACCATGTGGTGTAGTGACAGAAGCATCACCGCCTTATCCACCGGACGTAGAACAACCCCCGCCAAAGCCTCTATAGGCCTGTCGAAAACCTCCACCCAACCATACCCCGCACGCCTAACCCTGACCCCAAGCGCCGACGCCCTCTTGGTGTTGGGTTCAACCGCGTACACTAGGCCGGTTGGACCAACCATGCGCGCAGCCTCCAAACTCAAGTAGCCGAAGCCGGCTCCCACATCCAGCACCACGTCCCCCACCCCTACACCCAACTCGGAGAGTATTCTTCTAGGCTTCTGAAACACCCTCCTCAACGGATTCCTAAGGTAAACTTCGTCGTGGTCTAACACGCCCAAGCTATACGCCAACCCCCAAGCGTGCGATGATGCATGGTGGCGTAACCACACGCTGTGGGAACAGGGATAGAGGAAGCAAGCCCAGAAGACACCCCGGGGTGTGGGGGGTGGATCTTGTGGTGTGCGCCTGCTGGAGGCGCACAATGTGATCACGGGTGTGCTTGAAGCGTGCTAGGTTTGGGTTGTGCATATATTTTAGGCGCCCCGTAGACTCCTGCACACCCAGCCCTCGGGCACAGCGAGCCCCTTCAACTTGCGTCTGATGCGGCTAACCGCGTCCGCATCGAGTTTTTCAACCAACACGTAAACCGTCTCATCCTCACGTTGGTGGTGTCCCTCTTGGATGCCGTTACCTTTCAGTATCCTTAGAACCCCCTCAAGCGCTCCGGTCGCGGATGCGAGGTCGCCCGCTTCGAGCGCGGCCCCAGCCTTCGCGAGTAGCTTACACACGGCGCCGTGCTCAAACTCGAGGCCGCGCACAACACCACTCAACCCGGCGTGTCGGCTGAGAAGCTCTGGGAACAGCGCCTCCTCCTCGAAATATATGTGCGACAAGAGTGTTCGGGAAAACTCATCAAACGCCCGGCGGGCATCACCCCCAAAACGGGATATAAGCTCCTCCAGGGTTGACTCTGTTCGGGCGTGATCCTCTAGTAAAAGTGCCCTCACACTCATCCCAACACAAGGCTCCACGGTTGCATTAAAAGGCTTCGCCCCACAACATTACTCCACATATAGAAGTGGACCCACCACCATGTCGTTGAGCGGTGGCCACAACACCCACCACTACTTGTAGGCACTGCGCCCTACCGTAGCTGCACACAACACCCTCCCACCCCTCGGGTAGCCCCACACTGTTGCGCCGTCACCAAACTGGTGGCACGCTGGATAACGCGTCCCACACTCGAGGCGGGCCGCACAGTTCGCCGTTATCACGTTGTGCTCCAAGCGGCATACCTTAGCCGGACAAAGAGGTAGGGCTCACCCACACACTTTCCACACAACTCCTAGTCCAATATACTTGTGTGGCCCTCACAGTGTGGCTCCCACTTATCCACGCCAAGCCTATCCCAAACAGCGGCCCACCACCCACAATCGAGGATTTTGGAGCCCGCAATCTACAAGCCTTTTCACAGCGGGTGGTTCAAACAGTGGTGGCAAGCCCTATGGGGCGATCCGCAGGCCTAATATGGGGGGCGGCCGCACCCAATCAGTGTGCCCACCCGTGTTGGGTCTGACGAGTGGAGGCTCAGGGTGCGCGGCCGTGTTGGCAGGCAACTAGAGCTCAGCCTAGAAGAGCTACGCGGCTTTGACCCAGTCAGCCTAACCTTCGACTTTAGGTGTTTGGAGGGCTGGATCGTGGAGGGGGTGGAATGGCAGGGTGTTAGGCTTAGAGACGTCTTAGCCGTGGCCCAACCCCTCCAAGACGCGAGGCATGCTGTCTTTAAGGCGGGGGACTATTCTGCTGCCCTCAGCCTAGATGAGGCTTTAAACCCCAACACCATACTGGCCTACAGCCGGCGGGGTGTTCCACTCAGCGTAGCTACGGGCGGCCCAATTAGGCTCGTCTTCCCCGCCCAACTGTGCTACGAGAGTGTCAAGTGGCTCGCTGAGGTGGAGCTAACCTCAAGCAGGCCTGAAACAACCGCTAGAAAATTGGCTTTGGGCAGAATTAGTGTAGGTGGGACGGGCCCCTAGCGCGCTGGGGGTAAGCCACCAAAAAGGGTGTGGGCGCCGCGACTGGTGGTGTGGTGTGGTGGGTCGAACCGGTGGAGTCGGCCGAAGGGTGTCTGGAGCCTCAGCTTGGCCTCTACGGGCTCTGAAAAACCGTGTTTATAACTCTCAAATAGGGGTGGTGGCCCAAACCGATTCGTGGATTTGTTACCCCTCTTGAGATTCTTGCACGCCGTGTTCGGAGCGGCGTGGTGGGGCACGGTTTTCTTCATAGTCTTCATTCTAACAAGCAGCCTTGAAAAAGTGGACGTTAAGCAAAGGAACAAGTTGGCCGCAGTGATCTACCCGCGCATATACAACGTGACCACCGTGGTTTCAAGCGCCACAATAGTGCTTGGGGGGGCGAGCGCGCTGCTATTATCTGGGGGGAGGCTAGAAGTATTCTTTACACCGCGTGGAGCCCTCTTGGCGAGCGGTTCAATCACAGGCCTCATAGTGTACGTGGCCCACCTAACCGTGGAGAGGAGGGAGAGAAGCGTTTTGAGGGTTTTGGCCGAGTTCGAAGATCCAGAAAAACAGGGGTCCTTCCTAAGGGACATGAGGCTTATCCCGAGGATAGGCTTCATCCTCCTAACCTACACAATGCTGAGCATGATCTACTTTACGATAGGCGCATAGGTGAGCTCGGCCAAGACGTGTAGCGTGATTCTCTGACCCATTATTATAGCCAAAGCCACACGCTAGCCCCCCTTTTGCGAACAGTGCAAGCGTGGAGCGTGTAGACTTGTGGCCCCATATATTTTAGGGGATAAGTTTTCGGTTTCACACGCACACTTAGTTTGATGCGTATGAGTATGGAGGAAAAGTTCCTGAAGACGTTTAAACAGGAACACCAAGTAATCCTTGACAACCTACTCAAACTGCGCGGCGCGGTTCAAGCAGGCGACTCCGCTGAAGCTGAACGGCTCGTAAACACACTGGACGACGTCATGGGCCCACACTTCAAGATCGAGGAGGTATCGCTCTACCCTATGCTAAAAGACTACCTTGGCGAAGAAAACGTGAGAAAACTGTTAAAAGAGCACGCTGGAGCGGTTGAAGCAATGCACGCGCTGAAGAAGAATGCGGGAAAAACCGATTGGCTCAAAGCCAACGGGAAAGACGTTATGAAGACCATGCAGGGCATGTTCATGCACGTCACAAGCTGCGACGGCCTCTCAATCATAATAGAGCGGTTCCCCCAATCGAAGAAATTAGAGTTAGCCGCAAAACTCGACGAAGTATACGCCAAAAAGGAGCCGCTAACCGTGTGGAGGAAAACCCCAGGAGAGTACGCGAAAATTTAAAGAACAATCACAGCAACCACACAGCCGCCCAACCGCCTCATCTTGGTTAAGCGCCACCAACACCCACTCTTTTTATAAGTTGTGCGCCCAGAAAACCCAGAGTCAAAACTCTGGTCTGGGATGAGTGGGCGAGCCTAACTAACTAACACCACCATGAGATGGTTTTGGGGTGTTCCATGGGGCGGATGAAGAGCAAGCCTGTGCGCACAATGGGGCGGCGTGCTCTGTGGGTTGGGTGGGGTGAGCAGTGAGCCCCCAGACCAGCATGTGGGGGGTGGGTGGCGTGCCTTGAACCCTGAGGCCCCCGACCCTAGTCGTGGCTAAGCTCACATCAACACGCCCCCCGTCGCATGTGAAACCCCCGTGTGAGGGGTCATCCGCTTGGGTGACTTACAGGTTAAGTGCACGCGCGGGTACGCTGGCTCTAGGCCTGGTTAGCCTCGTTTAGCACCGTCACCCTGAATGTTGAGATCTTGGGTAGTACCTCCTCCATAACCTTCGAGGAGTAGTCCTCCACCCGACCTTGGTCGCTGAGACGTGAGACCTCGGGGTCGAGGGGTAGACCGCCCAAGTAGGCCACCCCGAACTCTTCAGCCACCGCTTCACCCTGAGGTTCCCCAAATATTTTTATGACCTCACCGCAGTGTGGGCACACTGCGTACGCCATATTCTCGATTACGCCCAGTATGGGCACATTCAGCTTCTTTGCCATATTCACAGCCTTGGCCACAACCATCCTCGCAAGCTCCTGTGGTGAGACAACCACTATTACGCCGTCGAGGGGTATCGACTGGAAAACCGTGAGTGGGGCATCAGAAGTGCCCGGTGGAAGGTCTACGAGTAGGTAGTCGAGGCCCCCCCAATCCACGTCGGTGTAGAATTGGCGTATAATGTTGCTCACAATCGGACCACGCCAAATGGTTGCGTCCGTCTCCTTCTCCAAAATAAGGTTCATGGACACAACCTTTATACCGCTCTCCGTGAGCGCCGGCTGAATCTTTTTACCGTCAAGCGTGGTGAGCCTATCCCTAAGCCCGAAGAGCTTCGCCTGACTCGGTCCAGTTATGTCGGCATCGAGGATACCCACATTGTACCCCTTCCTACGAAGCTCCACGGCTAGGAGGGCGGTGACAAACGATTTGCCCACACCACCCTTACCAGAGGCCACGGCTATAATTGTGTGTATCGAACCTTTGGGCAGGCGGGCGATGGGGTTCAATCCACCCGCCGCCAGCTCACGGTTCTGGGCGATCCTACGACTCCTCATTTCCCTGATCTTCTTCACCAACGCTTCCTGCTCCTCCTGAGTCATATAAGTGAACTCGATCTTGCCCACTTCTACACCGAGACCTGCAAGCACACCCGCAACATCCCTTCTAATCCTATTCTGAAGAGGACATCCGGGCACTGTTAGGGAAACCGTGAGCGACACCCTGCCCCCATCAAACTCAATCTTCTTCACCATATCCAAATCAACAATGTTCTCCCCAAGCTCAGGGTCAACCACACTCTTCAAAGCTTCAAGAATCCTTTTTTCCCCGTCAACCGAAGGATTACTCATACCAAACAATAATACACACACGCATGATATCAACCTAACCCCCCAAACCTAAGGGGAAATCTAAACACAATCTTGGGTTCCATCATCCTGATATGCGCCAAAAACCCCCACTAAGCCATGTAGGCGTGGTGTACGTAAACATTCCGCGAGGAAACACATTTACTAAAACAACCTGTCTGGGATACTTCTACTATATGTGGTGGCGATTAGGGAGGGTGATCTTCTCCCATTTATAAATCCGTCTGCCATCCTGTGGAATCCGAACATGATTGCTGGGATGATCACCGCACCCACGGCCTCCCTTATGGGACTAGTATACACCACTCGACACACACAACATGTGTTGGAGCATACTGAGGCCTTATTGTCGACTCCCACAGCGAGTCTCAACCAAAAATGGGGAAATCGGCAGACATGATGGGAGCCTCCTCAGCGGCGGGCTTGTCGCTACTTATCCCCACAGTTGCCCGCATCCAATCGCCGGAACCACGCAGAGGGAAGGTAGCAATCAACCACGGCAAAAAGTTAAAACCAAACAGGGCGATGTGTAACACTGATTGGGCCCCACACCGCCCAGCCGATTTATTCCAACTCAACCTCCACCCCTCAATTTAAAAGCCCTACCCATAGTACCCCACTCCAGCTGGGGGTTGTGTTGTCCAACAACATAACTGATGCCCCATCGGCTAACCCCACTTTGCCCACCATATCGCCTCCAATTCTAAGACTCGCGCCCAAACACCCCAAGCGGTTCACACGCAATGTGACAAATTGGACGCTGCACACTTAACCTTCGCGCCACACATAAGAGATGAATCCCCTGCAAAAATTTAGATCGGCCCGCGGGACCTACATCCCACACAAAAGAATCGCACACCCAGTGGGATTCAACACACTCATCTGTGATCGAATCGCCGAATATGAGCCAAGGCTCTAAACAAATCATTTGAAACTGGTGCTTTGTGGTAAAATCGATTCTCCCTTCCAGTGGTAGTGGATGTGCTTCGACTGTTCTACATGCAGTCAATGGGTTGTAGGTTGGATGTTTTGTCTGCATGTATGAATCTAGAGGGGGGTCTATTTGCTCTTGTGAATTCTCCTAGGTTTCCCTTCATTGTTGGGTTGCAGGCTTCAGTAATCCATTTCAGCCCATGGGTCACACTATCCTTACCATGCCCTATGGGTTGATAAGACCCATACATTCTTTGCTCTAAGACAGAAGCTTGTTGCCTTTGGTGGGGAATTCTTTCTCTGCTTGATGTTCGCCTTAGCCCTCAAGGAGGAGTTTGAAGTTGGCCCATCTTTATTTAGTTTCTACATGGTAATTATAATAAATATGTTAATTTTGGCTAATATAATAGAGCCGCACCAAAATAAGGAAGTATGATGAGTGTTACGTTTGGGTTATAAGCTAAGCCCAATACTGCATTGGCTAAAGAAAGGACAGATTTAATGAAATGAATAAAGTAGGCGACAAAAAGAAAACATTTCCATAATAGAGTGACAGGTATGGCTTCAAACATGATTCATAAAGCAATATGTGAAACACGAAGCAGGTAGCAAAAACTATTAAACCTTTTAAACTATAATATATATTATTGACACTAAGCCTTGAAAAACTGTGTTTCTAAAAAGTTTTTAGATAACCGCACAGCAAGCAACTATTTATTTTATGATCCCGTCAATGAGCCCCCCAGGAGCGATTTCAATGATTTTATTCAAGTTCCAATCATTCGACATCTGACTGAGGCCTCTTTTTTGAATGCCATCAAAGTAACCTAGTTCTTTCATTTTTTCCAAAAGTAAAGCAGAAAAGGCAGGAGCGCCTGTTGCTCCAGGGGAATTGTAATTTAATATGTGCAGGGAGTTGTGGCCCAAGAGGATGATAGCCTCTGGTACAAAACCGTTCTTGTCTATTACTTGTGCCCTTACCCCCGACATTCCACGCTCAGAAAGATACTCCGGTTTGAAGGAAGGAATGAATTTTTTAATTCTAGCAACCATGGATTTACTGTATATCGAACTTTTCCACTCTTCCTTGGCCAACTCTCTAAATTCCTTGTCTAAAAGGAGATTTAGTTTAGGAATCACTGGCCTTTCCAATAGATTTTTCCAGATTTTTACTAACGTGGAATATTTGTCTTTGTATGCATAGGGATTTGACACAAGTGTAGCTGTCGGGCCAACTTCGTTTACTCCATTATACCTAACGATGAAGTGGGGGTCAAGAAAGGGGTATTTAGGATGTTCAGGAACAGTATAAATATTACTTATGATCTTTTGTGCTAAAGGTCCCTTAACCTTCCAGTAATCTCCGCGGAAGAAAAGATTGGTGTAACCTTTGCCTAGTCCCTCTGATTTGGCAAGTTTTAGCGCACCTCCACCTGCACAGTTAATGATGACTTTGGCTTTCATTATATTCGAAGCGCCATTATTTGAGGCATAAACTTTACAGTTCCCGGTTTGGTCAATCTTTTTTACCGTGGTATTTCCAATAAGTTTAACACCGTATTTATTCGCCCTTTCAAACACTTTTATGGCGAATTCTTGGAAGTCTACAGATGCGTCTGTCCTACTGTAGATTGCTCCGTATCCTTTGACGTTGGGTTCAAGTTTAGCCAGCCCTTTCTCATCCATTATCTCAACTTCGTTTTCATTCATCCCATTTTGAATAGCCCACTTCTGATATTCGTCAATTATTTTCATATCCTCTTCTCTCTTGGCTATCTCTATTGTCCCCGTATTCTTCCAAGGAGCCCCCTCATTAACCGATATATATTTCCAAAGCTTGAAAGAAACTTGAGCTGAAAACGCCCAGACCCTCTTCTTAGCAGGATTTAAATAAAAAGGCCTGTGTATGACCCCTGTGTTTCTCATACTTTGGTGAAGGGCAATGTCTCTAGATCTTTCAATAATCGCAATTTTAGAATCGAACTCCTGTGAAACCCAGTACGCCAAGGTGGTGCCAAGGACACCACCACCTATAATTAAAACATCAAAATCCTTATCATTCATGCACTCTGTATTTAAGGTAATTTCTAACAACCTAATAAACCCTCCCTCTTTTGTGCCCTGTTGCACAACTGATTGTTGATGCCACTCCTCCAATCACCTTCTTGCCCGCTACTGTATTGCGCCTATGAACATGGTATAGATGTAGGCCACCACCCCCATCTTTGGCCATGTTCACAAACTTCCTTGTTGAAACATATTCTCCGAATATCGCATGACGGTTAAGAGTGCGCCCTCAACCCTCCACCTATAACCGAACCTGTGTACCCTCGACCACGCTTCGACGTGAATAACTGCTCCCTCTATTACTGATACTGAAAGCTTTCTAGCCATGCTTCTTTGACTCTTCGGCATCGCCTCCTCACGAACACTGATGACCGGCTTAATCCCCTCATCGGCGAGGAAGTTGAAGTTGGGCTTCGGGCTACACTCCCCATAGCCAGCACCCTACCTACCCCGACTTCCCTCGAGCCTCCTCACAAGCCTCCTCAGCCTCCCACCACAATCTCCCCCTTCCCCTTAGAAATCCATGTTGACTTGGCCACTTTTCACATCGACCGCGAAGTGTACCTTCAGATAGCCTTCTTAACCCTCCAGACGTGCCTTATCTCGCCACCACCGTTGTGCACCTTTATCCCTAAAGCATCCACAACTATGGTGACAGGGTTTGCGCACTTGGCCAAGGAGTAGTCGAGGCCAACCCTGAGCTTGTTCACCAACCTTTCTATGCTGGCCCTGTCGGCGCCCGTGAGGCGCTATGGTGACACAAACCTCAAGAAGAAATATATATTTAGCTCTATACCCAAGCTAACCCCCCTTCCCCCAAATGGTCTGTAAATCACTCTATGTTTTCCCTGTTGCCCTCGGCTATGTCGGCCTTTTTGTGGAGGTCACGGGCACGCTTTAGGTTGCGGACATAATAACGTGTCACGCTATCCAACGCCTCCTCAGGTTAAAAGGCTTAGGTTTTGACACGTGAATAAAGTGCTGCCCCCTTAGATTCGGCAAATCAACCTTCGGTTTAGACGCATACAGCTCTATCCATTAAGCTATGGCGATGCGGTGGTGGCCACGGGTCAAAACTCAAGCTGAATGTTGATGCGCAACGGAACCCTTTGAGCGTAGGTCTATATTCATGGCCTTCTTACCTGTGTAAGACCCCACGCTTGAAGCCGTCTGGTAGAACCCCTCACTGCTTGCATCCGAGTGGGGTGTAAAGTTTCACGGCGCGAACGTTATTGGAGAACACTTCGAGCGTCACTATCTCAAACACACCCACACATTTTTCTAGACAGTAGGTGATGAGTCGTCGTCCAAGCCCCTGCCCCCTATACTCTTTCCTCAACGCAATACCCAGCACGCCCACATGGGATTCTGCTGCGCCACTACGTCTGCCCACATCGCATAGACCCACAACCCTTCCCCCAGACACGGCGACCGCCGCCACGGCGTTGCCGGATACAACCGAATTGTAGAGATCCGTGAACCAAAGTGTCTCCGAAGCCAGAGTGGGCTTCTGTGCGGGTATATTCAGCCCTAATCAAAGGTTCTCGTCGAGTTCATCAATATAGGAGAAATAGTTTTCAACACAGTCGCGCATATCCTGCCACTCTAAATCGCGTATCAACACTTGCTTCAGCTCAGACATACGGCGCCCATGGTTAACACCCTATTAAACCCTGCGCCCGCAACATCCCAAGAGGTACAGTGAACTCAAAGTCTGGGCTGGTCGGCTGCACTCTTCCAGCGTGTACGCCATGTCAAGATTTGGGGGTTCGCCTTCCACTTAATATCTGTGTTGGGATCGCGAAACTCTTGTCCGCTGATTCAAAGGTGGCGGTTTTACTCCTAACACGCAGAAAGGTTGCGCCGATTTACACAATGTATTGGGTTAGACATTGTAAACAGCCTACGCACTCAGCCTAGTACACCACAATACGTTGGTTGCCCAACAATTGTGATGGCGCCAGAACCGGCTGCAACCTCCCACTCGTGGCACAAACCACTTAACCCCTCGCTGCCCGCCGTTGCCAGGGCTTCCACAATTCCCTGCTGCTCAAGGTATGGGGTGCGCGGTGAATTGTTATCCAACCAGTCACACGAAAACTTGAGCCGTTGACTGTATTCACAAATACTTCGTGCGTCTATTACCACCGCTTATTAAAACTCACTGAGTCTTTCCCCTAAAAGAGAAGTAGACATCATTGACACTTGTATGCAGCTTTACACATATATTTAAAAAGTTATAGAAGACTATAAACCGAAAAGAAATGTTAACCTCTTTCGGCGATAGCGGCAGCAGAAATATAGGACAACCTCCTCTACCTCGCCCCCAAGTTGGAGTGCTAAGCGTCCAAGCCAAACCCGGCGGGGCGGCAAACACCACGCACACACGTTACCCTAATCGTGAAATCTACAGAATCAACCAAGCACACCACACTGAAAAATTCGGGTACCCCAAAATTACTGGGTTTATCCGGGTCGCAGCGCCCACTGTTCTCGTGGTGGTCTGAATGCGCACATACCAGGTGCTTGGGCTTATCGGGTCAGTGTTACTACTTGTAGGCCTGTTCATATCCCTAAGTATCTATGCACTGTACGGCTATGGTTATAGGTATGGGTACGGGTGGGGTATGATGGGTATACACATGTACGGCTGGGGGTTTGGTCCCTATGGTGGGGGATTTGGCCCCATGTTTTTCGCGTTCTGGCTCATGGTTTTCCCAGCGCTCGCCTTAGGCCTCGCAGGCTCCGTGGTGCCTGATAGAGTCGTGGGCGGTGTTCTCCTAATCATCGCCTCAATTCTATCCCTACCCGTCTTCTTCGGTGTGTTCGGCGTCTCCTTCGTCCTGCTATTGCTTGCAGGCATAATGGCCCTCGTAAGAGGACAGTCAGCCCCCAATAGCGCCAAGAGTTAACACAGCGATGGGAGGGCGCACAGGCCTAATTCTACTTAAAGTAGTCGTCACCCTGAAACCATACAACCATATCACCCCCGTGAATCATATCTATCCAAATCACTGTTGGGGGTTCCAAGCAACACGGTTTGTCTTGGGCTTATCTGTGCTTGGCTAAAACATCGTACCCCAAGTTGCATCTGCCCCAAAATATTTGTGGTATTCTTGTGGGCTTCGAGGGCCTTCCCAACACCAACACGTCGCTGTTCGTAACACGCGTGCTTCAAGACGCAAGCGCAAGGAGGGTGTCTTGGACGTTGGCTGACTGTTGAATATTTTGAATCTTCTTAGCCACTCATGTGAGCGTTGGTTCCCAGACCGACAACCACCTCCAAATCTGTCGTTATAGGTAGAACCACTCCAACCACGACCCGGTCAGCGGAAGTCGAATCATTTGAAATTACACCCAATAATCGCGCTCGGTCACACCTCCGAGTTTGCCGTCCTCTCCTATTGTAGAGGCCATGTAGGTTCTGTGGTTCTAGGAAGTGTGGCCTTCCGTGTTTGATGGGTTATTGTCGCCGCTCTGTGTTCGCCGTGTACCAGCGTTATTGAATGGTGTCTCTCCGCGGTTGGGATGACCTCGTCTGAGGCGTTTTAGCGTGCACATAGGCTGGTATTGCTTGTGTGGTGGGGGTGTTGCGACGCCCGCATCAATCGCGATTGTGGGCAGGTATCATTAGACCACGACTAATTTGGTTTATATGGATGGAGTATCCATCCAAAAGTTTATAATGTTCCCACCACTCAAATTATAGACTGCACATTGGGGAGTGGTGGGATGGATCGCGTAGCAGGTCCGAAAGTGTACATCGTCGGGGTGGGTCCAGGGTCACCCAAATACCTTACTCCCAGAGCCCGTGAGGCGGTGCGCCACTCCCAGATCGTGTTGGGATGGGAATTGGACCTAGCCCCGATAAGGAGCCTGCTACGGGGTAAGGAGGTTTACATTCAAAATGTGTCTAACTACAAGGAGGTTGCGGTTAGGGTGGCGGAGGTGGCTAAGAGAGAGTGGAAGACCGTGGCCGTGGCGCGTATTGGGGATCCGTGTGTGTCCTCGGGGCTCAACGGCTTGCTTGAAGTCTTTTCGCGGTTCGACATCGAAATCATCCCGGGCATAAGCTCTGTGCAGCTTGCGGCCTCAATAGCTAGGATAAATATCGACGACTCCGTGGTCGTGTCGTTCCATGACTACGGTGACCACGAAGCGGAGAAGAACTTTATGCTTGAAGCGTTTAAGGCTGGTAAACACCTTATAGTTTTGACGAGCCCCGACCTAAGTCCGAGTGGGGTCGCTGACTTCCTAGTATCCAAGGGTTGCGAGCCCACAACCCCTGTTGTGGTTTGCTCTAACCTAACACTCGAGGGGGAAAAGATTGAACATAGCACTCTTGGGGGGATAATTGGTAAAAGCTTTCACTGGCTATCTTTGGTCACTGTGGTGAACCCGTCAGTCCCAACGGAAAACGAGGCGTATTTCAGGTGGAAAAAGTGGCGGGAAGTGTGGGGTCGCGATAAGCCTATTACCAATACATCCGGAGCAACAGGCTAGACATAGACGGTGGAAGTGGATATGGGTGCTTCAAAGATTTGGGTGGTGGGCGTGGGCCCCGGCGCTCCCGATCTAATCACGCAAAGGGTTGCCTCACTGATTCGGTCTGCCGACTACGTTGCGGGTTTCCACTCAACACTAGGAGTAATTAGACACCTGGTTCGGGGGGAGGCGGTCGAGCTGGATTACCGCAATCAGGACGCAGTGATTCAGAGGATTGCTGACCTATCCAAGCGGGGTTATTCGTGTGTGGTGTGTACGTTTGGGGACCCCAATGTGTCCGATAGCCAACTCGTCGACAGGCTTTTCTCAGCGGGGGTGGAGACAGAGATTGTCCCTGGCATCAGCTCTGTTCAAGTGGGGTGTGCGAGGCTTGGGCTGCCGTTTGACGCATCAATACTGGTCACCTTCCACAAGCGGGGAGCAATTGAGGAGGATAAGGAGGAACTCCTAGAACTCGTGTTGTGGGGCAAGCGAAACATAATTGTGCTTCCGAGGCCGTGGGACTTTATGCCTTCGGAAATAGCGATGTTCCTGCTTTCGAAACACGTGGAACCTAGTAGGGAAATCGTGGTGCTGCAAAACATGACGTTGGCCAATGAGTCTTTGTTCACTTGTTCGCTGGAGGAATTGGCTCGTATCAAGGAAACTTTTTCAGACCTGACCATCCTCGTAATCAAGGCGGGATTGAATGGGTGCAACACTGGCTATGGGGCGGTTAAGTTTCGTGGTGGGGTGAGCTTATCGTGAGAATCTGCTCGCTTGTACCCGGCGCAACCGAAATACTATATTTGCTCGGGTTGGGCGACCAGCTTGTGGGGGTATCCGATGACTGTGACTATCCTCCCCAAGTCAGACAAAAACCAATAATAAGCAAGAGCTCTCTTTACGGAAAGAATTATTCAGCAAGGCAGATTCACGGCTTCGTCCAAAGCCACAAACACAGTGGGCTGAGCATATATGATGTTGATATGGGTCAGCTTAAGGAGATGGAGCCCGACCTCATTTTCACACAGAGGCTATGCGAGGTGTGCGCGGTCCCCTATTCCCAGGTCCTCAGCGCAGCAAAGGTGCTCGACTATGGCCCCAAAGTTGTCTCACTCCAGCCTAGGACAATCGAGGACGTCCTAGATAACATCCTGCTTATCGGGAGGTTAACCCGAAGTGAACGGAGAGCGCAACACCTCGTCTACGAGCTCAAAAAGAGGGTTGACTACATAAGATCCAAGGTTGGGGAATCAAACGTGAGGCCAAGGGTGCTCAATCTTGAGTGGACTGACCCCCCGATAGCTGGAGGACTCTGGATCCCAGAAATAATAGACATCGCAGGCGGAATAGACGGCATAGCTAAAACCGGTGGGTGGGCAGTCAAGCTCGACTGGGAGACCATCGCTTCTTACCAGCCAGAGGTCGTAGTGGTGACCCCATGCGGTCGCTCGCTGGAAGAGTCGTTGGCGGAGGCTAGAGCTCTTCAAAAAATCCCCCAATGGGAAAACCTCCCCGCTACCAGGAATGGGAGGGTCTACGCAGCTAACTCAAAATGGTACTTCAGCCGATCAGGCCCGAGGCTGGTTGTGGGCCTAGAGATCATGGCTGAAATCCTTCACCCCGAATTATTCAGCAACCTGGCGCCCCCAGACACATACGCACAACTAAACAGCGGGTTTGTGGCCTAGCTGAAGGTTAACTCTAGCAGTGTTTAGCACACTATGGACCACGAGTACACCTACCACATAGTGGGTGCCATCCCAACCACCATTTTCTTGGCGCATTCTCCACGTTAATTCCACCCACTTCCTAGTCAGACCGTCGAATTTGCGGGCGTGATCCACGAATCGCAAGTCATACTGAGATTTCTGAAGCCGTCCTGGTATGGGTGAACCCCATATCTTAGGGCTCAAACTTATTAGCTAGCTAGGGTGCACCAATATTTGGTGGATGTTTTGGGTAGTGTGACGATTGAGTCGCTTGGTTATAGGCCGAGGCCGATTGACCCGGAGTTTTTGGCTAAGAAGGACGTGTATCCTGAGAGTGGGGTGCACAACAACCACAAGGTGTATGGGGAGGGTGTTGTGCGCACGGATG
>JAVZKQ010000009.1:0-40530 GCA_038884175.1 Thermoprotei archaeon | reverse complement strand
GGTGTGTTGGGTTCACACTAATATTCGCAAAGCGTCGTAGGCTGGCTGTGGTGGGTGTCGACCGGAAAATGGGGCTGGAATCTGGTATGGGGTTGGGCGCCAACACGGGTTTAGTGTACCCCCCGGTGTTCAAGGGGGATGCGGTGTGGGGGGTATTGGGTAATTGGGTGTATATGGCTTCCAAACACCCGCAGGATACGCCTCCCAAAAGCGTGTGCTAACAGCGCTAACATAACCTGTACCATCAGATGGTTGTTTGAACGAGTATATAATATGTGAGTATAATTGATAGTAGTATTACACCAAAATTTAGAGCGGGATTGTTATATTTAAAGTGGGCGAGAGCAATTCTCCTATGCCGCTTTGTGTACACGCCGCCACCAGTTAGCGAGTCGAGTAACAAATGTGTATATGAAGCATAAGCTCCTAGAAAGACCAATATTAACCCCGCACCCATAAAAACCGTGTTTTGTAACGTTTGGGCTATGCTAAAACCGTTTTGGACTAGCCTGAGTATTAGGGCTGTTAGGAAGCCTATAAGTCCACCCCAAACCGGGGCGGTGTAAACCGAATGGGTTCTCCAAGCCCTAACGGGTATATTCAAGCCGCCGCGAAGCGTAACCCTGTTGTGTCCAGCCCTATCCAAAACAAAATTCACGCAGAATGAAAGCCAAGCGCACACCGCCACGAACACCGTTCGAAGTTGCAGAGGGTCGACAGTGGGTGCGAGCCCACCACCCTGCGTTGGCCCTCCCAAGACATTTATGAGGGGTGTGATCCAAACAAAGGGGAGTAGGGTGCTAAAGCTGAATACATAGTGTGTGATGAGCCTCATAACCCATATAGTGTGGGGTTAACACACACTTAAATACAAGCCTTACAGTTGGAGCCAGACGCCTTTTTATCGGTGGGTTCGCCACATTGTTTAACCAGTTCTATAAGAAATCTATGATATGTTTTAGAACGCTTTTTTCTTTCGTTTGGAGGTGTTTATATGTTTGGTATAACAAGTTTTATTTGCTGCTGTGTTCATATTTTGGTTGGAGATGGGTTGATTGGCTTCTCAGGATGGCTACTATAGGTATCAGCTCACGGTGGATAAGATACTAGATTCGGGCGAGCAGAGCTATCCCACACGTGAAATAGTATACAGGGACCTTAGAAGGTACACGCGGCACGAATTCGCGGACTCTGTTAAGCGGTTGGTAACCGGTTTAAAGAAGCTTGGTATATCCAGTGGTGAGCGTGTGGGTGTCATTGACTGGGACACTGATGTCTACCTCCATATGTACTATGCTGTGCCCATGCTTGGAGCCACACTTCACACTGTGAACATAAGGTATCCACCAGAAATTATTCTTAGGACAATCCTACAGGCACAAGACAAGTGGCTATTGGTGAGAGACGAATTCCTACCCATAATTGAGCGAGCCAAGGAATTCTTTAGAGGTATCAGGTTCATAGTGTACAGCGACTCTAAAGACCCTGTTAGGACTCCGCTTGATGCGGTGCAGTTCTGGGACCTGCTTCAGAATGAACCATCCCAGCTCGGAGAGCTAGATGAGAACACCACCGCCACAATATTCTTTACCTCGGGCACAACGGGGAATCCTAAGGGTGTATCGTTCACACATCGAGACCTGTTCCTGCACGCAATGTCCACGGCGCTAGTGGGCTCAGCCCCTCCGCTGAGTCTAACCACAAATGACGTGTACATGATACTTGTTCCAATGTTTCATGTTCACGCGTGGGGCTACCCGTACATCTTCATGCTTAGCGGCGCGAAATACGTGTTACCCGGCAAATACGATTACTCCTTGACGTTAAGACTCCTCGAAAAGGAGGGTGTAACCTTCTCGGCCATGGTGCCAACAATCCTCCACCTGATTCTGAGCCAACCTGATGCGGGCAAATATATTGAACAGTTTAAGAAGTGGAGGGTGACGATTGGGGGGTCAGCGCTCCCAGAAGGTCTAGCGAAGACCGCCGTAAAATACGGTATAACTGTGATTGGGGGTTACGGCCTGTCGGAGACGTGTCCAGTGCTCAGTGTGGGCTACTACAACTCGTTTCTCGAAAGTGTGGAGGAGCAGACTAGGTTTAGGGAGCAGATATCAGCAGGGGCGCCCATACCACTTGTTAAGCTACGTATAGTGGATGAAGCTGGTAAAGATGTACCCGCCGGTACGATTGGTGAAATTGTGGCCCGCGCCCCATGGCTTACAAGGGAGTATTACATGGACCCCGAAAAGACACGCGCTCTTTGGAGGGGTGGATGGCTCCACACTGGGGACCTTGGCTACTTTGATAAGTTTGGGTACCTGCACATTGTGGATAGGGAGAAGGACGCCATAAAGAGTGGTGGAGAATTTATACCTTCAATTCTACTTGAAGACGCGATCTCACTTCATCCTAAAGTGGGCCAAGTGGCCGTTGTGGGTGAACCAGACGAGAAGTGGGGTGAGAGGCCAGTGGCATTCGTGGTTGCCAAAGAAAGTATGGGTGAGGAGGAAATAAGAACATTTCTAATGGGCTTGGTAAATGAAGGCAAGATACAGAAGTGGTGGATACCTGACAAATTCATCTTCGTCGATTCATTGCCGCTAACCTCGACGAATAAAGTGGACAAAAAGATTCTCCGTGACAAGTTGAGTCAAAGCAGAGCGCATTAAGCCTCCACACTTTTGGAATAAGTTTTTCTTCGAGGTATCATATTTAGAGGTATGGCGTACCCAGAATTTAAACTTGAAAGGTGGCAGTCCCTAAGAGAGCTGAAAGCAAAAATAAACCTCTCTGAGAGTGGTATCCATCCCCTTAAAATACAAGTGAACCTCTTACCCGATGAGATTGAAGCTGGCTATGGGGACACAAAGGGTTCCGCTAAACTCAGAGAGGCCATTTCACACACATACTCATTGTGACGCGGGCAATATTCTTATAACCTGTGGGGGTGCTGAAGCCAACTTCACAGCTGTGAACTCGCTTATTAAGAGGGGTGACAGAGTGTGCTGTATGATGCCCAACTACATGCAGATCCCTGGGTTGCTTAGCGAGCTTGGCGCGCACGTCGACCACTTTTGGCTTAAAGGTGAGGATTTTGAGTTTGACGAGGATGAGTTTGAGCGAGCGCTCAGGGAGGACACTAGGCTCATAGTGCTCACGTCGCCCAACAACCCTACAGGAACGGTTCTCACAAGGGACCAATTAGAATACATCGCCGACAGAGCAATGCATGTGGGCGCATATGTGCTCTGCAATGAGGTGTACAGAGGCCTTGAGCTTGGAGTCGAAACACCGCCAAGCATAGTTGAAGTGTATGATAAGGGTGTTGCTACGTCCAGCCTATCGAAGGTTTATGGTTTGGCTGGGCTACGCATAGGGTGGGTAGCGGGTCCACGGGAAGTGGTGGAGAGAGCCTGGGCTGCTAAAGACTACTCGAGTATATCTCCCCCAATTATGAGCCAAGAGTACGCAACCAAAATCCTTGAAAGTCGTCGAGAACTACTCGATAGGGTAAGAAAATTGTGGCCAGTAATTCTAGGATGGTGTATCAGATACCCGAGTTCACACGCTTCTTCCAAGCTAGACGTATAATAGCTTGCCCATTTGTCTTCGTAAGAACGAAGTTCACAGATGACACTTGGAGTTATTGTGAGTCAATTTTCAAGGAGTGGGGAATACTGGTCAATCCCGGCGAGTGCTTTGAGCTAAAGGGATAGTGAGAATATGGATCGGTCACGAGGATGTCTCATGGATGCAGCAAGCATTAAAAAGCCTACTCGAGGCCACGCGAGCCTATGCGACCAAGCAAAATGTAAGCATAGATCGACAACAACCCCCATAACCAAAATCAATACACAAAAGTTTAATACTAGTCTCGCTTTTACAATTTATGCAAATCACTATTTATCTCACATTAACCCTCGTAGCCTTAGCAAGCCTTACCGGCGGCGTATTAGCACACGCTGTACAACCCATAAGCGGGCCAAGGATTTCGCTGAGCTCATCCCAGTCGCTTAACTGGGCTGGCTACGCTGTTGCCGTCAAGTCGGGTGAGGTAAACGCTGCATATGGCTCGTGGTTTGTACCCACACTCAGCTGCACTAAGCAGACAACCTATGCGGCATTCTGGGTTGGCATAGATGGCTACAATGATAGCACAGTCGAGCAGACAGGTGTGACCGGTGACTGCCAGCACGGCGTTGCGATCTACTCAGCGTGGTACGAGTTCTATCCCAGTTCACCTGTATACGCACCCGCAAGCGACACTGTGAAGCCAGGCGACAAAATTTTCGGCTCAGTGGTTTATAATCCTTCTGGTAACTGTTTCACAACACTGCTAAGAGACGATACGGAGGGTTGGAGCTATACTTCGCCCTGTACTAGTGTTTCCGGCGCGCTCAGAAGTAGCGCTGAATGGATAACGGAGAGACCCGCCGTGGGTGGAAGCCTTACAACCCTAGCCAATTTTGGCACAGCATACTATGGCTATGATTATACGTATATAAGTGGCACTAACACTGTGACGATTAACTCGGTCAACTACACAATTGGGGACTCACCCAACCCGATCTCGATAACTATGGTGAATGTTAAGGGTGGCACGCTTGCGGCGCCCTCACCTATCTCCAGTGATGGTACAAGCTTCAGTGTGGCTTACAAAGCAACATCGAACATGCCGACCAAGTAAATCCAATAACCCCCCTTTTTGCTTGCCCTACTTGCGTATAGTTTTACTCTCAATATATCCTTTGTCCCACTATTCGTTTGGTCACGGTCAGAATTATTAGACAAATATGCACCCACTTTGTCTTACAGTTTGTACATTGTGTGGCTACATTAACGCGTATATGGCTTACCCCACGTGTAGAAAGTGTTTGGTGTAAAGCGTTTGATACACCAACTTTAATATTGTTCAACCACGCGTTTAATACCTATTTTCAGCTTTTCACAGCAACAAACCCACGACCAGCGCAGCTATGTTGCCCGTCTCGTGGCTTGGCTAGCCCAACTAACTGTCTACCAACCATGCGGATGGTTTTTGGATGAGATAGAATCAATTGGTTAAGATTTGATGTGGGCCTTCCGTTCGTTGTGGGTGGCTGTTCCCACAGTTTACTCCTTTAAAAGTTGGGGGAATTTTTCTTTTAGCTTTGAGAGTTTTGGTGATATTATAATCACACAATATGGTTTGTGGGGGTTCCGCTCATAGTACTCTTGATGGTAGTCTTCTGCCTTATAGAAAGCCTTGAAAGGCTCTAATTGGGTTACTATCGGACGTCTGAAAACACCTTGTGTTGAAAGCTTCTGTATATATTCCGCAGCCATTATTCTCTGAGCCTCGTTGTGATAGAATATAACGGATCTGTACTGTGTGCCAACATCGTAGCCTTGCCGGTTGGGCGTTGTGGGGTCATGGATTGCAAAGAACACTTCGAGGAGGTCTTCGTAGGTGACCTGCTTGGGGTTAAATTTTAGTTGAACCACTTCGGCGTGGCCAGTTAAACCACTGCACACATCTTCATATGTCGGGTTGGGGACATATCCACCTGAGTAGCCGGATTCAACGCTCACCACACCTCTAAGCCTCGAGAAAACAGCTTCGGTGCACCAGAAGCACCCTCCGCCAAAAGTAGCGGTCTCCAACTCATCTTTTGATGACGAGTCCACGCGACTCATACAAATCCACTCATTTTATAGATTATATGGCGCACAAATCTATACTTCAAACGAAGATTTGCACCCACTTTACACATCGATTTCAGGTTTCGACGTGGAATATTTCGCACGCCTTCTTCACCGCCTTTATTAATTGTTCCACGTCGTCCTCGTCGTTGTAGATGTAGAAGCTCGCCCTACTAGTGGCTGGTACACCCAGCCTAATCATTAGCGGCATGGCGCAGTGGTGGCCCGCCCTTATCGCCACACCTTCAGTGTCAAGTACTGTGGCCACATCGTGCGGGTGGATCTTTACTGAGCCCGTGGTAACACCCTCCCGAGCTAGGACCTCTGCTACTGCGTCGGGCTGCACACCAACAATGTTAAACGACACGATACCGCCTTTGCGTTCAGCCTCTTCGGGTCCATATATCCTGACCCCTTTTATCTTTGAGAGCTCTTCGTGCGTAGCCCTTACAAGTTCAATTTCGTGGCTTCTGATTTTATCCATCCCGAAGCGCTCCAAGTATCCCACCGCTGAGGCTAGGCCAACAGCACCCTCAACGTTGGGCGTGCCAGCTTCAAACTTCCAGGGTAACTCGTTCCAGCTTGAATTCTCCTTAGTGACTTGGGAGATCATTTCGCCCCCATAAAGGAAGGGGGGCATCTCTTCGAGAAGGTCGCGGCGGCCGTATAGGCAACCTATACCCATGGGGCCTAGCATCTTGTGCCCTGTGAACGCGTAGAAGTCGCACCCAATACTTTGAACGTCAACAGGCATGTGGGGCACACTCTGCGCACCGTCGACCACCACCACACTACCGTGACGGTGGCCTATCTCGACAAGTTTCTTCGTATTGGTAATCGTTCCAAGAACGTTTGAAACGTGTGTGAATGAAAATATCTTGGCCCCTTCGAGTTTCTTGTCCAATTCATCCACATCTATCTCGCCATCATCCCCCACCCCAACCACATCGAATACAGCCCCAAGCCTCTTGGCAATCTGCTGCCAGGGCACAAAGTTGCTGTGATGCTCCATCTCTGTGACAACAACCCTGTCACCAGGCTTCAACAAATGGTAGCCCAATGAGTAGGCGAGTAGATTCAACGACTCCGTCACATTCTTTGTAAATATCACTGTGTCGCTACTGGGCGCATGAACAAATCTGGAAACCTTAGCCCTCGCATCTTCATACGCTTGGGTTGCCTCCTCACCCAAGGTGTGGGGAGACCTGTGCACATTCGAGTTAATATTTGAATAATAGTTCGATATAGCATCAATAACCTGTTTTGGCTTATGCGTGGTAGCAGCATTATCAAGGTAGACAAGCCGCTTACCATGAATCAACCTCGAAAGAATCGGGAAATCTAACCTTATCCTCTCTGTGTCCAGCGAGCCTGCCACAACAAAAACACATGTCAAACATATATTGGTGTTTCGGGCAACGGTTTACCGCTTGAAGTAATGGTCTAAACAACCCATGTGTGTATCCAAGTTAATTATACGCCGCTATGTAACCTGTCGTGCTCGAGGACGATTAAAACACGGCGACGGGTTAAAACCGATTAAGATGCCCGATACAGTAGGCTGACCCTAACCGTGTTAAATTTGAGATGCTGGCGCTACCGGTGGGCCGAGGCTCTGAACCCCATTGTCGAAGAAGTAGACAAACACCACAAGCGCAGCGTATGGCACCGCGAAGAAGTTTATTATGGGTAACTCTGAAAGTATTGAGGCAACAACCAATACAACCAGTGTTAACGGATCCTTGTCGGCCATGGATGTCACCCAACCCAGCGCGCGGCTTAGAGCGGTAAATGCTGAAACATTTTGTGTGAACATTAAGCCCTCAGCCACTACGATATATGCGAAGAAGAGTGATTCGAAAAGCCACCCAGCTAGCGGTATGAATCCTAGAACACCGTCCACGACTCCCAAGACCACGGCAATAATGACCACATCCGAAAGCCTCGATCTAACCTCCCTCCACGCCTGGCTCAAACTGTAGCCAACACCTGAAGCCGCGTTCCTAGCTTCAACAACTACAATCGACAAGAAAACCCCAACCAACAACCAGAACAAGAAACCGAACACTGTGGCTAGAAAACCCGCGTAATATATGGGGGTATAGAATACTGGTCCAGGGAAACCACCGTGTAAGAAGGCTGTAAACATTATCGCACCCACTATAAGAAAGATTATCACATCTACAACCAATAGCACTAGTAGTGGGAGGATGAGCCCAAGGTTTTTTGTAAAAATGTTTAACGCCCTCTCAGGCCTGCTCTGCTGGTAGCCCTGGGGTGTCGGTTTGGACGGTGGTGTTTGGGGCTGCTGTGGCTGGGTTGAGACTTGGCTTTGGGTTTGGGTTGTCGAACCACCCACCTGTGCGCCGAATGTTAGTGGAGTCCCACACGCCGAGCAGAATCTAGCGTCATCTGGGTTTGGTGAGCCACACTTTGTACAATACTTTGTCAAAGCCTTTAAGAATTATAAAACCTTCCAAATAAGCCTTTCCGCAATCAACAACGTACCACAGTATCCACTTATGCACGACGCATACTCTCAGCCTCAAAGGTGAGGTTTCCTATAATAGCCAGGTAAACCACCAATGCAATAGCGCCAATTTTTGTCTTCTAAGGTTTTAGTTATTCCTGCAACCCTTTTCTACTGCTACACTTGCACCTGTTTGGACATAAACTCTTTGGCTACGTGCTAAAGCTCTCTACATCTACTTGGATGCATGCGGGTATGGGTGGGTGCAAATGTAGATGAGCCGCAACTTTTCTATGGAAGCATTACGCCCTAACAGGACTGAAGGCATGTGGTGGTACTGAACCTTCAGATGTGAAAGCAGGTTGCCCAAATGGCTCCCTATAGTAGGGGAGAGGAAGAGCTATATTTGGCTCAGTTTTTCCCCATCTTGCAAACATCTGGATTTCTGATGTCACCAAACCATGCAGTATAGCGTATTTCGCTTTGTTCACTTTTGGCACGTCAGTTTTCGAAGCAGTAACACTAGCATACACCCCTTTTGGGGGGAAGCGGCTACCAACCTCGAATGTTGCTCTGGCTAGTTTTAATAGTTTGATCGACGTATTATAATGTTGCCATGATGGTTGAAGTGCCACCTATAGTTGAAGAGCCAAGTGTGACATTGGATCCCTCTTCGAGTGCGCTTGTGGTTGTGGACATGCAGAACGATTTTGTAAGGAAGGATGGAAAGTTAAGAGTGAGTGGGGCTGAGGCAACTATTGCACCCATACGCTCTCTGCTTGATAGGTTCCGGAGTGTTGGTGGAACAATAATATACACTCAGGACTGGCATATGAAGGATGATCCAGAGTTTAAAATTTGGGGTGAACACGCACTGGCTGGTAGCTGGGGTGCTGAGATCATTGACGAGTTAAAACCCTCAGAACAAGACTTTGTGATAAGGAAGTATAGGTATGACGCCTTCTATGGTACCCCACTCGACTATATACTCCGTGTGAAGCATGTTACAAACCTTGTTGTGACCGGGACCGTGGCCAACATATGTGTACTACACACGGCGGGAAGCGCGGCCCTAAGATGGTATAGGGTGGTAGTCCCCAAGGACTGTGTGTCCGCTATCACCGAATTCGACCACTATTCTACGCTACGCCAAGTCCACTTCCTCTACAGGGGATCAATAACCACCTCGAACGGCGTTCTCATTGGAGAGTGATCCAACACCTATTACCCACACTGTGAAGGAGCTTCCTTACACCGCGTCCTGGCCGACCAATTTGGATACTAGGAATTCGCCCGCCGACCGCATGGCTCTCAACTCGTTTGCGTGTTTTGTGAAGCCGTGCCCCTCATCCTCGAACACAATGTACTCAACACTCTTACCCAAGCGCCTAAGTGTGTCAACCATTTGATCGGACTCAGCCTTGACCACCCTAGGGTCGTTGGCGCCCTGAATTATGAGCAGGTCGGCTTTAACTCTATCCACATAGTTGATTGGGGAGCGCTCCCTAAGCAATTCCTGGTCGTTTTCAGGGTCCCCCACCCATTCACCCATAAACCTACGCCAATGGGGTGGAACGCTTCTCACAAACGTGAGGAGGTTGCTTGGGCCAACTATGTCCACCGCCGCCCTCCAGTATTCAGCAAGCCTCGTCACACAGCTCAGTGTTGCGAAGCCGCCGAAACTGCCACCGAACACCCCCAGCCTATCTGGGTCCACCCACGGCTGGCTCAGCAAGTATTTGGCAGCCCACTCAAAGTCTCTGAGTTCCCCTCCACCCCAATCACGGTAGATGAGCCTCTCATAGCTCTTACCGTAACCAGTGCTACCGCGAAAATTGGGTGCGAAAACACCCACACCGTGGTTGACAAGGTACTGATAGAGTCCAGCGTAGACGTAGTAGGGGCGCTCCTGACTTGTCGGCCCACCATGGATGGACAGCACAACGGGGTACCTATGAACGCCATCAACGGGGTGTGGCCTATATAGGAATGAGTGTACCTCGCGACCATCAAAACTCTTATACCTTACACTCTCAGGCTCAACAAGCCTCTCCTGGGGTATCCTACCAAGGCTACTGTAGGTAAGCCTGCGCAAACTGTTGGTTGCAACATCGCAGACATAGGCCTCAGCGGGATGTGTTGCACTGTACACTAGAGCCGCAACACTCCCGCTACTTTCTGCGATGTCCAGAGAGTAGACCACACCCTTTGGGAAGCCGAGTTCAACCCTTGTATCGCTTAAGGTGTCCGCTGCATAAACCCGGCTGTAACCATCCTCATTCTGGCTCCAGACAAGCCATCTACCGTCACGACTCAAAGCAAGCTCCTCAACGTCTCGTTTGGGCGTTAACACACCCTGCAATTTACCAGTGTCGAACGAGTAGTAGTAAGCGTTAACGAACTCTCCTTCAAAGTCGCTCAAAACATAGAAACCTGAACCATCACTCTTCCACGGCCCAGGGCTGAACCTCACACGGTCCATTTGGGGTGTGACGCTCTCCTCCTTGCCAGTCTGGGTGTCAACAACCTTGACAACGGTTGTCTGCAGATCCACAACCTCAACAAAGCTCAGCATCCTCCCATTAGGACTCCAGTAGCCCCCAACGAACCAGCCTTCCCTCTGAACTAGGGGCACACTTTCCTCGCCCTGTAAATCATACACGCATAAGTACATGTTGGATGGATTCTTCTCATTAGACGAGTACGCTAGATATCGACCATCCAGGCTGAAACCTCCATAAGAAGGTTCATAACGCGCCTTGGGATTTGTGCTCACACGCCTGGGCCAACCATCCTTCAAATCTAAAAGATAAATTTGGAAGTTCTCATCGCCATGTCTGTCCACAAACAGGGCTACCAGATCCTGCCCATTGGGGGCAACCGAGAAGTGGCGAACACTTTCATCCACAAATGACGTGAGCTGCTCCTCACAGTGATCCCCATCATCTGAGCTATAGTGGACCTTCCTCCTCCACAGATTAAACTGACCGCTCGCATCACTCACATATCCAACCCAATCGCCCCCCGAAAGGAACCTAACCGAGATCAAACGCCTATAGGCCGCAAACCTTTCAAAAGGTAGGTTACCGCTTTTTGAGACCAAGACGATCGCAAAATTAGAACACGCCTACCCCTATAAGCTTACCCGCAAATCAGCCCCTCATAACAGTAGAAAACCCTCGTCTAAACAACTCGAGACGAGTGAGGCTAAGGTGGCCCCGAACACCCCCATAATCTAGGTTTTAACGTGGGGTAACCCCGCAAGTTAGAACCAGCGGTTTATAGCAAGAACATTATTTCCAACCCGAGCGTACAACTTCCACAACTTAGAGTATTTGCTGACACCACAGCGCATTCTAGGATTATGCGAACACCCCCGATATGTCTACCGGTAATTAAGCGCGCACGATCAAAGCGGATACACTCCCACACACACCTTAATCCGTGCCCATCTTCCAACCAAATAGAGCATTCCAGAAACCCTAATTATCCTTCTAAACAGGTGTGGTTCTTAATACAAACCACCACCCACCAACTTTGTAAATGTTTTGAACGTCGACACCAAACGTGTTAAGAAAACAGCTTCGCCTCGACGGCAAACCTCGCCGAATACTGAAACAAACTTTGGGCAAATGTACTTTATCAGTTCTTAGACTCCTCACCAACACCTGAGTTCGGCCATATATCCCCCACCCCTGTAGGGGCAACCTCAACATTTCATCCAGGGTCTAACAGAAAAATGCACAACGTATTCTTATGTCGTTTTGACATAATCCTCCTTGAGAACTCTGATAACGAATTGGCTAGTCTCCCTAGTCATTTAAGGTAGTCTCGGGGGGGACTTTGAGTATCTCGCTGTCCGCTGCAGCAAAATACTTTCTATCTGGAGGGGAAAAGAGTACACAGCTCTACCCATAGCTCTCCTAACAGTTCTTCTAGTGATTAGCCCATGGCCCTCTAATTTGAGCAGACGTTTATACGCCCCCATCTTGCTCGGACCAAGGAAATCGGCTACCTCCCGCATTGTGATGTCCTCACGTCACTTAATCTCGAAAATCAGTTATTCGCTAATTATTAAATAAAGCTTTTTCATATAGAAAATGTGACCGAGGGTGTATAAAACACGTTTAACCCTATTTGGAATCCCACAATCAGTGGTTCAATGATTATTCAATCCCTCACAAAAACTCGGTGAACCCATGGCTTTAGAAAAACGCATTCAACAAGGGCAGTAGCTCACGGTTGGTGAACGCAAGCATCGTAGAATCCCAAAACCTCAAAAACAAGCCGCCGAAGCCTACCATAAGGAATATACGCACGTTGAACAGCACAACTTGCCAATATTCATTCGCCAAGGGATTTTCACGTTTGGCTAGCCACATCACACACCATGTTTGAGCCAATTTATCACCTCTTGAGCCGCGTTGTAGCCTGGGGCACCCGTTACTCCCCCACCAGGGTGGGTTCCAGAGCCGCAGAGGAATAAGCCCTTAATGTTTGTTTGGTACCTCGAGAGTTCTGGGAGGGGCCTGAACACGTAGAGTTGGTCGGGAGTCATATCTAGGTGGAATATGTTTCCCCCAGTTATCCCGAACCTCCGCTCAATGTCCAGAGGTGTGAGCACCTCGAATTTTATTGGGTTAAAGTTTGGCGCGTACTCCCTCACCTTGTCGATAACAACCTGAGCCACCTCCTGTTTTAGGTCGTCGAGCTTTTTAGAGTATACCAGGTATTGGCCGAACACTGAGAATGAGTAGTACCCTCGCGGAGCTACTGTTGGATCAACTGAGGACTGTATGTTCACCGAGAGCCAGGGATCCCTTGAGAAACCCGTGGTGAGCGCGTCCCTATAGGCTTTCTCCACGTAGTCAACACTTGGCATAATGTATTCGGAGGCGACGTGCTCTGGACCAAGATTTGTACCCATCCCATAATCCGGTAGCTCTGATAGGTAGCCCACGAGTTTGAAGCTCACACCCGTGGTCTTAAGCCCACGGATACGCCTCAATATTTGTGGGTCCACTTCAGCGTTTCTTAGCATGTATAGGAAAGTGGCTTTAGGGTCTGCGTTAGAAATCACACACTTTGCCTCGATCACCCTCCCATCCTGTAGCTTTACGCCCTTTACACCATCACTACCCGTGAGTATTTCGTCCACAGGGGAAGAAGTGTAGATGTCAACCCCCAGGCTTGTGGCGCACCTTGCAAGTGCGGTCGTCACACCACCCATCCCTCCTTCAACATATCCCCATGCGCCTTTGACGCCGTTCACTGAGCCCACCACATGGTGTGCAAGCACATACGCTGTGCCTGGGGTTGAGGGGGCCGCAAATGTGCCGACCACACCGTCGCCAACCATGGCCGCCCTGACTTCCTCCGACTCAAAGTATTCTTCGACAAAGTGCTTCGCGTCGGTGAGGAAAACACGTGCAAAATCGAGGGCGAATTCTTCATCAAACCCTATTGAATCAGCTAGCTTTACAAGCTCCCTTAACTCCCCTAGCCGCGGTGGAGGCGTGAGCATAAGCGTGTCGGCGAGCTCGGAGAACTTCTCCCAGAACCCCACCCACTTAGCATACGATTCAGCATCCCTCTTAGAGAATCTCTCAATCTCCTTCTGAGTCCTCCGCGTGTCCACCCAGATGCGAAGATGTTTACCACCCCCAAAAGGTAGGTATACACCAGGATCCTTGGTGTACACCTTCAAACCAAACTCTTTGAGGCGGAGATCCTCTATGATCCTTTCACGCAGGAGGCTTAGCACATATGCGCCTGTGGAAACCTTAACACCAGGCCAAAGCTCCTCGCTTACACACGCCCCGCCGAGAATAGGTCTCCTTTCGAGCACGCAAACCTTGAGCCCAGCCTTAGCAAGATATGAGGCGGCTACAAGGCCGTTGTGACCACCACCCACAACTATGGCGTCGTACACACCCTATGATAGCGTGGTGTGCGAAATAAACATTATTAATTCGCCATACAGCTTGAATCACTATACCTCAGATGCGTCTCTGATCAAAGTAAGGGTTTATTATACAGAGGATCCTACTAGTGTGTGTTCGCATATGTATTCTGGCATCAAAGGGACAGCAACTATTCTACTAAATCATATGTGGAGGGGTTGACAACCTTCCACAGCAGTCTTGCAAGTATGGGTGTTCGAGGTTTCCTTGGCTCTTTTAGCTTTAGGGTCAACGGTGCCCCATGGCTTACCGGCGAAGGCTATGAGGACTGGTACCTAGTGGCTGGGCTAGGAGTCCTAGAAGAGCTTAACTCGCTTGTTGAAAAATCCAATCTAAAAGCGGTTCACGATGAGATAGCCCATATGTCGGTCAACGGTAAAGGAACGATTCTCACCCCCATAATGGGTGACCCAACACTTGTGAATACAACTAAAGCCCTGTGGTTCTCTAAACCGAGGGGCACAAGCTATGCCGACTTCTACAAAGACATTAGTTCAAGCATCAGAGGCGTCACGTCAAGCGTGTGGAGGAGGCAGCTTGCTCTTGGACCTACACCAGAATTCCTATTACTAAGCGATAGCCCCCCAAGTTTACCTGAGGCATACCTACCAAAACAACTGGCAAGGGATATAATAGTTCACCCACCCGGAGCCGGACTTAGCACCCATCCCTAAGGCCGCTTTACCCAGAATAGTGCAGGAGCCATATGGCTAGCCACGACCATCACGGATTCTACCTATGGTCATACAGCACATCCATGGTGGTGATTTGGCGCTACTGGGCCAACAATAGGGGTGTTGGATGGGCGACCACCGTCGGCTTAAGTCATAGGCCTCTTTATAAAGGTGAAGTAAAAAATATTTAAGACCGCACATTTTACCCCTTATGCTTGTGTGTGAACTCACAACATATAGGAGTCTTCCAAGCCCTCAGATAAGGGAGGAACACATCGCATATCTTAGGTCGGCTGGCACCAAGGGTAAGGTCGTGCTTTCAGGTAGGTTCGCTGACGCGAAAGGCGCACTCATTATTTGGCGGGTCAACAGCCTTCAGGAGGCAGAGGAGCTCGCCAAGGGTGACCCATACTACCGTGCGGGTCTAATAGACTATCAACTACGCGAATGGAATCTGAGCTTGAAATTCCCAGAGAATCTGGAGTAGACAGGGTGTTTAGATTACCCACGTAACATCGACTTTGACGCCTCTACTGTTTGGCTCTATGATGTGCTGCAATTTGGGGTTTAACCTATCTTCCTGCAAGTGGTTTAAACGCTGCTTGTTCAACCACTGATGTGAGAACCTCTACAAAGTCTTGAGAATCATTAAAGGACTCTATTCTTTCGAGTTTTAAGCCTAGTTCCGTTGCTTTTTCTCTCATTTCTATGTCGATATCGTAAAGGATTTCTAAGTGGTCGCTCACGAAACCTATGGGTGCGACCAACACGTTTCTCCAACCTTCGGCTTTAAGCCGCTCTAATTCTAATTCCACGCTTGGGCCAAGCCAGGGCTCCCCGTGGCTACTCGCACTCTGGTAAGCAAACCCGTATTCACCCGGTTTAAGGTTTAGTTTCGAGGAGAGTGCCTCAACAGTCTGTTTGAGCTGTGTTGGGTAAGGGTCACCCCACTCTAAAATCTTTTCTGGTAAACTGTGAGCGGTGAATAGGTAAAACACTTTGTCCGCCGGGTCAAACTTAGTCTTCCTGGCTTGACTGACTCTCCTAGCCATCTTGTCTATATATGTTGGGTTTAGATGCCAGCTGTCAACCAATGTTAGGTGAATCTTCTCACCATATTTCTTGTTGACCTCTACCAACATCTCGTGGTATCCTTTCACACTCATGGTTGAGTAGTGTGGGGCTAATACTACGCCGATGAGGTTGTCTACACCATCGTCCACTATTTTGTGGAAGACATCCTGTATAAAGGGTTTAGAGTGCTTCATACCATAGTAAACCCTTAGCTTATAGCCCTTCTCGTTAAGATATGATTCAAGCTTCTCGCTAAGCGAAGCCACTATCTTTAACAGGGGGGAGGAACCGCCCATCGCCCTATACCTTCTCGTCAAATCTTCTATTTCTTCAGCTGTGGGTTCACTCCCACCAGTCATACGAGAATAATAGGACCTTATATGCTTCAGGTAGGCGGGTATCTCCCCAATATTCTCAGCACCACCGTAAGCCATCAGGATAACAGCACACTTAGGCATACACTGTACTCCACCCTACAGGTTTTTTGGGTTTTCGAGGAGCAACTGAATGCTTTAGCTATAGCTGTAGCTAAAAGCGTTTGTTTTTTGGGTTTTCGAGGAGCAACCACACATAAATCCACCACAAAAAGGTGAAACCCCTACACACTCCTCTTTTCTGGTGGAAGTGTTGTGGGGGATTAGTTGGAAAAATCATATAGGTTCTAGGTTTATGAAGACGTTTACAATAATGTATTGAGCTAGGGTTGAATTTTCGGGTAAACATAGAAGAATTCCGCGGAGTGTTGGATCGCCCTGTAGAAGTTTTGTAAATCAACATTTTCGTTGGGTGCATGGACATTAGAAGAGGCGGAGCCTACTCCAATCGCACTCACACACTCAGTGATTCCCAATGTGTGGGTGAAAACACCCATAGGCTGAGTTCCCGCACTGTTTGGGATCACCACGGGCTCAACACCGTAGACCTTTCTTGCGGATTCCCGCATAGCTCTGACTACCCTTGTGTTCGGGTCTGTGCGCACAGGTATTTCACCGCTGAGAAATTTACATTCAACCTTGAATCCATGTTTTTTAATATGGTTTTGTAGGAGCTCGAACACTCTTCGTGGGTTCTGGTTTGGTACAAGTCTGAAGTCGAGCTTGGCCATGGCTTTCGCTGGGACTATTGTTTTACTCATCGGCCCACTATAACCCGAGCTCAACCCATCAATGTTACATGTGGGCTCGGTGAATAGGGCCGTCCGCAGTTTTTCGGTTGTGTTATATCTGAGTTCTTTTACACCCAGCGCCCTAATTGTTTCCTCGGGCGTCGTGTCATACGACCTAAGCAATTCTATCTCAATGTCTGTCAAAGGCTTTACATCGTCGTAGAAACTCTGTATACGCACCCTACCATCATCGTCAACCAAACTCGAAAGAAGCTTGACAAGCTCCCAGGCGGGGTTGTATACGATTGGCGCGTTTGATGAGTGGAGGTCGCGCACACCAGTAACACTGGTTAACTCGACGTAGAGCAGGCCTTTAACCCCGAGGATCACTTGGGGTCTACCTTTGGCGTCGAGGCCCCCACCCTCCATTATGACAGCGTCAGCGCTCAGCTTTGGGGCGTTTTTCTTGACGAAGTCCTCAAGGTTTGGACTTCCAATTTCTTCTTCACCTTCAAAAAGGAACTTAAGATTCACTCCAAGCTTACCCTCAGCAACCAGTTTTTTAAACCCGTAAAGCCTCGCTATCAGAGTCCCCTTATTGTCTGATGCGCCACGAGCGAAAATCTTGTCCCCACTAATTGTCGCCGAGAATGGTGGGTGGATCCACTCATTCACTGGATCGACGGGCTGAACATCATAGTGGTTGTAAACTAATAGGGTGAGCTTGGCACCAATATTGTATTCCCCAAAAACCACCGGGTGTCCACCAGTCTCCTCGACGCTCGCCTTTACCCCCAATGATGTGAGAAGCCTTCTTAAAAACTCAGCAGCATCCCTGACACCTTCACCACTCGCGGAGACCGATGGTCTTTGAAGGAAATCGATATATGTGTTTAATGCCTCTTCTTTTTCTGCTTCACTAAACACAAAAGACATACAACGTTAAAACCGCTCTCAGATTTAAACATTTTTAAACTACAAAGTATAATTTTATTGACAAATCGAATTATTTAACGAAACACTATTATTCGGTCACACAATACCTTATAGCGTTGCAAACAAGTGGCCAAAACTATTTAGATTCTAATAAGCTCAATAATATATAATACGAGAATACCTAAACTTTTGTATACACTTGTATCCCCAGCGCCCCACACGCTTCTTGGGCTTTCTCGTCCACAAAAGGCGACACAAATACCAAGCTCGTGGGCTTTTTACCCGTGAGTGATTCAAAGAGTTTCGCCTTCTTAACAAAGGTCTGCGCGTCCCCCTGCCTTACATGAGATGAAACTTCAATTAATACTGTCTTACTGTCCGACACTGCGACGTCAACCTCAACTTGAGAGGGATAGCCGTAAACGACTCCATTCAAATCTTGAACAACCCACCTTTCAACACTAAAACCAAGCTCCTTACCCAGTAGTCCCCTTATTGCTTCCCTAAACGCCGACTCAGCATCAACACCCCAACGCGCTCCAAGCGCAGTTATCTTTCTATTAAGCATATCGAAGCCAGCATACATCTCTTCTCTAAGCTTGTTCATGTCCTCCCTAAGCTTGTTCATGTCCTCCCTAAGCTTGTTCATGTCCTCCCTAAGCTTGTTCATGTCCTCCCTAAGCTTGTTCATGTCCTCCCTAAGCTTCACAAGCTCCTCTTCAAATCTAGCCATTCTATTTAAAACCTCTGTTAGCCCGATGAGCCCAGCAACCGCATATCTAAACTCTTCGTCTTCTTTTAATAGTTTTAACATCTGCTTTTTTAACTCGCCACTAGTAGAGGACACTGTCACACTAATACACTGCATTTACCTAGATAAACGTAACGTTGCACAAGAAAAAATCAATCTCTACAGTTTCATACTTTTTAATAGAGTCTTCAAGCTTCACACGGGGAGGGGTGGAAGGCAAATGGTATATTAATCCATTCCTTATACTATACTCATTCCCCGATGTGCGAAAGATTAGCATCGAACAGGATGACACAATAAAAGTTGTTCGGAACCCTCAAAGTCTATCAGCATTTTAATAAGAGACAACCATTACATTCACGCTAGTTATCAAAATACCTAACTATGTCATACTTGTTGATCACACGCATATTCTCAACGGGTGCAGTTAGTTTCATAGCGTGGTTCTAAGCTTGTTAGCGCCGTATTTACACACAAACATTTTGTATCCCGCATTCCTCATTGTCCTAAACTAACGGTCAAAAGGCAAATTTAAAGATATTTTCTTTAACCTGAATTTTTCACTATTATATTTTATATAATCTGGATTTTTAAGTAGAATTTATATATTTCTATTGGTGTTATTACCTCACTGGTCCACCATGAATGGGAACAATGATTCAACTTCGCTTTTCCCTAACCTGCGGAGGGGTGTGCTGGGTCTTAAAGAAGTTTACGGACAAGCCATGGGTGTGACAGCCCCATTGGGAAGCGTTGTCTCAACCACTACCGCCGCGGTTGTTTATGCAGGTGCAGCCGTACCCCTCGCAACGGTTATGGCCTTCCTTGGAAGTGTGCTGTGGATATGGATACTCACACGCTACTCCAACAAGCTAGCCAGCCCAGGCGGCTACTACTCTTTTTCAAGCGGTGCGTATGGCTCTAAGAAGTTAAGCCTTTTCGAGGCTCTCACAGAGGTAGCGGCCTACGTTTTTCTTAATGCATTCGATGCTGTGGCCGCCTACTTGTTACTCGAGGTAGCGGGATCCTTCTTTGGTATAACCATATCCCCAGTATATGCTGCCCTAGTCATGCTTTTCACTGTGGTTTACCCAACCCTCATCAGCCTTACAGATGTAAAGCACCTTATGGGCAAGATCGTTATGGTTGGCTCCACACTCGAAGTTGTACTACTCATCGGATTCTTTATGTACCAAGTTGCAAGACACGGTTTCCCACTCACCCCATTCGAGCCTTCGGCCATGTCGAGTGGAGTGGGTGGGTTGGCGACCGCATTCATATTAAGCCTTGTGAGCATATCTGGGGCGGGAACAGCCACATACCTTGGAGAGGAAACCCATGTGCCAACCAAGACCATCTCAAGAGGTATGTGGCTCGCCCTACTATTGGGTGGATTATCCATGATTCTAGGCTCTTATGCAATAGTGGTGGGTTGGGGTCTCTCCGATGTATCCAGTTTGACAAATAGCGCCCAACCCCTCTTCCAAGAAATAGGTGGATTGAGCGTGTTAGCCCTAGTGATAACAGCATTACTGGCGCTAAACAGCCTACTCGTGCAAAACATAGGTGTAACTGTGGGCGCCGCCAGAATACTTTTTAACTTAGCGAGGGAGAGGAGCGCGCCAAAAGTGTTCGCAGGAGTAAGAAACAACGGTCAACCACTAGCAGCCACCCTCTTCGTAGGCCTCATCACAGGCATCCTAACAATCGCCTCGACTTTATGGCTTGGGATTATGGGCGCCTTCGCAGTACTCGGGGTCCCACTATCAGTGTTATGGGTCCTAGGAAGAACAATCGACACCATTGGCCTACCACTTTTCCTAAAAAGAATTGAAAAGGTTTCGGTAGGTATCACAGTAGTCTCCGCTATAATGGCAGCGCTCAATCTGTGGGGAATATTTGAAACATTTTATCCCCCAAGTTTCGCCGCCTCAATATTGATGGGGTGTTTCGCTGCAACATACATAGTTTGGTATAGGCTGTGGGGTTCAAAAGGAAGCGCCGGACAACTAGTGGTAGACGAGGACTGCTCGGTTGTGCCGCTAGCACACAAGATTGAGAGGCTAAGAGCCGAGAAAGGTGGAACGACTTAAACCCACAATTAAACACGCTAACACATAGCATCTAACCCACCACTTTCCCGCTAGTGGACGCTCCCTGGTTCATCATACACAAAACACAACCGACGATAAAAACCGCGACGGATGCGCCAAAGATTCCTCTTAAAATCTATTTTAGTTGAAGCCAGCACAAATCGCCGCACGCGCTAGCTCTAAGTCACAAGCCATACGCTCCCTAAATACAATGGGCTGTTTGATTGATGCGTTGAGCCAAACAACCGCTTAAAACGGTGTTAAAAGCCACTAGTAGCCTACCACACGAACACATAGATTTCTAAACCCTCGAAAGTTGCTTTCAAAAAGGTGAATTGCGGGTTGACCTTAGAACCCAGATTCAATAGTGATTGGGTTTTGCTAGTAGGATTACCCCACTACTCAACCGTGGGTACACTATACCATAATCCGAGTTCGGGGAGTGCCACACTATGTGTTAGGTGGGTAGCGGTCGATTTATACGATCAGGTAATATTGTTATACGAAAAGACTGAGGCTATAGTCATGATGGACGCCACGAAATATAACCCCGTAACTTTGTCCCTTTTACCTATACCCCTTCTCTGATTAAGGCGGCGAGTGGTATACTTACCCAAGTGGGTCTGTTCTCTAACTCATATCTAAGCTCGTAGAGTGCTTTTTCAGTTTCGAATACCCTAAGAAGTGATAGAAAATCTTCCTTTTGATGAGGCACAATATTTATACCCTTAACCATACTCCAATATGAGTCCAAGAATTTTTGCCTAGCTTGGGCGACCCACACCTTAACTTGCGGGTTTCCAACGTCCGATATGGCGACGTATCCTGCGGCGTAGCTCAGAGATCTAAGCATTCCAGCAACATCTTTGAGCGCAAACCACTTTTTCACTCTTTCATCCATTTCTTGCAAAGGTTCCCCCTCAAAATCTATTACCACATAGCCCCTTTGTGTCTTCAATATTTGGCCAAGGTGGTAATCGCCGTGAATTCTAATCTTAAAGAGGTCTAAAAGTTTTTTACCGACTCCAGTTGTAGGTTCCCGTTCAAGGCTTGCCGCAGAGGCCAAAAACCGCTCGAGGACCGGGCGCTCCACAAACGAGGTTGTTCTCAGCGCCCTCTCCGCCGCCGCGACAGCCCCGCGGAGTGTTTGCTCATACCTTTTCTCCCATTCTTCCAGATCGCGATGCGACGCTTGTTCTGGGTCAAAGCGGGGGTCGCCCGTACTCTTCGAGAGAGATAAATGTAGGCGGGCGGTTAGGGAGCCTATTACTTCGCAGTCAGCCAGTAAATCTGAATAATATTTAGAATCCTTTAACCCCTGCGTAAAGTGGTTCCAGCCGTCGCCAAGATTGTCCACAAACTCGAATAAGCCAAGAAGAACGGCGTTTCCAGTCTGCGACGTGTATACGGCAAAGCCAAGTGGTTTGGGTGTCTCCGTATAGCCAACTGAATAGACCAAGTGGTATGGTACGTCGAAATCTGGGTTTGACCCGTACGCCACATGCCTATATTGTTTTAAATAATATTTTCGATCAAAAAATAATGACACGTTACTTTGCTCGACTCCTGAAGCCCTAGCATACAATTGGGTGTGTTCCCCCTCTGTGCCCAGACCTTCTGAGTGAAAGCTTATTTCACCCTTAAGTGTTCGCAGCACGGATTTTAGTCTGAAATGTTCAAGCATTCTTATAGATAGGTCGGGCACATCCGCTATGTCGTAGAACTTTAAACGCCTACCGGGTTGTAGCTCTGCGTCAAAACCACCGGCACCACTCAAATTTCCGAGGAGGCCAACGAGCGGTGTAAAGAACAATTGGGTTGAACCATCATCCATCACAACATGATTAAAGCAGTACACATAAGAATACTCATTACAATTATCCACACACAAGTCATCCAAAACAACCTTTTCTACTCGTTTGGTTTTTTGCCCAAACCACCTCTTTTTGGGTATATTTTCAAGTAACCATTTTTCCTCTGCCGCCCTAAAATCGTCAAATTCACTGGACGGTGCTGGGTTTACTTTACGACTCACGGCTTTTGACCTGTTGGGGGGACAAGCAGAAACCAGAAAAACGAGTGGGGGCTAAGCGTAAAGAAATAGGGAAGAGTGCCAATCCTTGGGAAAGCCACATTTGTCTGAAGTTCAACAGGCGTCCAACCATCAAATTCTTTTAGATCGAGCTCCGCTGCCGTGGGCTTCTTAGAGAGATTGTTGACACACAGTACATTTTTACCATTATAGCTACGAATATAGGCGAAAACCCTTAGGTTGGGGTGCTGAATATAGCGTATTTCACCCCGCCCCAATACGTCCGCATATTTTTTGCGCACCCTAATCAAATCTCTAATCCAGATTAGAAGCGATGAGGAAATCCTCATCTGGGTTTCAACGTTACGCGACTCATAATGATATATTGGATTGGCTATCACAGGTGCATATAGCTGCTCAGGGTCGCACTTTGAAAAACCCGCATTTCTGTCGGGAGACCACTGCATTGGTGTCCTTACGCCGTTCCTGTCCCCAAGATATATGTTGTCGCCCATTGCTATTTCATCGCCATAGTATAGGAAAGGAGTTCCAGGAAGCGAAAAGAGTAATGCGTGTAGCAACTTGATGGCGTCTCGATCGTCGTCCATCAAAGGTGCAAGTCTCCTCCTTATCCCAAGATTCAGCCTCATCTTTGGGTGTTTCACGTACTCGCGGTACATGATATCTCTTTCCTCGTCTGTGACCATCTCAAGTGTGAGTTCGTCGTGGTTTCTGAGAAACGTTCCCCAATCACAGTTCTCTGGTATGGGAATTATCTGATTTATTATGTCTATGATGGGTGTCCGATCTTCTTTTGCTAGCGCTATAAACATCCGTGGCATGAGGGGGAAATTGAACGCCATGTGGAACTCGTCGTTGCCGTTACCAAAATATGCCTTAGCCTCGGTTGGCCACTGGTTTGCCTCAGCTAAAAGTATTGTTCCAGGGAACTCTTTGTCTATCATGGCGCGTAGCTCCTTAAAGTAGGCATGTGTCTCGGGGAGACTCTCACAGTTTGTATCCTCTCTCTCAAACAGGAATGGAACAGCGTCACAGCGGAAGCCGTCTAAGCCACGTCTTAGCCAGAACCTCACTATATTCTTCATCTCTTCACGCACCTCGGGGTTATCGTAGTTGAGGTCCGGCTGGTGGGAGTAAAATCTATGCCAATAATATTGTTTAGCCACAGGATCCCACGTCCAGTTGGACTTCTCAGTATCTATAAAGATTATCCTTGCCTGAGAATACCTTTTATCTGTGTCACTCCAAACAAACCAGTTATGTCGTGGAGAGTCGGGATTACGCGCCTCCTGGAACCACGGATGCTGATCCGACACGTGATTGAGAACCAAGTCGGCTATAACCCTTATCCCACGCTTGTGGGCCTGTTCCAAGAACTCGTCGAAGTCTTCAAGTGTACCATACTCGGGCTGAATAGAATAATAATCAGATATATCGTAGCCATCGTCTCTTTGAGGAGACTTGTAGAATGGGAGAAGCCAAACACAGTCTATCCCAAGCCAAGCCAGATAGTCGAGCTTAAGCGTTAAACCTTTGAAGTCACCTATACCATCACTATTCGAATCAGAGAAGGATTTTACTGGTATCTCATAAAATATTGCATCACGGTACCAAAGCCTATTATCACCCAACATTTTTCATAACACCTACTTTACCCGGAATATGTGTGCTGTCTGAACCGCAGGGTTAAGCTTGACGAAGTTCTCCTCCCCCCTCCATGTATACTTTGCGCCTGTCAACAAATCTTCCACTACGTAGTCCCTCGAAGTGTTCACGCCAAACTCTGTGAAATAAGTCTTCACAGTTGCAAAGTGCTCTTGGAACGGATTCACGTTTACAACTATAAGAATTAGGTTTGAATGTGCATCGTCCCAACGCATGTATGCCACTAAGTTTGGATTGTTTACATAACAGAACCTAATATTCCTAAAGTTTTGAAGAGCGGGATTCTCCCTTCTAATCTGATTGACCTTACGGACCAATTCTTTTATGTTTCCAGGCGCATTCCAGTCCCTCGGCTTTATCTCGTATTTCTCTGAGTCTGCATACTCTTCTTTGCCGGGGACAGCCTTGTTCTCACACAACTCATAACCGCTGTATATCCCATAGACAGATGAAAGTGTGGCTGCGAGGATCAGTCTTAATTCGAACGCCGGCCGCCCCCCGTTTTGTAGCACAAATGGGAGTATGTCTGGGGTGTTTGTGAAAAGGGTGGGTCGAAAGAAGTCTACTATTGGAGGGGAGCTTATTTCTTTAAAGTACTCTTCTATCTCCCAGTTGTAATTCTTCCATGTAAAGTACGTGTACGACTGTGAGAAGCCGATTTTCGCCAAGTGATACATTACATTTGGCTTTGTGAATGCCTCAGCGAGGAATATTACATCGGGGTGTTGTTTTTTGATCTCACTAATAAGCCACTTCCAGAAGCTGAAAGGCTTAGTGTGGGGATTATCCACTCTGAATATCCTCACACCCATGTTTATCCAAAAGAGCACAACTTCTTTAAGTTCCTCCCATAAGTTTCTCCAATCATCACAATCAAAGTTGAGTGGATATACATCATAGTATCTTTTCGGCGGGTTTTCCGCATATCTTATCGAACCATCGCTCCTATGATAGAACCACTCGGGGTGATCACGCACGTAGGGGTGATCTGGAGAACATTGAAAGGCCAAATCTATAGCAACTTCCAATCCAAGACTCTTTGCTTTTTCAACAAGTTGTCTAAAGTCTTCAAGTGTTCCAAGACTGGGATGAACGCTTTTATGACCTCCTTCAGGTGAACCAATAGCCCAAGGACTCCCTGGGTCTCCAGGTGTAGGATTGGGCGAGTTATTCTTACCGCGTCTATTCGTCCTCCCAATGGGGTGTATAGGTGGGAAATAAACCACGTCGAAACCCATCATAGCAATATCCTCGAGTCTGCGCTCAACATCGTTGAATGTGCCGTGGCGATTTATAGAATCGGTTTGGGATCGGGGAAACATCTCATACCAACTTGAGAAACCAGCTACAATTCGATCAACGACAACTTTGAGGGTAGGTGTATATTTGGACACGCTGATACTTATAGCTCGTGTATACGGCCTTATTGCGAATAGCAATGTTGGGTTTGATGCAATATCGAGAACACGGTCTCTCGGCGCTACCTCCATCAACTTTACGGTCTCTCCAATGATGCTCCGGTCGCTTCCAGCACACTTTTGCGAAAATCTCCTTAAAATGTTTATCCCATCATTTAGATCTGCATCTATATTTTCACCGCTCGAAAGCCACCTTGAGAAAGATTTCAGCCATGTAAGGTAGTCATCAATCCAGGCCTCAACAGTGTATTCTACAACACCGATTTGGTCAAGTGAAATTGACGCTGTAAACCAGTCCTCTCTTTTTTGATCCATCGGAATTCTCTTCCATTCGCCTCCTTGAGGAAACTTTACAAGAAGGTCGGCACGCACAGCCCTTTCACCCGTGGTGAACGCTTCGACCTCAACGTTCAATCTTTCACCAACAATTCTTTTAACGGGGTACTTTCCTCCGTCGACGATTGGGCGCACATTCTGGATTACAACATCCTCTGCACGCACACTCATGCCGATATAAGGAAGAATGTCTGACATAAAAATCGAACTATTGCACACACGCCTCAATGTGTGGTTTAAGCCTGAATAGCGGGTTCTTCGCGGCGGTCTTTGGATTCATATTCATTTTTTCTGAGCCCACACACTCGAGGATTAGTGCTCCAAGTGGTGGCAGAGTGAGGCTAAGCGAATATGGGCGGCCATGAAAGGGAATGTCCTCTGAATTTACCCCACCGTAGTTTCCAACCCCACTACCTCCATACTCCCGTGCATCAGTGTTTAAGAGCTCCTTATAAAACCCCCTCTTCGGCACGCCCACCCTATAATAGTATCTTGGAATGGGCGTCATGTTTAAAACGAAGAGAATGAAGCTCTCCCTGTTCTTTGACCATCTTAGAAAGCTGATCACACTTTGCTCTACGTCTCTGAAGTCCACCCATTCAAAACAACTGCTGTCTACCTCACGCTCATAAAGCTCTTTTCTGGATACATAAAGACTGTTTAGATCGCGCAGTAAGATTTGCACCCCCCTATGTCTAGGATCGTCTAAGAGATACCAGTCTAGACCCAGCTTTTCACTCCACTCCCTTCTTTGAGCAAACTCTGAGCCCATGAACAAAAGCTTCTTACCCGGATGACCAAACATGTAAGCATAGCACAATCTGAGATTAGCAAACTTCTGCCAGTCGTCGCCAGGCATCTTCTCTAAAAGTGACCGTTTTCCATGCACAACCTCATCGTGCGAGAAAGGCAAAACATAGTTTTCGCTGAAAGCGTACCACAGGCTAAACGTGAGCCTTCCATGCTCATATTTTCTGTAGAGTGGATCAGTTGAAAAATATGCTAGCGTGTCGTGCATCCAGCCCATGTTCCACTTGAAATCGAAACCCAAGCCCCCAGCATAGACGGGTTTTGTCACATTGGGCCAAGCCGTTGACTCCTCAGCTATAACCATCGCGCCCGGGAATCGCCTGTGAACAATTTTATTAAGGGTTTGAATAAACTCTATAGCCTCAAGGTTTTCCTTACCTCCAAACTTGTTAGGCCTCCACTTTCCATGAGGCCTAGAATAATCTAAATAAAGCATTGAGGCCACGGCGTCAACCCTTAGGCCGTCAACATGATATTTTTCTAGCCAGAAGATGGCGTTGGATATAAGATAGTTTTTAACCTGGTTTTTTGAGTAATCGAAAACATACGTGTTCCAGTCTGGGTGTTCTCTCCTCAGCTCGTCTTCTGGCTCATATAGGTGTGTGCCGTCAAAGTTGCCTAGCGACCAATCGTCTTTGGGGAAGTGTCCTGGAACCCAGTCTAGTATCACTCCTACACCCTTCCTATGCAAAGTGTCCACGAATGTCATGAAGTCTTTGGGGGAACCATATCTAGAAGTGGGCGAATAGTAGCCTGAAACTTCGTAGCCCCAAGAGGCGTCGAGTGGGTGCTCCATCACTGGTAGTAGCTCAACATGTGTGAAACCAAGATGTTTCACATAGTCCGAAAGATACTCGCTAAGTTTCACATATGAGGGGTAATCATCACCACGCTTTTCAAGCCATGAGCCCAAATGCACCTCGTATATTGAGATGGGTTGGCTAAACATGTCCCACCGCTTCCTTAACTCCATCCATTCATGGTCACCCCACTCATAGCCTGTGAGGCCACACACCACGGAGGCGGTGTGCGGGCGTAGCTCAGATCTAAACGCGTAGGGATCCGCCTTTTGTCTAACAACACCATCAGCACACTTAACAGCGAACTTGTATACTTCGTCTTCGCGGATACGTGGAACAAAAAGCTCCCACACACCCCCCTGCCTGCGCGCCATCGGGTGCGAGCCTATAACCCAGTGATTAAAGTTTCCAATAACGCACACAGCACGCGCATTAGGAGCCCACAAAGCAAATCTGACACCCTTTACACCTGCACGTTCCTCTAAGTGAGCGCCAAAAGTGTCAAAACTATCCTCCAGCTCCCCTTTACCCCATAAGTATAGCTCAAAATCAGTTATTTCGGTTCCAAAAGAATACGGGTCCTCACACTCGTGTATATAGCCAGAAGAGTCCTTAAAACACACGGTGTAGCTAGGGGGAAAATCGCTTTTCTCACCCTCAGCCACATAGAAACCACCAGCATGAATCTTTTTCAAAGGTAAAACCACATCTTTACCACCACGTATCCAAGCGGATTCAGCCAACGGGAGATAAGCCCTAAAAGAAAACTTGTCACCCAAAACGTGCAAACCAAGAACCTTCTCTGGCCTATCACAATTAAAGTTTACAACACTCGAAACCTGCTCTTGTGAGAGTTCTATTTGATCCACCCCAAACTAGAAGTGAACAAAACAACATAAATGTTTTGCCAGATAATAAGACGCTGAAAGTAATCAGAAAACCATTAAAACCTCCCCTCCCAGAGAATGGGCAAAACACATCTGGGCAGATACTTTAAAACAGAGTTCGCCTCCCCCTAACAAGCCGAACCCGTTAAACTAAACATCAACTAAGTATTTGGGAATTATTTCAGAAACACGCGCCCGCTAAAGTTGTGTGGTGGTGGAGGAACACCGTCCGCGGATGTGCTTAGCGGTCCGTTATGAGGGCGTAAACAAGATTAATATTTTGATCCAAAGTATCTGTCCGTGTGGTCACCTGATTTCTGCCCTAACCCGGCTGAGGGGGGGTGGAGCTTCAATGTTTGGGCTCCCAAATGCTCCTCTTTATCTCTTGTTACGCACACCCCTGAGGGGAGAAAGATTTTCCCCCTGGAGAGAGGTGAGAGAGGTTGGTTCCACGTTTGGGTAGAGGGATTGTCGGCCGGCTCCGAATACGGATACCTGTGTGGAACCAAAGAATTACCAGACCCAGCATCGAGGTTTCAGCCACATGGGGTTCACGGCCCCTCAATGCTTGTTGACCCACAATTTGAGTGGTCAGACTGGGCTTGGAAGGGTTTAGGCCGCGAACAACTAGTGGTTTACGAGTTACACGTGGGCACTTTTTCTCCCCAAGGAACGTTTGACGCAGTTATGGAGAAACTCGGTTACCTCCGAGACCTAGGTGTCACAGCAATCGAAATAATGCCGGTCGCGCAGTTTCCTGGCCCGAGAAACTGGGGGTATGACGGTGTTCTGCTATACTCCGTGCAGAACAGTTACGGTGGGCCTTGGGGGTTGAAAAGACTTGTGAACAAAGCGCACATGGAGGGGTTGGGGGTGATACTCGACGTTGTATACAATCATATTGGTCCCGAGGGGAATTACCTAGATTTTTTCGCTCCCTTCTTTTCTTCAAAGTACACCACGCCTTGGGGTAAAAGTTTTAATTTGGATGATGCTGGATGTGACGAGGTAAGGAAATACATTATTCAAAACGCACTGTATTGGATACGGGAATACCACGTTGACGGGTTACGCCTAGATGCCGTTCACGCTATATTTGATAGTTCACCGAAACACATTGTGCAAGAGATATGCGAAAAGGTGAAGCGGACACAAGACGAAGTGGGGAAGAAGCTTGTGGTTATAGCCGAAAGCGATCTCAACGACCCAAAAGTGGTCTATCCCAAAGAAAGGTGTGGGTGGGGTGCTGATGCTCAGTGGTGCGACGACTTTCACCACTCGATACACGCATACTTAACTGGTGAGCGTGAGGGTTACTATGCGGACTTTGGCGGCATAGATCAGGTGGCTAAAGCTTTCACAAAAGCGTTCGTATACGACGGCGTCTACTCATCCTATAGGGGGAGAACTCACGGTGCACCTGTGAGCGGCCTAGATGGCTGCAGTTTTATAGTCTACTCACAAAACCACGATCAAGTGGGCAATAGACGCGATGCGAAAAGACTTCTTTCACTTGTGGGGGAACTTAAAGCCAAGATGGCAGCCTCCATGGTCATCCTCTCACCATTTACACCTATGCTATTTATGGGTGAAGAGTATGGTGAAACAAACCCATTCTATTTCTTTTCAAGTTTTGGTGACGAAAAAGTTGCCGAAGCGACAAGCTCAGGCAAAAAGCGGGAAATGGGCGAATACTATGTGGATCCACAGTCACTCCAAGCGTTTGAAAGATCCAAGTTGGATTGGTGCAAAGCTGATTCGGAAGTCGGCAGACGATTTTTAGCATTCTATAGGGAACTAATACGGATTAGAAAGGTGTATGACTTAGGGTGCGCCCGAAACGTAGAATTCAAGGCATCAAACAAACACATACATATAGTTAGGGGCAAACTAAATCTACTACTCGTTTTTGAAGATTGTGGAGTGGAATGCGGAAGCTGGGAACTCGTACTCTGTGAGGGTGATTTCCCAAAAAAGCTGACTGCCGGATATCACGTCTTAGGCAAAGGTATAGCAATCTATGTGGAACAGAAAAACACAGAGCCGACACGATCGTAACCTGAAATATCAGTCACCCCCCAACTCAGACTCATCAACCATAAATTCTGTTACGAAAACAAATTTAGACGTTGAGGAGGCACCGCACTTTGAGATTGTAGCGCCAAATCACCAGCATACTTCCCAAAAATAGCTACACTTATTCCGCCACAAAATTTTTAGTTCTGGCAAGTTATAGCTACAATTCTAATAAGTTTCATTATTTTTAGAGTACACAAACCAGAATACACATCTAAATAAAAAGCTATGAATTCTAAAGGGATTTTGTGTGTGACAGGGTTTAGTTAAAGATAGTGCGTATCTTGAAACTCGATGAGAACCGGTTTGGTTTGAACATTAGTGAGGTTACTTGATTAGAAGAACAAGTTTATGCCGCAGTGGCACAACCCCATATGCTTTTTAGTTGGAGGTATACAAAAATTTTAAAAGAGTCATTAGTTTACCACTTTATGCTTAGAGCTCACGATAGACCTCTACGCCCAGGCGATTCATATCCGCTTGGAGCCACATGGCTCGAGGAGGAGGACGGGGTAAACTTTGTGCTCTTCTCAGAAAACGCTTCAAAAGTGGACCTGCTACTCTATCGGTCTCCAAACGACGCATATCCCTCCGAGACCATAAGCGTCAGGCAGAGAACAGGGGATCTGTGGCACGTTTTTGTGCCCGGTATACGCCCACGCCAACTTTACGCGTATAGTGTTGATGGACCATACAAGCCAGAACATGGTTTCCGGTTTAACCGCAATAAAGTTTTGATGGACCCCTACGCCAAAGCCATAGCTGGAGGGGTTAACTGGGATGATTCGCTTTTCGGCTACAAGGTAGGCGACCCAGCCGGCGACATGTCTTTCGACGATAGATGGTCTGGAGCCCATGTTCCGAAATGCGTTGTGGTCAACCCATATTTCGATTGGGATGACGATAAATTCATGAATAGAAAGATACCGTGGAGTGAAACCGTTATCTATGAAACACATGTAAAAGGCTTCACAAAACTCAGGTCAGATATTCCAGAAGCGTTGAGGGGAACATATGCAGGTCTTGCGTCTAGATATGCGATTGACCATTTTAAGGACATGGGTATAACCTCGCTGGAATTGATGCCCATCCACCATTTTATAGATGATAGGTGGCTAATCGAGAAGAATTTGCGAAACTATTGGGGGTACAACACAATAGGTTTCTTTGCGCCAGAGTGTAGATATTCCAGCTCTGGTTGTATGGGTGAGCAGGTCCAAGAGTTTAAAGCCATGGTGAATGAGCTACACAACGCTGGTATAGAGGTTTTAATAGATGTGGTGTTCAACCACACAGCCGAGGGAAACCATCTTGGACCAACACTATGTTTTCGTGGGATAGACAATACGTCCTACTATATGGTTGTTCCAGACAAACCGCGCTACTACCTTGACTTTACGGGTACGGGTAACACGTTCAATCTGAGCCACCCACGCGTGCTACAGCTTGTGCTCGATAGTCTTCGCTACTGGGTCACAGAGATGCATGTGGATGGCTTCAGGTTCGATTTGGCCGCTTCACTCGCCAGGGAACTTTATAGTGTGAATATGCTTTCAACATTTTTCATAGCGCTTCAACAGGATCCAGTGCTATCCCGCGTGAAGCTCATAGCCGAGCCTTGGGACGTTGGTCCAGGAGGTTATCAGGTGGGAAACTTCCCTTATCTGTGGGCTGAGTGGAATGGGAAGTTCAGAGACACTTTGAGGAGGTTTTGGAGGGGGGAACCAGTAGTCTACGCTGAGTTAGCAAACAGAGTGTTGGGGTCACCTGACATCTATTCGGGCTCATCGAGAACTCCTTTTGCGAGCATAAACTATATTACTTGTCACGATGGCTTCACACTCGAAGACCTTGTAAGCTACGACTCCAAACACAACGAAGCCAACCAGCTTGGTAACTCGGATGGGACAAACGATAACTTCAGCTGGAACTGTGGGGTCGAAGGCCCGACGGAAGATCAGAATGTTTTGGCTTGCAGGGAAAGACAGAAGCGGAACATGTTAATCACACTCTTTATGAGCCAAGGTATACCAATGGTCCTCGGAGGAGACGAGGTTAGCAGAACACAGAAAGGTAACAACAATGCTTTTTGCCAAGATAACGAAATAAGCTGGTACAATTGGAGTCTGGATGACAGGAAAAGGAGTTTTCAGCTGTTCACGAGAACCCTTATACACTTCTTTAAAGCTCACCGCATATTTAGGAGGGCGCGCTTCTTTCGAGGTAGAAAACTCTTCGGCTCACCCTTCAAAGATGTTACTTGGCTTGGTTTGGATGGTGGCGAGTGCACAGAAGCTCAATGGGGTTCGCCGACCCAGACCATTGCATTTGTGTTGGAGGGAAGCGCGATAGATGAGGTGAACGAGTACGGTGAAAGAGTAGCCGATGACTCCTTCCTAATTGTGTTAAACGGTAATCCTAACAATGTGAAATTCAAGATCCCCAATATAGGCAAAAAATGGGAATTGGTTTTATACTCCTACCCAAGGAACCCAAAAGACGACGAGCTGGTGGTCGAGGCAGGCAGAGAAGTGGATATTGAGGGTAGGACCGCTTTGGTATATAGAAGGGTTGAGGCTTGACGATTCTTTCAACCTATAGATTGCAGCTAAACAAAGAATTCAATTTGCTTGACGTAGAGCAGTTGTTGGACTATTTTAACGAGCTTGGAGTAACCCACCTATATCTTTCACCTGTGCTTAAGGCTAGACCAGGTAGCCCACACTGTTACGATGTTGTGGATCACTCGCTTATAAACCCTGAGCTTGGCGGCGAAGAAGCCTACCGCAAGCTACTCCAAGAGGCAAAGCTATACGGACTAGGTATCATCCAAGATATTGTACCAAATCATATGGCTGTTCATCCCACCAACTGGAGGCTAATGGACGTTTTGGAGAAAGGCCAGCAAAGTGAGTACAGCGAATATTTTGATATCGACTGGTGTGCCTCGAAAAACCTGGTTTTACCTTTACTAGAAGCTCCTTTAGACAATCTCATTGCGCGCAGAATCGTAAAGCTGGGTTTGAGTAGGGGTAAGCCGTGCGTGGTCTATGGCGAAAACAATTTTCCCCTAAACAATAAGGGAATCGAACTCTTACATGACGTGGGTGGCAACACGCTAGAAAACGTCGACCCCAACCTTGTAAGAAAAATTCTGGATGCCCAGTATTATACGTTGACATGGTTCCATGATCAGCCAAACTATAGAAGGTTCTTTCAGGTAAACGACCTCATAGGGGTAAATGTGGAGAAAAGGTGGGTGTTTGAAGAGTCGCACAGTATAATATCCATGATTTCCAAGTTGGGTGTTGATGGATTCAGGGTTGACCATGTTGACGGACTCATGTATCCAGCAACCTACCTCGAATGGTTGCGTTCGTTTGTAGGAGGGAAATATGTTGTTGTAGAGAAAATATTGGGTGAAGGGGAAGATTTAAGGGGGTGGACATGTGAAGGTACTACAGGATACGATTTTCTAAACGCTTTAAACCGAATCTTTGTTGACCAAAATAACGAAGAGTTTTTCACCAAGCTATACGAGGAATTTACTGAACGCAAAATTGATCTCGATCAACTCATACTCACCAAAAAAAGATTTGTAGTCGAAAACCTTTTAAGATCAGAATTCCAAAGGGTGTTCAAACTTTTCTCTAATAAAACAGTATGGTCGAAGGAGCTGGAAGAAAAAATTGTTGACTTTATCACAAGACTACCCGTCTATAGAACCTATTTTGACGGGGCAAGCCTGAGTAAAGACGACTTGGATATCTTAAACAGGGTTGACCCTTCGGGTGAGATACGAAGGATTATAAGTGAGGCTAAAGAAGCCTTCGTACGGCTACAACAAATTCTACCAGCGGTCACCGCTAAGGGATTTGAAGACAGCGTGCTCTACGTGTACAACAGATTGATAGCGTTAAACGAGGTTGGAGGATTCCCCGCCATATTTGGCTCACAGGTAGACGTGCTTCACGGATTCAATATGCGGAGGTTAAAAAGGTGGCCACTATCCATGTCCACCACTTCAACCCACGACTCCAAGTTCAGTGAAGATGTGAGATGTCGTTTGAGCACAATTTCACAGCTACCACACGAGTGGTTGAAATGTGTGTCAAACCTCCACAACACACTTAATCCACAAATAGACAAAAACGACGAGTACAGAGTTTACCAAACACTGGTTGGCTCCTGGCCATTTGAGGGTCCAACATCAGGATATAGGGATAGAATGCGCTCCCATATTTTGAAGGCTCTAAGAGAGGCGGGTGAAAATTCTTGCTGGGCCAACCCAAACAACGACTATGAAAACAAGGTGTGCAACGCACTTGAAAACATATTCAGCCAAAAGAGTGTGCGACAAATAGTGGAGGAAATGGTTAGAAAGGTTACACCGATAGCGCTGGTTTACTCGCTTTCCACAGTCACACTCAAGATGACTTCACCGGGGGTGGCGGACACGTATCAGGGTTGTGAAACATGGAGATTCCTACTCACCGACCCAGATAATAGGATACCGGTGGATTTTAGAGCACTCCGCCAAACGTTAAGCCGTGCAAAAACCGCCACTCCTCAAAGTTTGATGACAAACATGGAAAAAAGCGAATTAAAAATGTTTGCGACCTTCCACCTATTACATTTAAGAAGAAGGTTTGACAAAGCATTACTGTTCGGCGACTATAAACCCGTTAAAACGCCACCCGAAATCATAGGGTACATGAGGGGTGGCCGTATACTTGTGCTAGCACCCGTGCACATAGCTAGAATACAGACGCCACCGGTTGGGGATGCTTGGGGGGAAAACACGGTTAACCTTGATGGTGGGCGCTACGTTGACTTGTTTACAACTCAGGAAATAACGGTTCACGACAACATGCCTCTAGCGGAGCTCTTCGCACATTTCCCAATAGCTGTTCTTATCAAACAGGCTTAGCACAAAAAACTCATTAAACGTACAAGTGGCCACTAGCTATAAATTGTTGCGTATCTGTGGGGGAATATGGGCCACAGGCTCGGAACAAGTTGGTTTATTTGGACTAAGGGTAGACCTAAACATATTTCGGATTATGGTTTGATTGGCGACCTTAGAACCTGCGCCCTCGTTGGCTTGGATGGATCAATTGATTGGCTGTGTGTCCCTAGGTTTGATTCGCCAAGCGTGTTCGGTGCCATCCTAGATGTTGAGAGGGGAGGATTCTTTAGGATTTGTCCTCATAACTCCACGTTTAAGGTTCATCAAGAGTATGATGGGCCCACGAGCATTCTTGTCACAGACTTCGAGTCACAGCAAGGCGGCTTTAGTGTAACCGACTTTATGCCGTGTTTTAAGGTTTCGGGCGTACTTGTGTCGTGCGGGGAAGTCCATCGTAGGATAAGTTGGAAGTGGGGTAGTCCAAGTGTGGAGGTGTCGGTTGCGCCCAAGATGAATTATGGTTTACATGTTCCCAGTGTTAGAAGGGTTGGCTCAAATGGTTACCTTTTTTACTCCGAAAGGCACAGGTCACAGGATTTGGCGCTCCTCACATCTTTGGAGTTTGAAAATGTCGAGGGTGGTGTATCCACCGTTTTAGAGCTTGGGGAAGGTAAATTTTTAGATCTTGTGTTGAGGTATGGGGGAGTAGAGCTACATCATTCTGCGGAAGCCGATACTGAGACAAAACTCGCGGAGACAAGAAGGTTTTGGATCAGGTGGTCTTCCCAGATACGCTATAATGGGCCTTGGAAACACGAAGTTTTAAGATCCGCTCTCACACTAAAAATGTTGGTATACGCGCCTACTGGTGCAATGATTGCCGCACCAACCACTTCGCTTCCAGAAGAAATCGGTGGTGTTAGAAACTGGGATTACCGCTACTCGTGGCTTAGGGATTCATGCTTCGCGCTCTGGGCGCTACACGCTGTTGGGTACGACAAGGAGGCCAATGATTTCCTCAAGTGGGTCATAAACACCTACTATTTCAGCGGGGGTGAACTACAGGTACTGCTAGGTGTTACGGGTGAAAGGAACCTCCACGAAAAAATCCTAAACAATCTGAGAGGCTACATGAATTCAAAACCTGTAAGGGTGGGTAACGGCGCATGGAACCAGCTCCAACTGGACCTCTTCGGCGTTGTGCTCGACGCTTTCTACTATTCCCACAAACACGGTAAAGGTATAAATAGGAAGCTATATTTGAGCGTGATTCGCCCACTCATGGAGAGGGTTGAGGCACTCTGGGATAAGCCTGATTGCGGCATATGGGAGGTTCGCGGCGAGAAGCTACACTTTGTGTACTCCAAGGTTTGGTGTTGGGTCGCAGCGGACAGGGCACACAAGATCGCCAAGAAACTCGGATTGCGCGAGGCAGAAAGATGGGCTCAGCTGCGCGCCAAAATCAAAAGTAAAGTATTGAAGGAGGGGTTTGACCCCACACGCTCGACTTTTGTTAGAGCTTTTCACACGAAGGATGTGGATAGCGCGAACCTGCTCATGCCCCTCGTGGGATTCATAGACCCAAAAGATGAACGATTCATTTCGACGATGAGGGAGACGGTGAATAGTCTAAAATGTGGAGACGGCCTGCTCTACAGGTACATTGCGGAGGACGGATTACCAGGAAGGGAAGGCGCATTTCTCCTATGCAGTTTTTGGTACGCCACGTGCCTAGCTAAGGTGGGTGAAAAACAGCGTGCAACGGAACTTGTCAACAAGCTATTACACTATTCGAACCACTTGGGACTATTCTCTGAGGAAGTGGACCCCAAAACGGGTGAGCTTCTAGGAAACTTCCCACAGGCTTTCACACACATGGGATTCGTCATGGCCGCCAAGGCGATAAGCGAAGCAGAATAGAATCTTCAGGAAAACAGCCCTGATAGCCTAATGGGTTTTCAGACGAGCCTTAGAACACCGTGTCAAAGAGGGAGGTTTTTGCTAGGTCTATCACTTCGTCTCCTCTATTATTTAACAAGGCCTTTATCATATACAGCCCGAAACCCGAAAGCTCTTTTAACGTGAGCTTCGGCGGCGCGACCAATTCGTATCTATTCACGACAACGTCTATGAGCGAGGGCCCCTTAGCTTCAAACATAGCTTTGAGCGCAGATTCCAGTTCGGCTGGATCCTCCACCCTAACCGCACTGATCCCAATAGATTGGGCGAGTTTTGCAAAGTCTGGGTTTTTCAGTTCCGTGCCGTATGGTAGGAGCCCTTCAGCCTTCATCTCAAGTTCAACATAGGCCAGCGAACCATTATTGAACACGACCACCTTAACTGGAAGCTCATATTGTGCAAGTGTGAGGAGTTCACCCATAAGCATGCTAAGCCCCCCATCACCCGAAAGCGATACGACTTGTCTATTTGGATACGAAACTTGTGCGCCTACCGCTTGTGCAAGTGCGTTAGCCATGGAGCCGTGGGAGAATGAGCCTATGAGCCTCCTTTTACCATTCATTGACAGGTAGCGCGCAGCCCAAAGGGTGGGTGTGCCCACGTCACATGTGAACACAGCGTCATCTGAGGCCAGCCTATCTACGAGTTTGATAAGGTATTGTGGTCTTATAGGCTTCTTACCTCCCTCACCCTGGGCGCTAGCGTCAAGTTTCTCCCTAACCTTGGCGTAGTGCCCCACAGACTTCTTGAGGTGCTCATCTTTCTTTTTCTCTTCAATTAGTGGCAGCAGCGAACGAAGCGTCTTACCCACATCACCCACAACACCCACATCCACACTCACACGTCTACCTATCTGCTCCCTCCTCAGGTCTACTTGAATTATCCTAGCCTGAGAAGGATAGAAAGGCCTATATGGGAAATCTGTGCCCAAAAGCACAACAACATCTGAGTCCATCATAGCATAGTAGCCAGATGGAACCCCGAGAAGACCCGTCATACCCACATCATAGGGGTTATCGTATTCGACAAGCTCCTTACTCCTAGCCGTGTGTACAACTGGAGCCTTAAGCTTACCCGCAAGCGCCACAAGTTCATCATGTGCCCCAGCACATCCAGCCCCAGCCAGTATGGTCACCTTTTCAGCCGAGTTGAGCAACTCAGCCATACGTGTAAGGTCACGCTCAGACGGAGTGGGTTTCGGTGGCACAGCTAAGAAGTCAGGGATACGCGGCTCGTCAGCATCCGCCCAGGCCACGTCACCGGGCACCACCACAACAGACACGCCGCACTCTCCAAGAGCAGACTGAATCGCTATAGACATAACACCATTAACCTGCCTAGGCGTGTTGATAACCCCACAATAGACGCTGCACTCCTTGAACAAATATTCGGGATGGGTTTCCTGAAAATAGTTTGTTCCTATCTCGGCGCTGGGAATCTGGGACGCTATTGCCACAACAGGTACCCTACTTCTACTAGCATCGTACAGACCATTTATCAGATGGAGGTTGCCGGGACCACAGCTACCAGCACACACGCCCAACCTTCCAGTAAGCTGTGCTTCTGAGCCGGCTGCGAATGCGGCGGCCTCCTCATGCCTTGTGTGAACCCAGCCAATATCTTTCCTCCTACGGAAAACCTCAGTTAACGCGTTAAGCGAGTCGCCAGCTATCCCATACACATGTTTCGCACCAGCGGCAACAAGAAAATCAACTATAACCTCAGCAACCCTCTTAGCCAAAACACATCAACCCAAAAACAAAAACACAACATATCAACTTTACTTATTTAGCACACTGTTATTTACCCACACATAAAATTATACACAGCATGTTCGTCAGTCTAGATTGATATTAGACGCGTCACGCGACACTGGCATCCACCAACAAATAAGCCCACACACGCTTTGACATTAAGTGGTTAACTAGTAGAGGACGCACTCTCAGGCTTAGTGTTAGGGGTTGGAGGAGCCTCCACACCCTTCCTCCTTTTTTCACCCATAACCAAAACGGTGATGGCGACCGCACATAGCAGTGCAACACCGGCTGAAAAATAGCGGAAAGTGTAGAGTGGAAAGAGCACACCCGTGTGCACAACGAAGTTCAACCCCTCCGACGTGTTCTCAACAGTGTACCAACCACCAGAAACACCCACACTGGGAATCAAGGTCCAACCTCCAGGCGCACGCACAGTTGTCATATTCACAACATACCCCACATTTGGCAGGGAAACATTCTGGCCGTTGCGGTAAACTATCACCAAATCACTCACACTATACCACCAGCTCCAACCCGCCAAATCTCTTGAGAGAGGAATCTGCGTGCTCACAGCCCAATATCCGCCCCCTGAGAAACCGGGTATACCGTAGCTCTCGGAGACCTGGTAGCGTGAGTTTGGTGGGTGGGGTGGCGTATAGAGTAGCTGGGGTGAGCCACACACCTTAACACTCGTGTTATACGGGGGAAAATACGTGTAGGAACCATTAGTAAAAAGAGAGGAAAGGTAGAGGCAGGACATGTTATAGAAGTAGGTGGCATAGAAGGTTGGGGAGCCCAATGCGGTAAGGGGGGTTGAGCCAAGTTTTGGGACTATTGTTGGAATCTCAGTATTACCAAAGACTACGAATTGTTCGGCGATCGATGTGTATTTTTGGCCCAAAGCGCTCACAAAAGTAAAGTTAATCCAGTACGAACCAGAACTGGAAAGAATGGGGTGTGTTTTGTAGTACATGAGCTTGCCGCTTGAGGGCAGCGTGATGGGTGAGAAGAGGGCGAAAGCAGACGCCAACACGAGAAGAACCGAGAAAAAGGTTATAGTCTTCTTATAGCGCATTTACGATCAACTCGGGCAGCCATAACCCACCCCC
>JAVZKQ010000008.1:0-40550 GCA_038884175.1 Thermoprotei archaeon | reverse complement strand
TTTGGTGTGTAGCCTTATGCCCTGAACTTTTTGTATGAAACCCAGCCCAAATAGCATAATGCGCCCAAAATTAGGGCTTCAACCACCCTTGTGAGTATGGATTCTAACACCCTAATTCGGGATTGGGTTAGAGATGCTAGGCTGATGCTCAGTGGTGTTGTTCTACCCCCGTAGACTATAACGATGACGCTAAGGTTTAAATAGTGTGGTGCACTGAAGTTGAACTCGTACACACCGTAGTGTAGTGTTATATTGAGCAGGCCGTCGCGTGTTGTTATTGGTGTACCATTCACGCTTATATGGGCATAGGCTGGTGAAATTGTGCCCACCACCTCCCCGTAGGAGTTGGTTGAAACGCTGAAGACGAGTATGTATGAGTGTGGTGTAGGCGTGTCTATACTCACAGTGTTATTTGGTTCCACATTGAACAACCCAGCGTAGAGTGCTAGTGTGAGGCCCGACGATGAGTAGTTGTAGGCGTGACTCATTGGTGCGCCGTCCACCCGCGGAATCTGTGCGGGTGGGCTCTGCGTGCACACAACCATCAATACTAGTATTAGTTGCCCCAGTGAATCGTTGAACTCATAGTGGGTCTGACCAGAACCAAAGTGTATAAGGTAGTTCGAGTAACCGTCGAGGCAACTCATGTAGCCCGCCACGCCCTCACCCGCCTTGAAAGCATAGTTTTGGGTTCCTGGCTCCTGGCTCCACCACACCGTGGTGTTCTGTGAACTAAAGAATAGGATGTACCCGGTTGGGTCGCTCACTCTACGAGAGTAGGCTGCGACAAGTAGCTCTCCCCCAACGCTGTTAGGCGCGGATATGTTGGTGGGGCCATTCGCAGGGTAGAGTGTGTGGTTACATGTGAGTGTGGGGGGCTGGTTGTACACGTCACCCACATAGGGTGATAGGTGTACTCCGCCAAAAGGTATAACGAAACCCACAAGGAGAAGTATAGAGGTGAGTGTGTGCTGCCTGATCATTGTTGAAGGTCGACACCACATATATAAAATCGCTCTTAATGATAAGCGTTGGGTGTGCTGGTTGGGTGCGGGCTTAGGGCAGTCTTGGCGTTTTGATTTGACCGTTGTCTCTGGATGTGTGGTGGACGAGTTCTTTCAAGTTCGCGGTTTCCCCATAGTTGAAGGCTCGATTGTTCTCACCGCTCCGAGTGTACTCTCACCTGGTGGTAGCTGTATAGTGGCGGTCACCGCATCGAGGCTTGGGTTAAAGGTTGGAGTCGTTGACAGGGTTGGCGATGATTTATTCGGTAGAAGTCTCCGTGAAAGCCTGAGGAGGGAGGGAGTGGTGGTTGAGGGTATCAGGAGTGTTAGAGGAGCGCACACTTCTAGATGCATTGTTCTGTTTAGCGGAGGCGATCACTATGTGTACGTGGGCACACAGGGCCCGAAGCTCACTGAAGATGATGTTGCACCCGAGGTGTTCACACGATCGCGGGCAATATTCTTCGACGGTTACGCTCTAACCAATATAAGTGAGGCGGTGGCCACCAAACTTTTAGATTGTTTGAAGTATGCGAAGGCTCGTGGTAGTATCATCTTCTTTGACCCTGGACCAGTTGTTGAATTCATCGACAACTTAAATAGTTTTGTGGACGTGTGCGACGTTATCTTTATGAATGATTCAGAGGCCGAGATCCTCTCCAGAAGATACAAAACACAATTGGACGACCTGTCTGCGACCTTTGGTAAAACCCTCGTGATTAAACTTGGATCAAAAGGTTCGTGCATCATTCAGAATGGATGTAAAACCTTTAGTCCAGCTTTTATAGCCAAGGTTAAAACCAGTGTTGGTGCAGGGGACGTGTTTGACGGCGCATTCATCTGGGGTCGTCTCAGTGGGCTAGGCTACACTGAGAGCTCTACGCTCGCAAACTTGGCTGCATCAATCAAACTTTCTGGTGTTGGTGCGAGGTCTATCCCCACACGAAGGAAACTCATGAAGGTAGCTAAGAAAAGTGGGTTAGAATTTAACCTTGGGGCCTATACAGGTGATTGTGCATAGCCCTTGGGTTCACCTTTGTGACGTGGTTGATGGTTTTGGTTGTGGGAGGCGAAGCCCGTGGGGTCCGCTGTGCCACCGTGTAGTGGGTGGGCTTGTTTTTTGTGTGTGTTTTTATCTCAAGCCACCTCAAAGCGGCGAACCCAGCTGGCGGTTGACTGCTTTCGGTACCCGCTTCCCTGAACCGGCCTGTTATGCTTGAAACCGCTTGTTCAATGATGGTGTTTTCAGTATTCGTTTTGCGTCCTTATTTGATACGTGGACTGCATGAAGAGCCAGCTAAAAGCGAATTATGCGAATGGGCACATAAAGTTTATAAGGTTTAATTACGTAAATGCATATACATGGTGGCTTAAAATGGCAAGGAAAATAGAACTCGACCTTGAAAAACTGGGAAAAGAGAAGCTCACACTGAGCAAGCTCACCCAGGCGGGGTATTCGCCATATGCTATGTATGGCTGGTGCGCCTCTTGTAGGCGTTGGATACACAAGTCTGAGATAATATATAAGCAGACGGAAAAGAGATTGGTGACGATTTGCCCCAACTGTGGCAACTTCGGAGTAAGGCTAAGACCCCATCAGAAGATTGCCAAGAACAAGGGTTGGAACCTAACGAACATTCCGGTAAACGCTAAGCTAAAAGAAGTACGGCGGAACTAGCGTCTTCCATTCAAGCTCTGAAGCGCTTTGAGTGCCTCGTCAACGTGTTTCTCGGGGTTTAGCTGACTGTTGAACACGTGCACAATCTCCCCTTTTTTATCTATCACAAACGTGACTCTTGGTGGGATGAGTAAGCCTTTAACCCCGTAGAGTTCCCTTATCTTACCGTTGGGGTCGCTTATGAGGGTGAAGGGTAGCCCATACTTCTTTTTGAATGTTTGATGTGATTCCACACTATCCGAGCTCACACCTATAACCATGGCGTCATATCCAGCAAGCTTGTCCCAAGAATCCCTGAATGCGCACGCCTCCCTAGTGCATCCCGGTGTGTCGTCTTTGGGGTAAAAGTAGACAACCAAGTTTGTTTTGCCCAGCCAATCTGCGATGGAGAATCTCACCCCAGTATCCGTTACACCCTCAAAGAGAGGCGCCTTGTCACCAACCCTTAGAACCATACTAGATTGCATTGTATTGGGCTATGGATTAAATTTTACTCTGGTCCTTTATGGTTAAGGCACAATGATTTAAAAGCCCATGAAACTCCTTTTTAGTGGAGTGTTCTTGGATGTGTTAGGGGGCCTGTGATGGGAGAGTCCTATATGGGCCCTCGTATACATCACCATTCTTCCTTATCTGCTCATCCTCGTAGGCCGAGTTCACACGTCTCTTGTATTCGTCTTTTACATCGTTGACAACTCCTATTAGAGCCACTTTAAAGTAGTCGAGTGGCTCTGTCTGAAGCCTCTGGGCGCAGGCTTCGAGTGCACCAGCGGTCACCGCGTAAATCCAATAGCGCATACTCTGCTTCCAGAGTTTTCTATCCACGAGTTTCGCGGGTACAACCTGTATTAGCCGTGTAAAGGCGTAGTTAAGATTGCCCAGAACCCCCTCCCTCCACGCCCCCTCCTCAGCGCTCTCTTTCGAGACCTCCAATATCCTTGCGGCAAGTTTTTCTGCGGAGTTTCTCAGAGGTGCACCCCCAAGTGTCTGTAGTAGATATAAAGCGTTGCACACATCAAAAAGCCTTCTTAGATAGATTTCCCCAAGCTCGATTGTTCTACCACCCAACTCGTCAACTATCTCCTCAGCGAGGAAATCCACGTAAGGGTCAATCCTGGGCCTAATCTCCCTTCTAATATACGGCATATTACATGATAGGAGCCCCCATGCGATAAGTCTTCCCATAACCTAGAAGCGGTGTGCGCCGTGTGAGATTGGGTTGGACGATTGGGATGGAGCTTCCACCTATACCTAACCCGCAGCGCACCAAGAAACCTCTGGACCCCAATTGTATCTTGCTTACTTTTCGCTTAGCGCTTCAGCGAATTTGATAAGTGTTTTGTCGGTGTCCCTATCACCCACAAGTTGCACTCCTAAGGGCAATCCATCCACGCTTAGACCAGGTATACTTATCGCTGGAAGCCCTAGGTATGATGCATATACAGTGTTGTGTGTTAATGCGGCCCTAACATTGCCGTCCTCCTTACCCAACACTTCGCTTATCCGCGGAGCCGTGATGCTGGTTGTGGGTGTTGCCAGCACGTCAACCCTCTTTAGGGCTCTTCTAAATTCTCTGTACACCTCACGTCTAGATGCTAAGGCGTTTAGATAGTCAACCGCAGACACGCCCAATCCCTTCTCGAGCAACCTTCTCACGTCTGGGAAACATTCCCCCCAAAAATCCTTTTTATCTAGGTGTGTTCTAGCCGCCTCAGCAAGCCTAACAATAGGGAAAAACCGCCAAACCAGTCTTTCAGCTACTTCCATGTCCACCTTAACCCACTCTAAGCCAAGCCTATCCAAGCGTCTTTCAAACTCTAGTGTGCACCGCTCAACAAGTGAAGCGTACTCTTCTGGCGTCTTATCCAACCAATAAACCCAGCTGGGCACGCCCACCCTGAGTGAGCGAACACCCCACCCCTGCCCACTATCCCGTAGCGAAAATATGTTGGCGAGCATTGAAAGCCACTTTGTGTTGGATGCTAGGAAACCCATGCTGTCGAGGCTTGGTGCGAGGGGTAATACGCCCCTTAAACTTATTCTCCTACTTGTTGGTTTGAAGCCGTAAACACCACAAAGCGATGCGGGTATCCTTACAGACCCGGCTGTGTCGGTGCCCACAGCCACCTCAACCAGGTTGGCTCCAACCGCCGCAGCAGAACCCCCACTACTACCACCGCTTATTCTCAAAGGGTCGTGCGGATTCTTTGTTGGTCCAAATATTGATGAGGTGGTTGTGGCCCCCGAAGCCAGCTCGTGTGTATTGGTCTTGAAAACCATCACACCGCCAGCCTGCTTAAGCTCCGAGACAACCGTGGCATCAAATTTGGGAACAAAGTTGGCGTACAGCTTGGAGCCCATAGTGGTCTTGATGCCTCTAGTGTGCACTATGTCCTTCACACCGAAGGGGAAGGGCTCCACACCTCTCCTACGCGCCTTCTCAGCCTCCACCGCTGCCTCCGTGTTGAAAGCAACAACAGAATTCACAGGATCCCTTTTAGCCCGCTCTTGTGCCTCCTCAACACTTATTTGTACCACCTCAACTTCTGGGTTTCCCATAACTTTATCCCTCCATACAACTTATGTTACAAACGATTTGAAACACCCTTTCGCGTGTGCATCAAACACTCGGTGCCACCTGTGTTGAAAACAGGCGAAGTGTGTCGAGCAACGTTTCCTTAGTCTGTGTTAGGAAGGTGGATAAAACGTGGTGCTCAACACCTAAAGCGGTGTATTCGGCGATTCTCTCAGCTACACTTGCTGGGTCGCCCACCAAAGCGTGGTTCTCAAAGTCCTCAGGTTTCTCGTTAAAGCTTGAAGCAACCTTGGCAGCCAGTGCGTGAGCTTTGGCCCCCACACTGTCCACTATGAGCGCTAGGTGTGAGCACACATTAAAGGTAGTGTGTGGTCTCCCAAGCCTGTTGAGCTCGCTTCTGAGCTTCGGGATTTTGGCTTCATACTCATCGAGTGATAGGTCTGTCGGAATCCACGCGTCGCCGTACCTCGCCGCCCTACGTATTGCTGCCATACTGTTGCCCCCAACCCAGATGGGTGGCGCCTCCCCTAACACTGCACCAACATCTATGGGTTCAAATCTAAAGTGTTTGCCGTTGTAGCTAACTGGGTCATCCCTCCATGCGAGTTTGAGTATCTCTATCATTTCGTCGGTTCTACTACCACGGCTTGCGTACTCAACGCCCACTGCGTCGAACTCCCATTGCCTCCAACCAACACCAACCCCAAAAATGAATCTTCCACCGCACAACCTGTGTATGCTTGACACTTGCTTGGCGACTATCAGTGGGTTCCTCATTGGGAGAATATACACACAGGTGCCCACGCTCAGGCTTGAGGACGATGTCGCGAAACCGGTGAGCGGTATCAATGGCTCGTTCCTAGAGCTCAGACTATCAGCCAGAAACACGCCTCTAAAACCCATACCCTCTATTTCGGGTGCGACACGTCTAAACCAGGCTGCATCCTCTGACCCGTCAAGCCCAACATGTACGTAGAATAAGGGTTTACCCAAAGAGCTACCACCTGAGACTCATACGTGTAAAACTATTAAAGTCTGTGGTGAGCTGGTTTGTGCACACTCCCAGGGTGACTCTAACATACCCCCACTATTTAATGCCGTGGTCTTTTTGCTTGGCGAACTGTAAATAAAAAAAGGGTGTAGTGGGTTACGTATAATGCATTGTGTTGTAGTAGTAGCCGGTGAATGGGTTATAGATGAATCCTTGGACGTAGGGCTGAACGAAATAGTAGGTTATTGGGTTTGGCAGCCATATGTAGGGGGCATAATTATAGGTGATGTTGTATATTTCGGCTACAAGCTGTCTCTGCTGCGTTGTGTTTGTGAGGAATGGTAGTGTGGCCATAATGTTGTTGACAACAGTTAGGTTCATCCACGCTGGGAAATAGCTGGTCGTGGTCACAGCGGGCGCAAGTTGCTGGAATATTGGGTCGGGCCAGTCGGGGTACCATGCGAACCATGTTATAGCGGGGGTGACCTGAGGCGAAGTCCAAGTGGTGTAGAAGATGGATGGAGCCTCATTTTCTATGCCAACGGTGAGCCCTATCTGTTGAAGCTCTGTAACTATGATGGTCATCTCCTCTTGGAGGTAGGGTGGTAATGGCGCAAGGTTCACTATTGATAAGGGTTGAAGCGGTGGTGCGCTCGTGTTACCAATCACTGTGCCGTTTGGCAGAGTCACGCTGAAGCCCTCTTGGAGTCCCGCCTTGTTGAGGTAGTCTATCGCAAGCTGAATGTTGTAGCTGTATGGCGTCAGATTGTCTGGGTTGTAGAACTCTGGGAACTGGGGGCTTATGGGTCCAACATAGGTGGATGCGAGTTGTGTGCCGTTATACGTGAACACTTTGTCGAGTATTAAGCTGAAGTTTATTGCGTGGGCCAACGCCAACCTAAAGTTGACATTGCTGGTTGGGTAAACTTGGGTGTTTAGAGCGAGCATTTGGACGCCGGGCTCGGAGCCCGCGTTAACAAATATCTGGTTGAAACTATAATACTTCTTGTATTGGTATGCTGCGTACATCTGCCCCAGATTTGTTACCCCCGCATAAGATATTTGGGCTTGGTTTGAGGCGAAGCTCTCTATCTGCTGATTTTGGGTGAGAGCATAGTTTATGATTATTGTTGGTATGCTTGGGGGTGAGAGTATTCCCGTGCCGTGCACATCCCAGTAGCGTGGGTTTGTTTTCAACACTATGGTTGAGAGCCCGGGTGCAACATAGGCGAACTCATAGGGCCCTGTGCCCGGTGAACCGTTGTTGTTAATATAGGCGTTAGGCTTGTTGCCTTGGACTCCTCCGTGTGCGTCGACGAATGCGGGGTCAACTATGGCTCCCCACCAGGAGGCTATGTCGAGTAAGAAGGGTGAATATGGTTTGAGGAGGTTGATTGTGAAAGTGTCCGCACCGCTCACCACATAAGCTTGGTTTGGATACTCCATTACCTTCTGTATTGTTGCGTTGTCTGGATTAAAATTGCTCATTATGTTGTTAAGCGCTGCCACCGCGACGCTGACGTTTGTGGTTGCAGGTAGGCCTGTTGCGGCCTGTATGGCCGCCCTAATACCCCATGGGAAGTCGTAGCCCGTGGCCGACACCTCAGACAGGTTTAGTGTTAGCTCCTCATAGTTGGATATTCCAACCGCCTGTCCATCGTAAACTTCACGTACAAAACTAAACCATACAGCCGCTGGGGTAAGCGGATCCCCGTTTGAGAATGTGACGTTCTGCCTGATTGTAAACACAAACGTCTTGCTGTTGTCGAGCACTGTGTAGTTTGAAGCCAAAACGGGTATCACTTGGTTTATACTGCTTCCGTTAAACTCGACCAGTTCTTGGTAGACCGCTGTTAGCATTGGTTCATCTTCTATGCCGAACGCTTGGGCTGGATCGAGAGCGTCGGGTGCAACCTGCTGGTAATTGTCAACAAGTTGGCTCCTGTTTGGAGGGTTGAGGGTAAACGTGGATGTTGATGTGGTTTGAGAAGTGGATGTTGAAGTCAAGGTTGTGGATGAAGTGGTTGTTTGAGATGTGGTTCCCGTAGAGGTCGACGTGGTTCTCGGTGATCTTGTAAAAATAACTCCAACTGCAACCACTATGATTACAACTACAATCAGCGCGACCAGCACCGTCTTCGTGGATGCACCTTTCATGGAGTTTGCACCAATAGTCCTCATATTTGCTAACCCTCTCGGGGAAACATGTTCACTAAAATTTAAATCTTCTGTAAACCTGTACAACCCAAGTGTACTCACAATAATAGCCATATATTATCCAGGATTAACTGATGTAATTAAAAATACTATTACTACATTACTATAATTAATATAGTTTCCATGTATGCGTGGATGATAATAGTTTATATATATTCAATTCATAATAAGAATAACTCAAACTGGTCCAACAAAGACCGAACCTAGCCGTGATCCCCCCAGGCAGCTTAGGCCTTTTTTGAGCGTATATGGGCTTAGGCTCACACTATCTTCAATTTTAAATTTGTTAAACTTGTAAACCCCCAATGTCAGCAAAGATAAAAGTTCCTATTACTATATCGCTGCTTAATATAGGTGGATCCGCAGGCTGGAAGACACTATACTGAAACCAAGAGGTTAGGGGGATGCTTGAGTGCTGTGCGAAGTACGCCATATAAATCATACAACCAAAGCCTCGAGTTGGAGGACTCAACGCTTGTTGTAAGGCAGAGGCTGCTCGCCAAGGTGATAGTAAAGAAAGGCCAACTTGAATTCGAGTAATGCACCAAGAAATACCAAGAAACTTTTTAGCTTGCCTTATCGTATCAAGCTTCACGGCATCACTACCTGTACATAACTTCTAATGTTTATACCTATCTGTTTTGAAGCTGTCTGCAGAGACACCCTACTCTGGCCCTCCATGTTTATTGTGCGCTAAGTGTTAACACATCACAATGAAAGTGCTAGTTGGTGCTACGTAATATTTGTTGCTTTTAAAATGTTTGTGGCTTACTATATCCTTAGATTCCACGGGCTGTTTAACCCCGTTAAGAATATATTGTTGGTAGTAAAGTTATGTGTGCCGGATGAAGAGAACTTAGCTCGCGGATAAAAATGAAGAAGTTATCCCCGACTGACGGTAACATCCATATGAACTCCCAGTTTTCTTTTATCCTAAAATGTGTAGACCTACCTCCTAAGCCATGTTTAGGTGTTCGCGTTAAACCACCACAGTGTTGTACCTATAACTATTTGGCTCAACCCAATCATACCCAATTAGGCTCGCTAATCCCTATGAGTCCGTGCGCCCACTATATTAAAATACACACCTATGCGTTTGGGATCAGTGATAACCTTGCCCCCCGTGTTTCACCCACTCCGCCAACTTAGCTATTCTAGGTTGCCCAATGCGCGTATAGAGCGGGCTTCCGCAGATAATATAAATCAGTGTCGGAACACTGGCAGTAATTGGGTTGGTGACGCGTGGACACCCACTCTAAATGGGTGTATTATAACACTCACTATTTTGGTAGAAGTATTGATGAGTTTGTTGGAATACTCGTCTCGCACAGCGTTAAAACACTTGTGGACACTAGGTCGACGCCCACAAGTCGGCGTGTTGAGTTTAGCGCTCAAAATCTGAGTAGAACTCTGAGGGAACACTCTATCTGCTATGTGGGCGCACCGCAGCTTGGGTGCCCCAAGACCTTGCGTTTGCGTGCGTGGAGGAGTGGTGATTATGGGCCACTCTGGGATTGGTACACTAAAAACGTTTTGACCGAAGAATTTTGGGTATTCATGAGAGAGTTGGTGGACAATCCAAAACCATTCGCCTTCATGTGTGTTGAAAACAACCCGGCTTTGTGTCACAGGCACCTTATAGCTGAAACATTGGCGAGAAGGGGTTGCACGGTAATTGAAATATAATTGTCCCTCTTTTTGTTGAAGCAGCTAGGATACACAAACTGGGCGCTAAAGCCCATATTTCATATGTGGGCTGTTTGTTCAAACTATGGGGACGCCGCTTGGGTTTGGGGTGCTTTTCTATGCCGAAGCGCCACACCCATCAAAAGCATAGTAGCGATAGCTACAAGTATGATTTCTACTTGAAGGTAGTAGTGTGTTGGTGACCCGCTAAGAGTCGTGTTTTTCTCTTCAAAACTGGTCGAAGAACTAGGGGTTGTGGGGTTAGAGGAAGTGTTTGGCGTCATGTTGGTCGGCGCGTTCGATGCGTCGAGGTACTCGTAGTTGGGTGGACCCACACCCACTGTGGCCAAACCCCCACCCACATATTTTACGTGTAGGTCGTAGCTAGCCTCCGCTGTATCGCCTCCAAAACTATAATAGGATGGGAACCGATGCGCTACGCCGTCTTCAGCCAGATACGCTAGACCCAGCGTGGCGTTAAGTAATGTAAAGTTTGTTGGCGCGCCATTCGCCTCACCTCCGAAGACGAGCTCCGCGTCGTAATAGAAGCCTGGGGCGCCAGAATAGTTGGGTGGTGTTAGCTTGTCGCCGTCCACCAAAAAATACGCTGCTCTCGCCGTTCTTGTGTGTATGGTTGCATTATCATACCAATCCAATGTGCCGCCAACAAGCGAGTCGTTGTGTTCAACCTGAATACCCATACCCACTTGGACACCTAATCCGTCGATCACCCTCACACTCATCACCATTTTGAGTGATAGGGGAAGCTTGTAGGTATAATTATTGGAGCTTGCAGCATATACTGGTCCCCTGCTAGAATTTGTGACGTAGCCCCCACTGCTTGATGTGATTGTGTTGTTTTTTAGGGTCGCACCAACGCCGCTCATGTTCCAAATGTTGTCCGCATAAAAAAGTGTGTTGTTGTTTGTTAGAAACACAACCACGTTCTGCGCCCAGTACACTTGTGTGGCTTCGGAGGAGTTTACGACAAGCATTGCGTTCAGCTGCAGGCTTGCGCCGTATTCGCTAACATTGTATGATGAGGCGTTTGGATAATATGCTCTTATCGCGCTCAGGTTGAGTTCACCGAGCAGTGTGCTGAATCTAACGGTATAACCAGATATTAGACCCGAAGCGTTCAGGATACCATATGAAGCGAGACCCGTGGGTTTGGGTGGGTTAGACCCAAACGAAAATGGGTTCACGTATAGACCGACTTTGAGTGTTCCCTGCTCCACCCCTCTTCCCCCCATATTGTAGGGTTGCCGCATGTTGCTTACGTTAGCTCTTATAGTCTCGCTGGTCTGATGTGTTACTAACACGGCTGTTGAAACCAGAATTACTATGAGCGCTAGGCCAACCCTCAACTTCAAGGTCAAATCATATTTCCATTAATCACAATTTAGCTTTTTCCATTAAGCCGAATCACCCTATAAATGGTCATTTAATGTGAGTTGAGCGGGAAGCCCGCAACCCTATAGGCTGGAGTATGGTGTTCCAAATGTAAAATGTTAATGTGCGGGGTGGGTTATAAATTTAAATCTACGGATGTGTGTAACTATTCGGTAAAATTGTCGGCGAATCAGAGTCCCAAGGTGTACATAGAACTATTACACGACTATGTCTTTAAGGTGAGTTTCCCAGACACGAAGCTGGGTTACATTATAATGGATGAGCCTGCACCTCTTGGAAACCTTGAAGGTCCCAATGCGTCCAGGGTATTGGCTGCAGCGGTCGGTAACTGCCTTAGCGCTAGCCTCGCGTTCTGCCTAAGAAAGTATAAGGTGAACATAAAGAGTATAAAGACTGAAGTCGAGCCTTTGGTTGAGAGGAACAAGGAGGGTTACTGGAGGGTCACACATATAAACGTGAAGATAGCACCAGAGTTTGAGGGGAACGTAGACATGTCCCAGTTTAGCCGCTGCCTAGAACTGTTTGAGAAATACTGTGTTGTCACAGGTGCTGTGAGGAGTGGTATAGACGTGAGCGTCAACGTTACTGCCCCCAAAAACTAGTTCAACTCTCAGTGCGCACTGCCTACAACCTCAAATTCTTAGGTTAATGTTGTGAGCTAAAAAACTTAATGGCCTTATTCTTTTTTATTACGTATAGCACACGGGAAGATTAAAGAAGCCACACGCGCCCCACCCCTTTCGCGCAGCAGAGTGGCTCCCCGAGCAATACTCCTCGCCCGCGGTGTTGCTGCATTCGTGCACCCCGCAGCAACACCGTTCGGCCCAGACAAGCTATATCATTCCCAGTTAATGATGTTGTAGCGGGTGTAACGTTTGGATGGATCCTGTGCTGTGGTAGTTGCTATGCTAACAAACCTTATACGGATTGGCCTCTGCTTTGGAACCATATTTTCGCTTGATTGCAGCATTTTTGGCGCCCTTCTTGTTGGCGTGTTCTATAGATAATTTGTGGAGAACTAAATGGGTTGGTCTGCTTAGAGTAGTGGGAACTGGGTTGATAGGGGTTTGGATTAGTGCAAGGATCGTTGCACACTTTTTTGCCCCGGAGTTTTCATATAATACGCTGTATTTTGTGGCGGCCTTCATTTCCGAAGCGGTTGTAGGCTCGGTTCTTGGCATACTTGTGTTACAAGTTTCGACGCTTAGAAGAGGTGTAACATGGGTATGGGCGACGAGGTCTTTACGAAGCTAGGCGGCATACATGGTAACCAAGACCACGACTAAGACCACCTAACAACCACACCACTTTAACCATATGGTTAAAAGTAAAGCTCAGGGTTTAGGAAGGGTATCAGCGCAAGGCCGACTGACTCCTCGACCAGTTTGAACCTGTCTATGACACCCTTTGTGAGTGTGTGGACCACACCAACCGTCCTACCCAAATCCCTGTAGCCATACCTTTCTGAGAACGACTCGTCGAGTTCTTTTCCAAGCGTGAGTATGTCCTTTAATACTTGTGGTGGTAGGGTGAACCCTGCGCTTGAGCCCACACCAATACGCCCCTCCCTGTTTATCACAACAGCGAGCTGTGTGTTCAGGTGTGTTGTGCCGTTTCCCTGGATGTTGGGTATGCTCACGAGCCCCGCCTCTACACCAACACCGTAATCCGATTCTGGAAAGGCTTCTAGTGAGTGTTTTGCCCTTAGATATGCGCCTTCAAGCGTTTGGCGTGCTCCCACGGGCTGGCGTGGGGCGCCACTGTACGGCGCGCTTCTTATCTCAACGTTTTCATAGAAACGCGTGAAAACCCTTCTTACCCCTTCAAGCTTAACTGGGTTGGATGAACCAACGACTACTTTGAGTGTCAACCTTTATATATTTGTGGGTTTTCCTATTAAAACATTTTGATTGTTAGAGTACTCATCCAACAACACCAGGCTTATTCCTCCAAGTTCTAATGCTACACCCTCAAAAACATTTTGAATCAATAGGTGTAGCAGGTCTTTATAGGAGCTATATGGTGTGTGAACACGGATCGTAATAAGTCCGCTTATATAGCAAATGCCTCAAGTAGGATGCCCACAACTAGTGGTATTAGGAAGTTGTCGTCAATGGGTAACGGTAACATCTCCACTATTGTTGCGCAAAGTGCCGTGATGATGGCTATAATGGGTGGCACACCTATCGCCAACAGTATTAGAATCGAGGATACAAGCATGGCAGCGGTGCCCTCAATTGTCTTATTCACTTGGGGAATCCTCATTTTACCGCGTACTCCAACTATCGCCGCCATGGTGTCGCTCAATGTTAGTGTGAGTATCCCCCCAACCGCTGGCCTAGTGTAGTAGAGCGCTAATAGTAGCGCTATGGCTGAGAAGCCGTAAAATGTAGATGAAAGGTATTTTGTTTCCCCTTGATTATTCATGACCAACCCGAACTGGAGTGCGAGGTTGTATAGGAAACCGGAGCTATGCCCGGAGTATCGGTTGAAAATAAGAAAGAGGTAGCCGAGTGTGGCCGCACTGGTCAAACCAACAGCAAGCCACCTCCAACCAGCAAAAAGTAGTCCTGAAATTATTAGTCCACCTCCTACATGAGGTAGCTTGCGTACAACCGTGAGTTTGGCGTCTCTTGGCTTAGAGAAAACATTCGTTAGGGTAAAGAGCACGGTCAAACCTATTATAAACGAAATAACTGCAATAATCCTTTCAAGAAAATATGATGCGGTGCACGTTGCGAGCGCTATTAGGGCGATGCCCAGAGCTTCCTTATCCAAATCCCTCCACCAGCAACGCGATCCAAAGTTTAACCGGGAAGGCGAAACAAAAGCTTTTTTGCACCCCGAACCAAACACTCTGTAGGCCTCGGTAGCTCAGCCCGGTAGAGCACCTGCCTCGTAAGCAGGGGGTCGCGGGTTCAAATCCCGCCCGAGGCTCTTAAACCAGTGAGGAGCCTTCTTAACCCACGTGATTCTAAGAGGTTGCTCAACCCAAACAGCCCGTCTATATATGGTAAGACGGCGGATATGCCTAGAGTTAGAGGCCTGTAACCCTCAGTGTCCGCTAAAGGGTTAAACCACAATATCCCACCAACCCTGAGCCTGATTTTGGCTACGGATTCAAGTAGACTTGAAACTTCGCCTAGGTCCCAGCCGTCACTTATTATAACCATGAGTGTGCTGGGTGCTAGAAGATGCTTGAATCCAGTGAGCAGGCTCTTTAAGCATTCACCTATCCTTGTGCCGCTTCCCCAGATGTTGAGCTGCGAGCGTATAACGCGTAGTGCATCATTCAATGTTCTACCCCTAAGTAGGGGATCCACTCTTCTTAGCTTCGTGCTAAAACAGAACACGCTCACCGAGTGTGAGGAGTTTGAAGCGACGTACAAGAATTCGAGCAGTAGTGGGGTGACAGAGTCCATGGATCCGCTAATGTCTACGAGTATTACAACCCTGTTCTTAGCTGGTTTCCCCTCCATCCGCCGTAGCTCTTTGATTTCATCTGAACCCCTGAGGCTCAATCTTAAAGTCGCCTTTAAGTCCAACACACCCCTAGGCGCGCGTCTCCTTCTTCTTCCGGCCAGCGCTGGTAGGGTGTGCTCGAGGATCCTTATGTTCCTCTTTATCATCCCCCTGTGTTTTAGACCTTCTAGCACGAACACTCTATTTGACTCAACATGTTTTGGACTGTAGGCCGCAAACCAGTTTTGCGCATTGGTTTGTAGTTGGGGGATCACATTTTGATAGGTGTGCGCCCCACCCATCGTGTCCTCTGCGCTTGGGATTTGGGGGTGTGGCTTATCGGAATTCGAAAAAAAGTTTTCGAACATATCTAGGAATAACTGAGTTTGGTCGGCTCTCTTTACGAGTGTACACATTAGAGCCTGCCTGAATTCGTCTTTTTTGAACACGTCAACGTATTTTATGGCGTTCAAACAATCCATGGTCTCTGATACGCCGACGTTGAAACCGTGTGTGCGTAGCAGCGCGCAGAAATCCACTATCCTGCGCGTTATAATGTCAGAGATCAAAGTGTTGCCGCCTTCGGATTTTCAACCACCCTCTCCAGTACCTCATCACTAAGCTTTGCTGTGTCAGAGGAATCCTTGATTAGGCAGCTAAGCGTCTGTCTCACTATGTGGGGTTCAAGACTCTTGGCGTCGAGGCTTATAAGGGCCCTAGCCCAATCGATGGTCTCCGCCACACCAGGTTTCTTAGCCAAATCAAAACCCTCTCTTAACACCCCAACAAAGCCCACTATCTGTTTTGCCAAAGCCTCGTCGAGTCCACTCACCTTTGCTTTCAGTATTTCGAGCTCCCTCTGAGGTGTTGGGAAACCCACATAGTAGTATAGGCAACGGCGTCTTAATCCGTCACCCAGCTCCCTAGTCTGGTTGGATGTAATTACAACTATTGGTGGTTTCTCAGCTTTAAAGCTGCCAAGCTCGGGCACCGTTACCTGAAACTCTGCTAAAAACTCTAGGAGGAAGCCTTCAAACTCTTCGTCGGCTCTATCAACCTCATCAATAAGCAGTACAGGAGGCTTCGAGCCCTCATGTGTAACCGCTCTGAGTAGGGGTCTTTTGAGAATGAATCTCTCACTGAATATTTCAGAGTCCGGTATAGAACCAGAGGCCTCAAGCATCCTTATTTTTAAAAGCTGCCGCAGATAGTCCCATTCGTATATGGCTGAATTAGAGTCAAGTCCTTCATAACACTGAAGCCTGATCAGCTCCCTATTAAAGGCCTCACTCAGGGATTTGGCGAGCTCGGTCTTACCGCAACCGGGTTCACCCTCAAGGAGGAGGGGTTTGCCGAGTCTTAAGCTCAGATAAAGCGTGGTTATAAGCGGGTCGTCGGCTATATAGCCAACAGAGGTCAGTGCTGCCTTAAGCGCCTCCCTGCTTATGGCGCGCTCATCAACATCTAGCCCCACATACACCACCGCTAAGACCCATATACAAATATAGCCAACTAAAGCATTTAAAGCCTGTGCGGAGCATGAGAATAACCAGCAACTAGTTACCTTATTTTATGAGTGCTTTAAACCCTCTAATCTAATCTCAGGTTATAATTGGGGTCTCAACGTCGGTGTTCCACCAAGGTTTGTCCCATTTTTTTTCAGGGTTTGGCAGAGAGTCGAGTATGCTTTTTGTCGCCTCGTTTAATCGCGTAATCTGGTTTTCGCTTAACCCCTTGGATCTAAGCCAGTCGGATCGATCAAGTATGTTTTGTAGATTGAGCCTTACGGTGAGCAGGAACTTTTGATCCTTCTTTAACAACTCTGATACTCTGTGAGGGTCAAGGCGGGGACCAGACTTGACGTCGAGCACCCTATCGTGAAGTAATGCGCATAGATCCATCATATCCTTCTGCTCCATGCCGATAACCAGTTTGTTCTCCTTGTAGTATGGGTAGTTGAGTATTCTAAAGGCTTGCCCCGAAGCCTCCAGTTGGGGTAAATCCTTTTTGTCAACCTCTGTTATAACCTGCGCCTTGGTGAGTAGAAGCTTCTCGGGGCCAACCGTATACACGTTAGCATTTGCAAGCTTGAACTCTTCATCTTCAAGCTTTACAGTGTGCCTGAGCTCCATTTTCTCAACAAATATGTCTGTGGTCTTGACCACCGCCTCACTGTTCAACACACCTTCTACCGCGCGCACACGATAGCGTGTCCCAGCCCGCAAAGCGTTGAACATACGGTCACCCTCTGTGACAAAGTAGTGGTACGCCCTCCCAACAATGTTGGACATGTTGAGTAAAACTTGTATAAATTTGCTACTGTCCTTCTTATTCACAACGAAGTCAATGTCTCCGATCGTCCTATTGAATGGGTTGCCCTCCTTGTTCGCGGACTCGCAGAGCATTTTTATTGCACCACCACCAATGAGCAGAGGGTTTAACGCTTCCTTAGGCTGAACCTTCGAGCCCGCGAGCAATCTCGGCGAGTTGACCGATACCCATATTGTGACAGCCGCCCTCCTAACCGTTCTCTGATTGAAATCAATATAATCAGGAAGGCCCAATTCACGGTGAACTATGTCCAAATCAACATTGGAATCCAACGGTTCTTCGATTGTGTACACACGTCCATCCCTTTCGCGGTAAAGAACAATGTTACCCATGCTAACCACACCATGATGGGGAAGAGGACGCTATTATCCTTTTTCACCCGAGTGGTTTATAGGGTATGAGGTGAACACCCAGATATTAGGCCTATGAGTAAATAGTGTTTCGCTGGGGGCGGATCATCACCTAGGTATCAATATCAAGTTTGTCGTTGGTGGCTGTGAATCCAAACGCCTACACTAGAGCCATGGTGCTCCTACTTTTGCATCGCTTTCTCTTCCGTTTATAGCGGTCTGGCTAAATTGGGGAAACCTATTAAGTTGTGGTGTTTTCCCCTTCATACCCTGAGAGTTACACGTCTACGTGAGGTTGTCAGTGCTCCGATTTCACACCCACTTAGTGTATGGAATCGGAAGTTTTTATCCGTTTCTCAATGAAGATTGTGTAACTAATGCTTCCAACAATAGAGCAAGTCCTTCGGATCCTACACTAGGGTTTCAACACATGAGTTGCTCAGAGAATTCTCACGCTTGTTTAGTCCGATTGGAAGGATTTAAGTTTGTAAAACTTATCTCAAAAGTGAGCGTCCCAGCTGGCTTCATGTGAGTTTGTTCTCGGTTCTGCCTTTAGTTTTGGGCGCCGATTTAGTGTGCGTTTAGCTTAAATTCCATTTTTGGGTTTTTGAACCGTGTTACTAGAGGTATTGGGTCTGATACAGGCTGTTATGGCGGCTGGGATAATAGTTGTAGGAGGAATAGTTGAGGGGTACGGTTATGGGTTGTCACTGGGCACTAATTGGCCTTATACGCGTAGTATGCCCAAGCTCGCCAAGGGTGGTGACCCCGAGGTGTGGCATAGGATACTCGCAACACTCCTCGGGATAAACTCGGTTATTATCCTCGTAGTCCACCCCGGCATTCTTGAGATAACGGGTTTTATCCTAATAGTGCTCACAGCTCTTTTGGGTATGGCCACGCTTTATGTTCTCGCTGGTAAGGCCCCCTCCTTCTTCCAAGGCTTCCACGATGTGCTCGCGTACCTGACACTACTCAACTACCTTTTGGTATTCAGTGATCCACGAATGGGGCTAGGAGGGCTGCTCCTCACACATACACCCTTACACTCATTTTTCTTCGCAATATTTATGGGCGGCTTCGTGACGGGGCAAAGGGGCTATCAGAAGCCCATAGGCCACTTTGTTACACCAAGAACATCTTCACAGTGGGTCTGGGTTGTTCACGGGCTTGCAGCACTGCTCCTAATAGTCACACTTGGATTCTACGCCTCAGAATATACACTGGCTTTCTTCGCAGCCCTAGCCCAGGTTGGAGTGGGCTTCCTATCATACGAAGCCGTGAACGCCTCAGCATCCAAACCAGGAGTTGTGATACCTCTCCACCAGTTGATAACAATACTTGTGGCCGTCTCAATCTTTTACGGCTGGAGCTTCAGTCTACCCCTCTTAGGTTAAACGAGCCACTAAAACCTACAGGCTTTTTATAAAATTATAGTCGTCTTCAGACATATCGAAGTCTGCTGCCGCGGCGTTCTCTTCGATGTGCTTCGGGTTGGACGCCTTGGGTATCGCTACGACGCCCCCATCGTGCACGAGCCAGTTTAAAAGTATCTGCGCCCTGGTCTTGTTGTATTTTAAGGCAAGGCCATCCACTTTAGCCAATCTCTTGTCATCAATAGAATTAACGGAACCCTTACCAAGTGGGCTGTAGGCTATGAGTGTGATGTCATTCTTTTTACAATAGGGAAGAAGCGTGGTCTCTGGTCGCCTGTCGAAGAAGCTATAGCTCACCTGGTCCGAGACGAGCTCATACTTCTTTAGTGAGCTCTGCGCTTCTTCGAATTGTTCAGTGGAAAAGTTGCTGACCCCTATATAGCGTACCTTACCTTCATCCACAAGCCTTTCGAATGCACTCATGGTTTCGGCGATGTCTATGCGCTCATTTGGCCAGTGAACTTGGTAGAGGTCAACCTGCTTGAGCATAAGCCTCTTAAGGCTCGCCTGGCAATATCTTATAACATCATCATAGTGTAAGTGTTCTGGTGCAACCTTTGTGGCAACGAAAACTTCATGGTCGCCTTCATTTCTAAGCCTTCTCAACGCTAAGCCGACGAGTTCTTCCGTATGACCACCACCATAGGCTTCCGCGGTGTCGACAAACCAGCACCCTTTTTTGATAGCTAGCACAATAGCCCGAATAGCCAACTCATCCTGCGACCTATCCTCCGACCACCATCCACCCCCAAGCTTCCATGTGCCAAACCCGATAAGCGGAACACGCTCATCAGTCCTACCAAGCCTCGTATAACGCAACCCAGTTCACCCTTACACCCTGCAACACTCCGCCAACACGCGCATTTAAACCCACCACTAATGCTGGTTCGCTATGCTGTATAGGTGTTTGACTTCGCTAAGTATTATTTTGAGTCCTGTGCTAGCCGCCTCTGGCGCCCCAGGAAGACTGAACACAAGCCTACCACCCAACACACCTCCCGTTGATCGCGTCATCATCGCAGCCGAACCAATCTCTGATAGGCTCTTTTCAACAAACAGTTGTTGGAAGCCTGTGAGCTCCTTGTCCAAAAGCGGCCTTATAGCTTCGATCGTAAAGTCTCTGGGGGAGACTCCTGTTCCACCCAGCGTCACACAAACGTTGCAATCCTCTTCGAAGAGTTGTTTTAACACGTTGAACCGGATCATGTGGACATCGTCGTCAACCACTTTCCTAGAGGTCACCCTGTGACCTGCTGCCTCAATCTGGCGTACCGCGTTTTCGCCAGATTCGTCACGGAGCTCCTCACCCCGCATCTTAGCCCAATATCGCGAAGAGCTAACGGTGATGACGCCGAAGTTCAGAACCCCAACTTCTTGCTCCGCAAGACCGCGGTGTTTCTCGTGTGTGTGCATACTCACTTATACTCACCCTTAATCTTAGATGTGACCCTAATGTTCTCAATCAACGTATAGGGATACTCTCCACGCTCATCTTTCTCGTACTTTTTGACCATGTCCCAAACTGTGAGCAGTGCGATTGCGCAAGTTGTTAGCGCCTCCATTTCAACACCAGTTTTATAGTCAGCCGCAACACGCGTCTTTACTTCAACAAAGTCCTCTCCAACCTCGAAGGAGACGTCAACCGAGGTGAGGGGTATCTGGTGGCACAGCGGTAGGAGCTCCCAAGTCTTCTTCGCTGCTTCGATCCCAGCAAACTGAGCCCCCGCAAGCGGGTCTCCCTTCTCAACCTTCCCACCCCTGATTAACTCTACTGTGTGTTTTCTAAGCTTTATTCTACCTGACGCTTCAGCAATCCTTCTGACTACGGGTTTATCGGACACATCAACCATCTTCATATTAATAGATCACGCTCTAATCCATAATAAACACAGCAAATAATAAGCACGCCGCACATATTCTTGCATCGTTTATGTCACCCTATAAATGGCGTACTCACACGAATAAATCGTTGACTTGTTAAACCCTTTAATCACCGTCCTGTTTGCGAGTCGGCTTTGGCCTATTGTGGAAGTTGACAACAACGCCCCAAAATTATTTTTGATTCGGTTGAATAGAGCCTTTATGCGCCCGATTTTCTAGCTTTTTTGCGAATTTTTGGTCAAGGATCTCTTTGTAGGCCTGAGCGCACTCTTCGCCAGAAAAGTAATATTTACCCCCATAATAGTGTTTCACTATGGGTTTCCCGTAGATTGTGGTGTGACAGAAGTTACACTTGTAGTGAAGGAGCGAATTGGCTTTCAGGGAGACCCCGTACTCTTCTTTGATTGTTTGGGTGATTATATAGGAAGATATATCGCTCAGCCCCACTCTTGGAAGCCTTTCAATCACAAGCCAGTTGAAGCTTTCAACGTCATCCGCTTCGACCACTAGGAAAAGCTGTTTTTCACCGGCAACAAAATGTGCAGCCCTAACCTCATTTATCTCCGAAAGTCTCCGATCCAGCGGTATGGTTTCGTTGGCATCGGGGAGATTCACTTTGGCGAATACCACTCCCCTTATCTTTCCGCCTACCCTGTGTGCGCTCACAACCGCTGTGAACCTTTCTATGAGCCCTAGCTCGATAAGCCTCTTTATACGCGTCTTAACCGTAGGGATGCTAACACCCACAGTGCTAGCTATCTCCTTGTAAGACATTCTCCCATCCTTTTGGAGCAACTCAACAATCTGGGCGTCTATACCGTCCACACTAATCGATCCAACCAACACCCTCCACTACCCACTAATCTATGCATTATGTTAATAAATATTTTCGAGGTTATCACTTAAATTTTTTGAGATTGGTTCACCAGGTTAAAGTAATCCTGAAAGCTAATCGGCCGTGTGCTTTACAAATAAACCTTAAACATTTGAGGTTAGTGTTGTAGAATTCAAAAACGAAGCCACCTGATTTTCACACTTAGTGTGGCACTCATACTCAATTCTAGCAAACGTGTGCACACTCACCGGAAGCAGCTAGAAATAAACCTTTTTATTTAAAAAATAACAAGGTTTTAGAGGTGTCCTCAAAATTGTTTAAGTAAAACGCTTATGGTACCTCAAACATAATAGTAGGCGTGAATACTTATGCCTGAGAAATGGGATATAGCCATCCTAGGTAAGGGCGCTGCGGCTTTTGCAGCGGCGATTAAAGCGAGTGAGGGGAGTTCTGGGAAGGCGCGTATACTCATGGTTGGCCCGGGTCCCCTCGGTGGCACGTGTGTTAATGTGGGTTGTGTGCCCTCTAAATACATACTCGAAGCTTCCCATAGAGCGTATTACCCCACCCGCGAGGTCTTCCCAGGTGTTGGTGCTGTTGATCCTCCTATTGATTTCGCTAAGATTATGGGGGGTGTGCACACCCTAGTGGCCACTATGAGGAGGGAGAAGTATGAAAAGGTGTTGCGCTATTACCCAAATGTTGAAGTGGTGGATGGGAGCGCTCAGTTCGAGTCCAACACAACGGTAAAGGTCTCTGGCAGTGAGGGTGAAAAGGTCGTCTCGGCGAAAAGCTTTATCGTGGCCACTGGTTCAAGACCTACAGCACCACCCATACAGGGGTTAGAGCAGACTGGGTATATCACTAGCGACAGCGTGTGGCACCTTGAACACAGGCCTGACAGCCTTGCGGTGATTGGAGGTGGGGCGATAGGCCTAGAGCTTGGTCAAGCCTTCAGGCATCTGGGCTCCGAGGTAACAGTGTTGGAGGCCATGCCGAGGATTTTGCCTCAAGCCGAGCCAGAAGTGTCCGAGACCCTCCAGGAGGCGCTGGAAGATGAAGGTGTGAACTTCCACCTAAAGGTGCGTATAGCCCAAGTATATAAAAAGGATGGTAAAAAGGCCTTGGAAGTGGTTCACGCACAGGGTAAAAAAGAGCTAATAGTGGATGAAATATTAGTGGCAACGGGTAGGGCGCCCAATACTATGGCGCTCAACCTTGAAAAGGCGGGGGTTAGAACCGATGAACGTGGCTTCATCGTTGTGGATGTAGGAATGCGGACAACCAACCCAAACATCTATGCAGCAGGCGACTGTGTTTCTAAGAGGCTTATGCTTGAGACCCTCGCAGCAAGGGAGGGTGTTGTGGCCGCGACGAACATTCTCGGCGGTTCAGACAAGATAGATTACTTAACCGCTCCTTGGGCCGTTTTCACAAACCCACAGGTTGCATCGGTTGGGTACACTGAAGAAGAGTTGATGGCTAAGATGAATGCTTGCGCCTGCCGCATTGTGAGTCTAGATAAGGTCCCAAAGGCTGATATACTCGGCTCCGAGTATGGGGTCATAAAGCTTGTGCTCGACCCCTACACCTATAAGGTCGTGGGCGTCCACGCGCTAACACCCAATGCCACAGAATACATTGTGGAGGGAGCGCTTGCAATAAAGCACGGTCTAACCTATAATGACCTTATCAACACAACCCACGTATTCCCTACGCTTGCTGAAGGCATCAAGCTGGCTGCCCAGTCCTTCTTAAGACCAGTCGATAGGATGAGTTGCTGTGTGGAGTAGGGCTCAACAATTAGTTAAGATGGATTCACTACGCCAACATTGTTGGCACTAACCGAAAATGCCAATCCACCCAGCCCTTTATTATATCCTGCTGATTTAATCCACAAACTTGCAAGGGACCAGCCTCCGTTAAAATATCGATTTCCATTAGAAGTCAGAGTTCTGTCCCAATCTTAGTGTCTTGACCCCGCCAACACGTGGACACTTAGCGGTTATCCTCTTCTACCGAAAATAAGGTAGATCGGAAACCAGACATCATAGTACTTGTTATTACTGCTTGAGTTTCTCGGCGAGGAGTTCTACAACTCTGTCACGCAGCTCGTCCTGGCTATGTTTGAGTTGTGAAGTATCCGATTTGATGTCGTCAACACGCCTGTTCGTGTCGTCGATTTTACCGATTAGTTCGAGCCTAGTGTCATCTAGACGTTTTGATAGGTCTGCTTTGACTTCGTCTACTTTTTTGTCTAGTGCTGTGATTTTGGATGATAGGTCTGCTTTGACTTCGTCTACTTTTTTGTCTAGTGCTGTGATTTTGGATGATAGGTCTGCTTTGACTTCGTCTACTTTTTTGTCCGTGTAATCTATTTTCTTATTTGTGTCGTCGATTCTCTTGTTGGTGTCATCTATTTTTCCGAGCAACTCGGATCTAACTTCGTTTATCCGCTGTAGGACTTCTACCCTAACTTGTTCTACCCGTGCTTCCACGTGGTCAATCCGCGTGTTTGTGTCGTCGAGTTTCTTAGATAGATCTCCAAACTCTCTTTGGGTGAGTGCCGCGATGAGTATAACAGCATCCGTTGATGTGAGCCTCCCACCCTTACTAGCCTTATCAACTATTGATGAGACATATTGGGATAGTAGCTTGCTCAAAATCTCTGTGGCAACCTGCAAACCAAAACACCACTCATAAAAATTTGCATTTACATAAATATAAACACATCTCTTTTATAATAAGCGGTTAAGAATTTTTTAGTAATATCTATATAATCTTTATTTTATCGTTTCTACAATGGCATTGTTGATATGACGAGAATGAGAATTGTTTGGTAGTATTTAATTATGAGTTAGTTTTATTTTTCTGATTTTCTATGTTGCCAATAGATCCGTGGGGTTATGTTTATTATGGCTGTTCACTCTATATGTAACGCTTTCAAAATATTCCGATAGTCTTCTTGGGTGTCAACATCGAGAATCACCCCCTCATCGTCCACTTGTATCCACATCACCTCGTGTGGGTGGCGTTCGAGAAGCTGTCTTGCACCTGAGTCTCCGCTCAGCGTTTCAACCTCTTTTACCGCTCTACGGCTGATAATTACAGGGTTACCTCTTTTCTCTCGATAGACCGGTATACTCATGAAAGGGTCAGTCTTAGCGTGCTCCTCTAAGAGTTTCCGTAGTGTGTCTGGGCGAATGAAAGGCATGTCTCCTAACATCACCATGTAGGCGTCTGGGTTGGAGGTAAAGGATTTAAGTCCCAGTTTTAGGGAAGAAGACAGCCCCGCGCGGTATTCGTTGTTGATCACGATTTTGACGGATCCAAAATTTATTTTTGAGATTATCTTGTCTGACTGGCTGCCGATGACCACGACCAACTCGGGGAAACCTATTGTTGACGCTGTGTCAATTACGTGTTGGAGGATTGGTTTGCCCTGCACCTCCAAAAGGAGTTTCTGTGTGCCCATCCTCCTCGATTCTCCTGCTGCTAGTATTAGGCAGCCGAAGTCCATTTTCCCAGATTTCACGTACAGCCCTTATTATGTTGTGGTGTAGGCTTATAAATCCATGTGTGGTGTGTACGTGGATATTTGATGGACGCGGCTTTAGAGAAGCTTTTGAGTTTAGATGGCCCCTCAGGGTTTGAGGGAAGAGTTAGAGGGTTCCTCGAAGAGGAGTTCCGTAAATACGCGGATAGGGTCTACACGGACGGTTTGGGGAACCTATATGCTGAAAAGACTGGTGGAAAAAGCAGGGTGATGTTTTGCGCCCACATGGATGAGGTCGGATTCCTAGTCCAACATATAACGCAGACGGGGTTCATACGCTTTATACCGCTTGGGGGTTGGGACGAGAGGATTCTTCCGGGAATAGAGGTAAAAATCCTTGGTGAGAAAGAGGTTTACGGCGTGGTTTCCACAAAACCGCCTCACATAACTTCAGAAGCAGAGAGAAAGAAGGTTATGGATTTTGACGAGCTATATGTTGATGCAGGCCTTAGCTCAAAAGAGCTCGTGGAGCTAGGTGTAGAGGTTGGTACACCCATCGTGCCCGCTTCGACATTAAGGGTAAGAGGTAGCGTTGTCAAATCCAAGGCCTTGGACGACCGTGTGGGATGCTATAACCTGTTAAGGCTGCTTCGCCAAGTCCACACTGGTAGGGATACCCCAACCATTATATTCGTGGCCACAGTCCAAGAAGAGGTTGGCACGCGCGGAGCCCAAGTAGTCTCGAACACTCAACACGCTGATGCGGCGCTTATATTGGAGGCAACAGTTGCTGGGGACACGCCGAACGTGCCAGATGAAAAGTGCCCCTCCAAAATGGGTGAAGGAGCTGTGCTCACTGTGATGGATAAGTCTATGATCGCTAACCAGCAAATCTTTCGCACATTGAAAATGCTTGCGGAAAATTTTGGCATCAAACACCAGATAAAGAAGCCCGGTTTCGGGGGAACGGATGGAGGACCATTACACCTAGGAGGCAGCGGGATACCCACAGGGGTCATATCGGTTCCATGCAGGTATATACACACACCGAATTCGTATATGAATCTCTCAGATGTTGATGAGGCGCTAAAACTAGCGGAAACCTTCATACATGAATTCCACCCGACGACGCCCTAAGCCAGTTCGCTACGATTCTAGTGGAAATTTTGCGCTTAGCAAAAATAATCGACAATACGTGCACATCCTACCACAAGCCTAACGGACCATGAAAACTAACCTTGATTTATCATAAGATTACTCAAACTGGTCCAATAAAACCGAACTTAGCTGTGATTCCGCCAGTCGGCATAAGTGGGCCACTTAAGCCGCCAATACTATCTCCAATGGAGAGAGGTAGCATTTTGAGTGCTATTAAAATAAGGCTGGACTCTGCAATTATTTATGCATAGAAGGTACCGCGGATGCGTCAAACTAATAAGACCTTCAGCGAAAAAAACCATGTGTTAGCTCCAAAGGACAAGTTCAGATTGTTTCTCAAAAAGTTTAAGACTATGCTAAACACAAAACCCGCTTTAAGTCTACTTGTCGGCGTGGGGGTTGATGACTTATTTATCGGTAGGAGTGTGAACATCTACCTCCTTGCGGGTGCAATTATAGCTGGGTTGTTGTTTATTTTCATTATGGGGTTTATCATATATGAAATGTTTAAACATTAGATGGCACAGCGCATAACCGAGCCTCTACCGCTGATTTCTTGCTATTTCTCCCCTTCAAACGCTTCTCTGAGTGCTTTCATGGTTTTCAGGGCTACAACCACATTATCTTGGTTCTCAGCTTTGAACACCAACACTGGAGTAACCTGGCTTGGGTAGCCCAAAAGTTTCTCAGCAACTTTTTGTGGACTCCCTGTGAGCGCCAGTTCCTCAACAAGGGGTTCAGCGGCCTTGAGCGCTTCATCCTTGTTTCCTTCAACGTACTGACTTCTTATCTCTTCAACTGTGCTCTTGAACCCTAGCACCGAAAGGTTCCTATGGTAATAATCCCCCATGGAGGCCACATAGAAGACTATGGTTCGCGCTACCCATGTTTTGTCAGCCGGTGTGTTTCCAGATAGGTCTAGCACCACAGGTTGGAAATAAATGATTTTCTTGTTGGGGTTAAAGGTGGTCACCAGTCTGACTGCGTGATCGAGTTTGGAGGAAGGGTACATCGTTAGGATTGCTCCATCAAAGTGTTTTCCCGCAAGTGTAAGGCTCTTGTCACCTAGGGCTGCCAAGTACACTGTAAGCTTCTCGGTCAGAGGCTGCGTAAATAGTCTGAAACCACTTAGTTTCAAATGTTTTCCCGAATAATCCACTTTTTCACCTGAAACTGTTTTTCTTATCACCTCAAGGTACTCTAGCACCCTAATAATAGGATCTCTGAACTCTACACCATGCCACCTTTCAATTAACCCTCTACCACTGACACCCAAGCCAAGGATGAACCTCTCTGGTGCAATCTGGTTTAGCGTGGCGCAACCCATCCCGATCAGCGTGGCGCTCCTTGAAAACACATTGATTATTCCAGCCCCAATCCTTATTCTTCTTGTCAGCGTTAGAATATGGCTTATGCACGAAAAAGACTCAAGACCCCACGCTTCGGGCACCCACGCAGACTCGAAACCCAGTTCTTCAGCACCTTGAATAATATTTACCATAGCCTGAAGATTGGCGGCCCTCCAATCAAAGCCCACACCAATATTGAACACTAATGGGCTATCATAAGCGTAAATATATTGGTTACTCACAGTTAGTAAACCCACAGTGTTAACCTAACCTATAGTTACCTACCCTGAATGTTTAAATAGTTCTAGGCATGTCTAATAGGATAGCATTGGTGGGTGGAACCCCACAGTCAAAGGTATTTGTGAGGGAAGCCACTGGGCTTATCAAAAGCGTCGGGCCGCTCACAATCTTCTTCTCAAATATGGGAGAAGTTGGATTCGGAACAAATCTGCTATTTCTTAACGCCGCCAACTCATACTTACCAAATGGAAACCCTGGGGGCAACGTGGTTTTTGCAGTGCTACTCTTTACACTATTTGTGGCGTTCGAGTGCTTTATATATTATAGGGTTGTGCAGGATGTGGGAAGGACTGCTGGCGACTATGTTTGGATAAGCAGGACCATGGGACCCATTATTGGCGGCCTACTTATGCTCGGCTTTACATTTACGGGCATACCATTTATCGCAATAACCCTGAACTGGCTGGTCACACTGTCACTCTCACCATCCATAGCCACAATCGGTGCGGTCACAGCCAACCATGGGGTTGTCTCCTTTGCCACAAATCTCGAGTCCCCCACCAACATAATTATACTTTCAGTAGTAATCCTTGCTATTATAACAGCGGTCGACGTGCTATCACCAAAGAATGGTTTCAGGCTTCTCGCAGCCTTCGTGGGCGTCGCACTAATTGGGACATTCATGATGGCCGCAGTCCTACTTGCATACACCCCAACTGATTTGCGCTCTTACGTGGACTCCTTCCTTTCAGCCTACGGTTCTAGCTACAACTCTATCTCATCCCAATACCATGGCGCATACGCATCGCTACCGGCGCTAATACTGCTACTACCGTTTATCTCCTTCTCCCTACCGTGGGTAAACAACGCGGCGGCTTTTTCAGGGGAGATCAAGAATCTCAAGAGGTCCGCGTGGATGGGCACATTTATGCCCGCACTCACAAGCGGGTTATTGCTCGCTGGATTCATGGCAGCGTACTATCGTGGTCTCGGCTTCGACTTTAGCATGGCCGCCCCAAACTCGTGGCCCAATGCGCTCAATACCATAGGTGCCACACCCAATGTGTTAACAATTGCCACAATAGCCATGGGTAAGAATCCAGCGTATGTGTGGGTTATGAATATTGCCTTCTCGTTTTGGTATCTGGCAGCAGTTCAACAAACAATCCTTTCAATATCTAGGTATGTGTTTGGTTTAAGTTTCGATAGGGTTCTCCCAACTAGGCTCGCCCACGTCAGCGATAGGTTCCATTCACCGGTTGTGAGCCTCTTGGTAGCGGCTTTGGGTTCAGTCCCCTTCATAGCTGTGGTGGCGTACACAAACTTCGCCTCGGTGTTCTCAACAACTGCACTCGGAATGATATTCTTCGCGTTTATCGGGATAAATGGGGTGGTGTACGCGCTAAAGGGTAGGGCTCACCCAAAGAAAACCACCATTGTTGCGGGTGTTATCACCGCGATCTTCTTTTTTGGGCTTACATTTATGTTTTTGTTCATGCCTTACTATGGTAGCTATCTACCCAACGGGTCGCCCAACTGGCTTTCCTTAGGCCTGATAATCTTCTTCTTAGTTATGGGCGCCCTCCTCTACCCGCTATCTAAAGCCTACCATGCAAAAAGAGGGATAGATGTGAGCCTAATATTCAAAGAGCTACCACCCGAATAGGGGGGCGAGAGCCGTAAAGAATGTGGGCTATTGACCCCCAAATCACCTAATATATCCGTTGTGTGTTAGTCAACAGGGTCAAGCGCCATGAAGGATGGTTTAAACGCTGAGCTTGAAGAGTACGTGCTAAGACAGCTTCAAAGCGACCCAAACGCTTGTCTAGCTATAGGCGTCTTAAAAGAGGGGGGTATTGTTTACTCTAAAGGGTTTGGCTACAGGGATTTTTCGCTTTCCAAGCCAACTACAGACAAAACGCTATTTGGAGTTGGCTCAGTCACAAAATCCTTCACGGCTCTCTCAATACTCCTCCTCGAAAAAGAGGGGAAGCTAAGCGTCGAAGATCCAGTATCAAAGTATCTTCCTGAATATCATTTTGGGGGTAGCCGACCAGTGCTCATAAAACACCTACTAACCCACACAAGTGGGATACCCGCGCTTGGAGTCGCGGAGACAATAATTGAGGATAACGTGAAAGGCGAAAGGGGTAAGCGCTTCAGCGGTAGGAAGGAGTTTGTTAACTGGGTTAATAGGGGCTCGTCTGAAAGGGTGTTCGAACCAGGAGAGAGATTCCTCTATTGGAACGAAGGCTACACTATTCTGGGCGAACTCATCGAAAAGACTAGTGGCTTAAGCTACCGCGAATTCGTGCACAAAATGTTGCTTGCACAAATTGGAATGTATAGGAGCGGCTTCGGAGCCAACATGCTTTCTGACACAGACGCCATGGAACCATACATAGTTGAAGGAAGAAGGAAGATTAGGGTTAGCTTCCCAGACAATCCACTAATCGACGCGGCCGGAGGGCTGATAAGCTGTGTGCGCGACTTGTGCAAATACATAAGAGTGTACACATCCGATGAACAACCGTTTGAAAAAGAAATTTTGAAAAAATCACGAACCCCATATGTCAAATGTGGTCTTCCAACACCCTTCGGAGAGGAATACTATGGATATGGTTGGGTGGTTAACCCAAACTTCTTCGGACACACCTTGGTGCACCATGGCGGTAACATTGGTGTTTCCACAGCTTACGTGGGCTTTATACCCGAATTAGGGATTGGCGTCACAATTGTGTCCAACACTGAAAATATACACACTTCTTATATTGGTACTCTGGTTTTGGCGCACCTACTAGGCATAGAGGAAGAAAAGTTACCGTTCATAAAGTATCAGACACTTGTGGACGAGTTAAGCGGCGCCTATGTGAATTTCAGCGGCACCGTCAAACTCGAACTCAAACAAGTGGGCTCATCGCTTTACGCCAGTTTTAGTCAGGGGGAAGCGACGCAAACCTTCCCAGTGATACTTGAGGACGGACAGCTTTCTGTTGTAATGGGTGTGGAACACGTACCCGTCGAGGTTATAAAAATGGCTGGGAGGATTGATCTGCTAATAGAGCGCAACCTATTTCACAGGGTGGGCTAATGCACCTGCCAGTGATCAGTGTATTAGTTCACCCAAACGGTTCTCACATTTGTGAACTCGAGCATCCCGAAGCGTGATAGCTCTCTCCCATAGCCACTCCTTTTTACCCCACCGAATGGTAGCCTTGGATCTGAGGCTACAACCTTGTTTATGAACACCATCCCAGCTTGGATGTTTGGCACAAGTTTTTCGGCTTCGTCTGGGTCACCCCATATGCTCGCTCCAAGCCCATAGGGCGTCTCGTTGGCTAGTTGAGTAGCCTCATCAGCTGTGGAGAACTTTTTGAGGATGGCCACTGGGCCAAAGACTTCCTCAGTGTAGAGTGTATTTGTCTCCACGAGTGTGGGGGGTATAAAGTTGCCGTCCTCCCTCGCCTCCGCCTTGTGGATCGCTCCAAGTCTGCTGAGTTCGTCCACCTGTCTTGCCACTGTGCGCTTTTGCTCTACGCTAGATAGTGGGCCTAGGAAGGTGTTTTGGGAGAGCGGGTCGCCCACAACCACTTTTGCGAATTCCTCACGCATCAACCTACTGAATTCGTCGTACACAGATTGGTGGACAATAAAGCGTTTTGAAGCTATACAGCTTTGTCCATTATTCTGAAGTCTTGCGTAAACTGCGTTTTTAACCGTCTTTTCAAGGTCGGCGCTACCAAGAACTATGAATGGGTCGGAGCCACCCAATTCGAGAACAGTCTTCTTTATCCTTTTTCCCGCCTCCGAGGCAATTGTGCCCCCAACACTTGTAGATCCCGTGAAACTCACCCCGTCAACATAATCTATGGCTGAAAGCACGGTTTCGCCACGCGCCACCGTTGATTTGAACACTTCTAGGTTGAAGAGTTGTTCTAGCAGAAGACTTGTTCCCGTCACAATTGAGGCGTGTTTGAGTATGATGGCGTTGCCGGCTGCGAGCGCTGGAACAGCTGCCCTCATCACCTGCCAAGCTGGAAAATTCCAGGGCATGATGAGTAGCACGACACCGAGCGGGTCAAACCTAACATAGCTCTTAGTGGCTTCCGTCTTAACATACTCTGGTTCTAGGAACCTTCTCATATTCTCGATTGTGTAGTCGATTAGCCAAACACATTTGTCAACTTCGGCTTCGCTTTGGCGGATAGGCTTCCCCATCTCCAAGCTCATTAGCTTTGCCAAATCACCTTTTTTCGCTAGGAATCTGTTTTTGACCTCCCTTAAAGCATCCATTCGAAAATCGACACTCTTGGACCAATCCCTTTGTGCGTCCCTCAGTTTGACTATTTTCTGTTTTATTTGATCCAAGGATTCCTCCTGATATTCGCCGAGGACTTCGCCCGTATATGGGTTAAACGTCTTAATTACCATAAACTAATAAGCGCTCCCCTCATATTAATGGCTTTCTCGAAAGGACCTCGGATGCACCCAATACCGATGTGGGTAACAGGCAAACCTACCGTAACTAGCCTTAAATCGGAGAAGTGTGGACGGGTCAAAACCCTGTAAACCTCTCCTAATTTTGGCATTAAGCGTTGGCATCAATGCTCGTGTCGTTGAGCGATTTACTTACGCGGCCGCACCAAAGAGGCTTAATATATAATAGACGTGTGCGTTGGATGCCTTAAACGTTGGCTTAGAGTCTGGGCGTTGTCTAATCCACCTATACTCCCTTGCAAGAAGACCTGTATGTATAGATTGGCTGTGCGCGCTAAATCGCTCCATGTTCAGATAAATTTCGATTTGGTATTGAATGATCAAGCAGAACCGTAAGTATAATGTCCCATTTTTGTCCCCTTTTTGATAATGCGCTATATTTTTGTGTTTAAGAATTTTTGCGAGCTATTCACGATGTTTTGAGCGCTCGCCCACCCTCTTCTCGCATTGATTAGTGCGAACATCATGTACCCGAGCTCAGAGGTCGAGTGGGCATCGCTAGAAAGCACAAGTCGCACTCCTTCCTCCATGGCTCTCTTAACCCAAATTGAAGGTAGGTCCATTCTACGCGGTTGGCCGTCCACCTCCAAGAACTTCGAGTTTTTCCTAGCTGCATCCACAACCTTCGCGAGATCGACACCGTTTTCAGGCCTCCTACCGAGCAACCTATTTGTAGGGTGGCCTAAGGCATCTACATACCTGTTCTCCAATGCCTTTACCACGGCTTCTGTGAGCACATCAGTGTTCGATGTAAACCTCCTATGTAGTGATGCAACCACGTAGTCGAGGTGAGCCAACGTTGTGTCACCATAGTCGAGTCTGCCTCCTCTAAGAATATCCACCTCCGAACCATGCAGTATTTCTATCGATCCATACTTTGACCTCAGCTTTTCAATAGCTTGAGCCTGTTTCATCAGCCTTTCCTCACTCATACCGTTGGCCACACTCTCACCTTTAGAGTGGTCTGTGAAGACAACATACTTATAACCTTGGCGCACCGCCTCTTCAACCATCTCTTCAAGCGTGTTTACCCCATCAGACCAAGAAGAGTGTACATGATAGTCGCCAAATATATCCGACGCGCTGACAAGCGTTGGAAGCATTTTTTTGGATGCGGCCTCGATTTCACCAGTGTTTTCTCGTAGCTCTGGCTCGATAAACTGTAAACCCAACTTTTCGTAAACCTCCTTTTCACTCACACCAGCTATTCTTGAACCATTACGCTCAAAGAGTCCATATTCACTCAGTTTGAACCCAAGTCGTTGGGCAAGGGTTCTTAGGGCTATGTTGTGCTCCTTGGAGCCAGTGAAATATAGTAGCATTGCGCCAAGATACTCACGCTGTGCAAGCCTAAAATCAAACTGTACACCACGGGGTGAGATCCATGTGAGTTTGTTCTCACCTTTTACGCGGGTTTCACCCCCCTCTAGCTTGGAAGCTAGGTGGGTAAGCGTCATATTACTTGTCTTGGGCAGTACGACAACGTCCACGTCGCCGACAACCTCCTTCCCACGTCTTATACTGCCACACACATATAGTTCGAATTCGTCTGACGAATGTATGCTATCAATTAGTTGTGAGGCCTCATTCATACCTTCAATGAGTAGCATCTTTGTGAACGCCTCACCCACACCCTCCACTTCCCTAAGAATCTTATCGGCGAGCTTGGATGAGAAGCCCTTTTCAACAAGCGACCCTTTCCTCAGCTCCTCTATGAGCTGTGCTCGGCTCTTAACCCCAAACTTGGTATAGAGTAATCGAGCGGTTTTCGGCCCAATAAACGGCACACCCATAAGCTCGGCGATCTCGGGCGGTATATGTGCACGAAGATCCTCCAAGGCTCTAAGCGTACCAGTTCTGAGTATCTCACCAACTTTTTCAGCGATGGCTCGGCCCACACCCGGCACGCTTTCAAGCTCTCCCCTCTCCCATAATTCTTTTACATCGCCGCCCAGATTTCTGATTCCCTTAGCCGCTCTCCTATACGCATTAACTCTGAATACATTTTCCCCACTCAACTCTAATAACTCGGCGTACTCTTCGAGTAGCCGTGCTACCACCTGATTATCCAAATTAGCCATACACACATTAAAGAAGCGTGCACCAAATATGCGTTATGGGGACACAAGTACTGTTCTAAGCTTGAGTGTTGAGGTGGGTGTCCGGGTGCTCCAAACGGTGAACGTAATAACACTCTGTGTTGTATACTACTTGGAGAGGTAATCGTCGTTCATCTTTTGTGTGGGGGTAGAGTTGTCCAGCAGCGAACCATTGGGGAGTGAACGTCATAACGCATGTTTTTTGAGGGGGTTCTCTAACATCTAAATTACCTGTGTTAACAAGCGGGTTCAATATTTATTTTGGTGAACTTGTTCACCACCATACAAGAAGATTCCCCGTATTTTGTGTGTATCCATCCAAAAATTTTTTATCTGTGCGTCCATACAATACGAAAATGTCTCTCCGAGTTTTGGACAGGCCTTTTGCTAGGCACATACTTACTAAGCTTAGAGCTAAGGATACGGATCAGGTGAATTTTAGGAAAAACCTGGTAAGGCTTGGAAGAATTATCGGCTATGAAATCGCCGATAGCTTGGATTCTCAGGAGGTAATGGTTGAGACGCCTCTCAGCGTGGCGAAGGGTGTTTTGATAGCTGAGCTTGACCACGTGGTCATTGTGAATATTCTCCGAGCCGCAACACCGTTGGTCGAAGGTTTGCTGAAAGCCTTTCCGAGTGCTAGGCAGGGTGTGGTGGTCGCAAAACGCAGGGAGTCAGTATTCACGTCGCCCCCAGAAAAGATGGATGTAGAAATTTACTATTCACGTATACCCGACTTGAAAAGAGACGATATTGTCATAGTGGCAGACCCTATGCTAGCCACGGGTAGCACCATACTCAGGGCGCTTGAGCTCGTTTATGCTAAGGGTGAACCCAAAAAGGTGTTTGTGGCGAGTGTGATTGCAAGCCGGCATGGTGTTGAGCGTGTGTTAAAGTCGGGTAGACCGGTTAACATATTTGTTGTGGAGGTGGATCCAACGCTTGACGAAAGAGGCTATATAGTCCCGGGTTTGGGTGATGCTGGGGACAGAGCCTTCGGGTGACACGCCACACCAGCATGTGTATGCACTCTTGTGGGTGAGGGGTGGTGCGTTGGTAAGTTCGAACAAAAGGGTGTGATTCTCCACCGATTTGTTGGCGGGTTTACACCTTTAGTAGGAACCCTTTTTTCTAAGCCTTCCCCATTTTAACGTGTGAGTAGAAGCGAAAGGTTTTGGGGTTCGGTTAGCGATGTGATAGCCGCCATTGAGAATCACCCCTTTATAAGGGGGTTGATAGACGGAAGCCTCCGAATGGATAACTTTGTGTTCTATATTGTTCAGGATGCACTCTACCTTAGAGAGTTCTCGAGAGCCCTGATTTTGGCCTCGGCTAAAGTGGAAAACGAACAACACAGACCAACTTTCCTCACGCACGTTATGACCATTTCTAAGGTCGAGGAAGCACTACACAGCACTTTTTTGAGGCGTTGGGGTATAGACCTCGACTCGCAGGAGATGTCTCCGACAAATATTGCGTACACATCGTTTCTTCTTAGAGTAGCCTGCTTAGAGCCATTTCCAGAAGTTATTTCAGCAATACTACCATGCTACTGGGTATACATGCATATGGGTGGACTACTCTCAAAGGTTGGATCCCCAGTCACTGAATACAATGCGTGGATATCAACATATGGTGGGAAAGAATACGAGGATAGTGTTAAATGGATCATCGCAACCCTAGATAAACTCGACGTTTCCAAGACACAAGAAGATAGGATGCTTAAGCATTTTAGGCTGGCCACAATATATGAATATCTCTTCTGGGATTCCGCAACGAAAAACGATAAGTTCCCTTTCCCCCAAAACGTTAATCCATCCCAAACAGTATAGTTCCACAGTATATAAGGATCCCACTCCTTATATACTTATATAAAGTTGTGCGTGTTGTGCGAACACCGCTTCTGTAGACAAGCGTTTTTACCCCCATTTGCCACTGTATTTTAATTGCGAGGAATCTGAAAAAGACCCCAAAATTAGTAATTTTTAAATCGAGCAGTGAAAACGCTTATTGGTAAACTAGTGGTTTTATAAGCGTGTTCGAAGAACTTGCTGCCCAAAGTATAGGGAACTATATTGAGGACTTCCCAGTTCTTAGTGGATCAGACCCTGTGTACGAGGCCTTAGGGGTTTTCCAGAAACTCGAGTTAATGTCATTCCCAGTCAGGCTTGAGAAGGGCTACGGAGTGTTGCAGGCGCACAGCATACTTAGGGTTAAGTCCCCGGACACTAGAATACGTCTTTTTGTAAAGCGTGTGCCAGAACTGAGCCAAAGTGTTAATGTGGGTGTAGCGGCTAAAATCATGGTTGAAAATAGGGTTCAGTTACTCCCCGTCGTTGAGGATGGGAAAATGATGGGTGTTCTCAGAGCGGACCGCGTCCTCTCAGGAATAGTTAAGCGTGAGGCTAAGGGGCTCAGTGTTAAAGATATTATGACCCCTCATCCAATAACAGTTGATGCGGGTGACACGTTAGGAAAAGCCGTGAGATTGCTCACAACAAGCAAAGTGGACCATTTACCAGTGTCCAGTAAGGGTAAGGTTACAGGGGTGGTGACCTCTAAGAGCGTGCTACTTTTACTGCTTAGCCCAGGCGAAAAGCTCACACACGGTGTGTGGGGGCTTGAGGCACTCAGCCAGAAGAGGGTGCCCGTGGGTGGGATAGCCCAAAGCGTTATAAGTTCAGAGGTGAACGAGGGCTACTTGGAGGCCCTAAAGAGGGTTCTTGAATCCAAGAGCACGTACACGCTTGTTGTTTTCGGCGAGGAGTTACAGGGGATAGCCACGCTAAGGGACTTCCTGAAGCCTCTCGCCGAGTATCAGACCACCGTGGCGTTACCCATCCAGGTATCAGGTTTAGGTGACGACCTATTGACTGATGGCGCCATAAAGCAGAAGTTGAAGAGGTTGGCCCTCTTTGCTTCGAAGAGTATCCCATCTGTTTTCGAGATTGAGGCTAGGATAAAACGTGTAGGACCCACAGGCAAAACATTCCAAGTAAACGTTCAATTCTACACACCAAAGAAAACAATTAATATTACTGATACTGGGTATGATGTGTTTAAAGTGTTCGACAGCATTGAGAAAAGACTTAAACAGTCGATAAAACAGGAAATTAATCCGCCCAGAAAAAGGTTTCCGAAACGCATGCAGTAGTGGTCTGGTCAAGCCGCATTCAAGATTATATCTAGGTATGTTCGAATATAGCGAGGCTTGACTTTAGAGTCGTCGAACAAGGGTTTGCTTATTATTGGGGCAGAATCAGAGCTATCTTCTTTGATTTTTGTCGGTATGAACCGAAACAGCGTGTTGTTGTTCGAGGTCTCCCTAAGCCATATGGCTTTACCCTCTATGTACACCGCTGCTGGTGGTGTAAAGAATATAAAAGTGCACTTCCCCTCACTCATCAGGTTTGAGCGAGTTTTGGAATCAGAGTTTACTGCGAATAATACCTCGGACGGCCTCGCGAAACCCACAACTTGGTAGGGTGAGAGTAGGCAGGGCCTCGGATATCCCGACGGATCAGGGGTGACTAGGATAATAACGGTATTGCTGCGAACCATGTTCCCACTCAAAATAGGTCTTAACACGCTTACTGGAAGCTCTATACCCTGCTCCACAATAAGTATTAGTGTAAAACAGAGTATAAAGGTGTTGATCCAGCAACATGGCTGGTTGACCACAACACTCAGATGACCCTATATGACTATTAGCCTATCACTCTTTTGGCTTTAAGGTGAGTTATTTTCTCCTCCGAGTACCCAAGAGCGCGCAACACTTCTCCAGTGTGTTCACCTAGTTGTGGTGGGTGAATACGGATCTTGAATTCTTCATCATTGGAGCGCAATGGAAACTTTATATATGGAAGTTCTAGGTTGTTGGGACCTTTTACGCGGAAAAGGAGGTTCTTTGATTTGATGTATTCTGTGTTTAGCGCGTCTGATACACGTAGTATTGGTGAAACTGGAACCCCACGACCACTTAGCACCCTAACCCAGTGCTCCACGGTGTTATTTAAGAAGGCCGCCTGAAGAGTCTCAACAACCTTCTCTCTGTTTAAAACCCTCTTCTCATTCGTGTCAAAAACCAAAAGATGAGTTACGCCAAGCGTGTTACACACTTCTTGGAACTGTTTGTCCGTACCACATGCTAGGTAAAAGTAGCCGTCTGATGCTTTGAAGGCTTGGTAGGGTACAATGTTGGGGTGAGCGGAACCCATCCTATCCCTATCACGTCCAGTAAGCAAATAATTGTATGCCTCAAACAACGATAGATAGAGCTGTGTGTCGAGCATGGGTACTTCTATAATCCCCTTCCTATCATCGTGCAGGCCGGCGACGACAGCTATGGTTGCCATCATCGCCGTTGTGATATCGGCTATTGGGGTGGCGAATCTAGATGGCTCTGTGTCTGGGCTACCCGTCAAATGCATGAGGCCGCTCTCCGCCAATATTGTGGCGTCGAACGCTGGTTTATCCGCCCATTTACCATCCGATCCATAACCGGACACTACGCACAGGAGTAGGTTGGGGTTTGCTGATATGAGTTTACTGGGAGGTATGCCGAGTTTTTCAAGCACGCTTGGCCTATAGTTCGATATCAACACTCTAGCAGACTTGACTAGGTCTAGGAAAACCTCTAACCCCTCAGGTTTCTTTAAGTCGACAACAACACTCTTCTTATTTCTGTTAAGACTGAAAAAATAACCACTCAAACCACCTATCTCGGGTGGCTTAAGCCTCCTACCCTCATCGCCGCTAGGAGGTTCAATCTTTATTACCTCGGCGCCTAGGTCCGCTAGAATCATCCCGGCTAGAGGTGAGCTAACAAATCCACCCATCTCTAAAACTCTTATATCCTCAAGCATCAACCAATAAAAAACTCATCCAATTTAAGAGTTTTCTGGATGCGTGGCGCGCCTGAGTAGTGATGCATTTATACCCCAAAACCGCCTCAAAATATAAAAGATCGCAACTTGATCGCTGAGGCCCGAAATTGATTGTAGGCGTGGGGACCCTGTACCAGCGAATTTGGGGTTGCTAATTTAGGTTGGCTTCTCACCAAAGCTGCGGTTTATCACATCAAACTGTGAGTTTTAGTTTACAGTATGTGTACAAGGCGTCATAGAGCGGGAACTGGATATGCATGTTGTCGTAGTCATCAACTGATATCTCTCTGAACCCTCGGGCTGCTGCCTTGAGCCCAGCGGACTCTGGTGGTGGGTTGTCCGCTTTATGGGCGTCTGCCCCCCCCTCACTATTTTTGCTAGTTCAAGTAGGGCCTGATCCTTTAAGCAGTATTTCTTTATTATAGCATCGAACGTCACGTATTCTGACCCATCTTCACCATAATAGTGCGATAGCTCTGCACCCTTCACGTCAAATGGTATTGCTCCCTTTTCCTCTGCCACCTTCATAACCTGATTTTCCGGGACGAATAGGAATGTTGCGTCGGCATCTATGAATTTTTTAATGAGCCAGGGGCAGGCTATCCTATCAACCATCGCCTTCTCACGAGTGACCCATTTCATGGTATACAAAGACATCCTCGGACTATTAAACACTGTTGTGGTTAAAAAGTACAATTGCCTCTAGTAAGACTGTTCCGAAAGGTAATCTCGAGGACCCGGTTTGGTGTACGTGTGTCTTTCCGTGTTAACGGTGTGCCCCCCAATCTATGGAGCCCTAAGCAGATGTTAAGGTTCTGAACTAAGTATGGATATGTGTGGGGTCCACACTTAATCCTTGAGTCTCACAGCCCTCGGCCCACTCAGGGTTCATCGGAGGCCTCACAGCGCTTGGCACCCATCGGGGGCAACCCACCACATCTTAAGGGATTCGCCCCATATTGACGCATCTACCTGTCTATCGACATATAAGCCCACAGTTTGGAA
>JAVZKQ010000007.1:0-48382 GCA_038884175.1 Thermoprotei archaeon | reverse complement strand
CTCCAAGGAGCGGCAACCCATACACCTGCCTTCCCCACTGCGTCTCTTGGGAGACACACTGTTTGGGCTCCCACTGGCTTAGATCCTGGTGCGCCCCACCTGCTAACCCACACGACACAACCTATCAGTAAAGGTTATGCGATTCGTCCTCCTAAACGCGTGGGACATTCTTGGATGAAAATCCGTAAGTTTTTTTAGTTTGGGTGTGCTTGTTTTGATGTGAAGCCAAAGCTTAGCTGTTTTGAGGTTTTAATGCCGTTCAAGGTTCCTTTTACGACAAGTTTTGGCACTCAGAGTGAACGTCACGCTCTACTGTTCAGACTTGAAATGGATGGTGTTGAAGCGTACTCCGAATGTGTTACGGATGATGGCCCTTACTATAGTTATGAGGACAATTTAACAGCCTTGCACATTATAAGAGATTACCTTGCCAGGCTCATTGAGGATCTACCAGAGCCAGCCGTTTTCCTCGAACGCTCGAAAGTGGTTAAGGGACATAACATGGCGAAGGCGGCGCTTGAGATGCTCTTATGGGACTACTACTCCAAGCTTTCGGGTAAACCCCTCCATGAATATCTCGGTGAAAGTAAGGGCTATGCTGATGTGGGCATATCCATAGGTATGGATAGCGTTGAAAAAGTTGTGGCTAGGGTGGGTGAAGCCCTCCAACGTGGTTACCGTAGGGTTAAGGTCAAAATTGAGCGTGGGAGGGAGCACGAAATACTTGGCGCCATACGTGAAGTTTACCCCGAGATCCCCCTCACAGCTGATGCCAACTGTGACTATAGAATTAAGGATATTGAGATTCTTAAGTCGCTTGACAAGTACAACCTAGTGTACTTGGAGCAACCTTTAGACCACGACGACCTCATCGACCACGCCAAACTTAGAAAACAGATGTCCACACCGATTTGCCTAGATGAGTCCATCACCTCACCCGAAAAGGCGCGCAAGGCTTTCGAAATAGGTGCCGCAGACGTGATCAACATTAAACCCGGACGCGTTTCAGGGATCACCAGTTCGCTCGAGATAGCAAGGATCGCAAGGGGGCATGGTGGACACGTGTGGGTGGGTGGGATGCTTGAGACAGGTATAGGCAGGGCGTTTAACGTAGCCCTAGCAAGCCACACACTAGTGGACTATCCTGGAGACACTTCACCCAACGATAAGTACTTTGAGCGTGACATAGTCAAAAACCCCTTCAAAATGGTGGAGGGGAGGATTAGGCCGAACACAAGTCCAGGGATAGGTGTCCAAGTAGATTTGAACCATCTGCTAGCTGTATGTGTCAAAATGCACCGGATAATGTAGAAAACAAGTTTGGTGCCAAGGCTTGTGGACGAGTTGGTTGGCGTCTTGGTGATGTTGGCCTGGCACAAGCGGTGTTTCAGCACCACTCACAGCGTGAGGCGTCGCCATATAAATGCATCGCGTTTCCCCACCCCTTAGCAGTGGGCTTCCATAGTGATTGGTGGCGGACCACAGAGCGAAAACAGCGGGCATGGTTATCCTTGTCGGTGAATGTGATGTTATTTTTGCGCTCGATGGTAGTATTACAGACACATGTGTATTTTGCCAACTTCACTAAACGTTAACATATTGAGTACACTTGGAGGCGGTTGATCCCTACCATGTTTCTAAGCCTGTAGGTCGGTCAAAAGTTGCGTACACGGTAGATTGGTCTAATCCCGCGTCCGCTTGCGTCTACGATCCCCTTTGACGCTTTTTCTTAGCCGCTTCCCAGGCCACTCACACAGGTTGTAGATTGGACAAGCGTAGCATTTCGGGTTGTTTTTAGTGCATATTTGTTGCCCAAATTCCACGAAGAGGTTGTTTAGACTCCAAATCTTGTCTTTGGGTGCAAGTTTTATAAGGGCCGCCTTTACTTCCGCATATTCTGCGTCTTCTGCGCACACGCCGAGTCTCTTTGCCACCGTGTCCACATGTGTGTCCACCGCCACAGTGTTGTGGCCAAAGGCGTAGCCCAACACTATGTCCGCACACTTCTCGCCTATCCCAGGTATTTCGAGCAGCTTCTCCCTGTCGTCGGGAACCTTTCCCTGGAAGCGCTCAACTATATAGGCTGTAGCCTTCTTAATCCTGCCCGCTTTGGTGATATAGAAATTCACTGGTCTTATCAGTTGGCGTATATCCTCTTCTGGAGCAGCTAGCATATCTTGGGGGGTTGGGTATTTTGAGAATAGTGCGTTGTACGCCTTATCGGTGAACTCATCTTTTGTTCTCGCAGATAGGATGCATCCGATAAGAGTCCTGTATGGATCCTCACGTATATGGGAGGGGAGCTCCCTTGGATACAGGGATTCGAGTGTCCTTATTACCTGCGCAAACTTTTCACGATCCATGTTGCGAGGACCACGTGCCAGAAGAAAAGAGTAGCTGCTTGGCTGAGTCCAACGTGCTACTCGTTCAGCCATTCCGATGTGCCGTCGTCGTAGACTTCCTTTTTCCAGATGGGTGGCTCGGTCTTGTATCGGCGCACAGCCTCCTGTATTGCTTCATAGGTATTCCACCTTGTGTTTGAGGCCACTATTATGACCACCAGTGGTTCGCCCACACTGAATTCACCCACAAAGTGGTAGATATAGGCGGCTGTTAGGTGGTGCTTGGATACGAGCTCTTCGCATATTTTGGCGATGGTTTGGTTGGCTACATCATCGTACGCCTCCATCACAACTTTGGCAACCTTTTTACCGTTCGCACCGCGAGCCTTAACCACACCGATAAACGTGACTATTGCTCCTGTCTCACCACTATCGTCGTTAATCGAGGAGACCAACTGGTAGGGATCAACTGAACCCTTAGGGTACACTCCTGGGCGGAATGCCTGCTTTCTAATCACACGCTAACACCCCTCTCAACCATGGCGCATTTAGGCCTTTTAAAGTATGGTTCCCTCTTCATATTTGCTTCGAAAAGCAACCTCTTTAACTCCTCGTCCGTGCACCCATTCCTCATCGGTGTGAGAAAGTCAACAAGATTGTCATCCCTCATCAAGCAGGGTTTAAACTTCCCATCAGGCGTCACTCTAATACGGTCGTTGTTAGCGCAGAACAAGGCGTTGTGCGTGGGCCGCACGAGCTCCACCCAAACACCCTTATTTGTTAGGTATCTGGGCCTATTCTGTAAACTTCTTATAATCTTCTTTACACTTATTGCTTCAAGCTGCTTTTCCACTTGGTTGAGGCTATAATAGTATTTTTCAAAGAAGCCATCCTCAGCTGCGCTACCCTCCCTAACCAGCTCTATGAGTTGAAGTTCAACCTTTCCACCGAAGGAGGACGCATAATCCATAAAACCACCTAATTCGTCCACATTGAACCCATTTAGTAAAACGTAGTTGAGTTTAACAGGTGTCAACCCAACCTCAACACACCTTTCGACAGCGCCAAGCACGTCAGCAAGCCTATCCACACCTGTTATCTCTTTAAACCTCCACTTGTCCAGGCTGTGGAGACTAATATTCACCCGCTGGAGCCCCGCGTCCTTAAGCTTATCCGCCATGACCCTAAGCCTCGTAGCATTAGTTGTCATCCCAAAGTCCAGTGGTTCGAGTGTACTTATGTCCTTAACTATCCTGAGTATATCTGGTCTCAGCATGGGCTCACCCCCCGTGAGTTTGAACCTTACCACGCCAACGCTTTTCAGCACCTTGGCTATTCTGGCGATTTCGGCAGCGCTCATGAGCGTCTGTGAGCCACCACTTTTTTCGTGGGCATAACGAATATCCGCTTCACTCTCAATATTGTATGTGAGCGAATTCCCCTCCCTATGGCAGAACACACACGCAAAATTGCAGAACTGGCTATAGTTTAGGGATATACGTGCACCAAGTAGGGGGCGATTATACCTGTCAACGAGAACCAATGCTCAAACCCACAACATTAGCGCAGCATAGCCATATAAACTCAACTACATAACGAGGTGGGAGAACGCCGTTCCAGATGATTTGGGGTGGAAGCCATAGAATAGTAATCATACTATTACGATGATATACCACATTATTGTTGGTGTTTGTGGTTTCGAAGCGACTTCGTGTCTACGTTTTGTTAACGCTTAATTAATGGGCGCACGTAAATGTTCACACCAAAATGAAGTGGGTCGTGACCTCTGCCTGGCCTTACGCTTCGGATGTGCCACACCTGGGCAACCTTATAGGCTCAGCTCTATCAGCCGACGTTTTCGCACGCTACCATAGACTTGTTGGTGACGAAGTGGTTTTTGTGTCCGGTTCAGATGAGCATGGCACACCAATAGAGGTAGAGGCGGTTAGGCGGGGTGTCTCCCCCAAAGAGTTCGCTGAAACCAACCACAAACGTATTTCAGAGCTCTTCAAGGCGTGGGAGATCTCGTTTGATAACTATACAGAAACGGAGTCGGCCGTGCACATAGACTTCGTAAGAGACCACTATATGAAGGTGTATAGGAATGGGTATGTGTTCACACAGGTTGAGCGTGTACACTACTGCCCTCGGGATAAGCGATTCCTACCAGACAGGTTTGTTGAAGGAACATGCCCACACTGTGGTTTTAGGCCCGCAAGAGGCGACCAATGTGACAATTGTGGTAGGCCGCTTGACTCAGCTGAGCTCATAGATCCATACTGTGTGCTCTGCTCTGGAAAAACTGTGCTCAGGGAGACCACTCAATGGTTCTTCGATTTACCCAAACTCTCGGACTACGTGATGGATTATTTGAATAGAGCCGAACTCTCTGAGAACGTAGTAAACTTCTCAAAGTCTTGGGTTAGGGCTGGGCTTAGGCCTAGGTCTCTCACACGGGACAGTGAATGGGGTATTAGAGCCCCATTCCCGAACGCTGAGGGTAAGACGATATATGTGTGGATGGAGGCTGTTCTGGGGTATGTTTCAGCAGTAATAGAGTATTTTAGGACGCGCAGCAACCCTGATGGGTGGAGGGATTACTGGTTGAACCCCAACTCTAAGACGTCATTCTTTATAGGTAAAGACAATATCCCCTTTCATTCTATAATACTTCCAGCCTTGCTTAAGGCTTCAGGTGAAAACTATAACGAGCCAAGCCTGATAAGCTCCACAGAGTTTTTAACATTTGAAGGTCAGAAGTTCTCGAAGAGTAGGCGTATAGGTATATGGATAGATGAGGCGCTCGAGTTGTTACCAGCGGATTATTGGAGGTATACGCTTATCTCCATGCGCCCTGAGGTGGGCGACGTGGATTTCGGTTGGGGTATCCTAGAAGAGAAGGTTAACGCTGAGCTCAACGACGCGATAGGCAACTTCGCCAATAGGACACTCATAGGGGTTCAGAGATTTGCGTCTGGACGCTTTGATTTCAGTGTGCACGAGCTTTCGCCAAGGTATACTGGAAGCTTGGAGGAAATCTTAAGGAGACATGCGGAGATAGGCGAACACTATTCTAAGGCTGAGTTACGGGCTTCGTGTAGGCTTGCGCTTGAGCAGGCCGCTGAGGCGAACAGATTTCTGAGCATGGAGGAGCCCTGGAAGCTTGCAAAGACTGACAAGCAAAGGTCTCTTGAAGTATTATACGTTGCGCTCACAGCGTTGAAGGCGCTCGCAGTCGAGCTTGAGCCCATTGTTCCCAAGCTGGCCGCCGAGATAATCGCCCAAGCCGGCTTCTTTAAGAAGCGGAATGGAAAACCCATGTGGGCCGAGATCTCCATAGATGAGGATCTGCCTATTGAGCCGAAGAGTGTTGCACCAGTGGTGCACAAGGTGTCCGCACAAGAGTTAAAGGCGAAGCTAGAAGAGTTTAGGTCACGGAGAAAGGAGAGTGTTAAGGCTGGTCGTAGTTAGATGCGCTTTGAGTGACTCAGCCATGAATGTAAAGCTTATATTTTTTTACTAAGTTTAATTGCCTTACTGGTGGTAAATTTGGATGGGAAAATCAGAGTATTAGGGTTCGCAGGAAGCCTCCGCAAAGCCTCATATAACAAAATGTTGCTCAAGGAGGCAGTGCGTTTAACGCCGCCAAACATGGTCATAGAGACCTTCGACCTTGAAGGTATACCACTCTACAACCAAGACCTTGAAGCCAATCCGCCAGAGAAGGTAAGGGAGTTTAAAGCAAAGATAAAACAAGCCGACGCCCTACTCATAGTAACACCCGAATACAATTACTCTGTCCCAGGGGTTCTAAAAAACGCGATAGACTGGGCTTCAAGGCCGTACGGTGACAACGCCTTTGACGGTAAGCCTGTCGCCATAATGAGCGCCTCAATAGGTATGCTCGGTGGAGCAAGGGCTCAGTACCACCTAAGACAGATGTGTGTGTTCCTAAATATGTACCCAGTAAACACGCCAGAAGTGTTTGTGACGTTCGCACCGCAGAAGTTTGATGATGAAGGAAGGCTCAAAGACAGGGATGCCGAGAAATTTATAAGGCAGCTGCTCGAAAACCTAGCGAGCTACACGCTAAGGCTCAAGCATGGAGCGCAACGGTTAGTCACAGTAGAGAACGGCTAACCGTAGAATCCACTTTTTAAGCCTCGTTTTTACCCGCCAAAAAGTAGGGTGGCCCACACCTTATTGGGTATTAGTGTTGCGCCTATGGGTGTGGGCGTGTTCGTGTGTCACCCAATCCACCATGTACGAATTGGTGGCATAAAGTGTTGGTGTGCTTCACCCTTGCACACTCGATGCGCCATGTGCACTTGGTGGTCCTTCGGGAAAGTGTTTATTTACCTGTGATAGTAGTTTTAATTTGGGGGTGAAATGGGGGTGCCTAAGAAGAAGAAAGAGGAGAAGAAAGAAGAAAAGCAGCAAGAACAGAAGAAGTGATTTCTAATACTTCTCAGTTTTTTCTTAGGCTACCTGATCTAATAGTTGGTTAATCTTTGAGGCAATGTACGACTTTGGTGCAGCCCCAACTATCATGTCAACTGGTTCCCCATACTTAAAGAACATAATTGTGGGGATGCCTTGTATACCGTAGGCTTGGGCCGTGTATGGGTTGTCATCCACATTCAGTTTTCCAAACCCCAACTTACCAGCGTACTGGGCTGCGAGTTGCTCGATTATGGGTGATACTATGCGGCACGGCCCACACCATGGAGCCCAGAAATCCACCACCATGGCCCTATTCTTCCTGATTTCCTGCTCAAAGTTTTGATCCGTTAGTGTTATGAGTTGCGGTTTCACATTTTCGTTGTTTGCTGGCTTCTTCGAGTCGGCTTGGCGCAATAATTCCTGTATCTTTCTAAGTTTGAGTTTCTCAACTTCGTCGTCAAGGTTTTCGTTTTGAGACATAGCCTTACACCCCTTAACTTATCCTACTTAGTACGTAAAATAAACTCATGCCCGTTTTATAAGGGTATACGCGTCACCCCAACGATAAGTTTTTTGAATTTCAAGTGGCGGTGAAAATGTTCAAGACCATCCATGGTTTCATGGGTGCTGTGCACACAACCACCCAGAACCCGAGACAACCTTCAGCACCACATCGTTCAGAGCTTGGGCGTGCACGTGTAATCCTGGTGTAATTACTAAGCGTGCAGGTGAATGTGTAGAAGGTGAGCGTGTGGTGGACTAAGAACTAGTTTTCATAGTCGGGATGCTCTTATGATGGGTGCCCCGAGTTGTTTTATGGACACACTGTTAGAGTTGTATACGCCAACCCGAACTCTACATGTGAGCTGATACCACAACGTCACAACCTTCTGTGCCTCCCAGAGCCACCAGTGGTTCTGCTGCACACCACATTTGGTCATCTACACACACTCGGAGACATGTTTGATGTGGTTCGGGTCAGATGGGTATCATGCGTCGGGAAGAATCTTACAGAAAATTCAAGCAGCTTTGGGAAACAGTTTATTTACTATTGTGTCGTAGTATTTAGTATGGCTGTTAGAAAGGAGCAGTCGAACGCGTATGATGTTATAGTTGTAGGTGGTGCTGCGGCAGGCCTTACGGCAGCTCTCTATACGGCGAGGATGGGGCTAAAAACGCTCGTTTTAACCAAGGATATCGGTGGCCAAATGCTTCTAACAAACGAGATACAAAACTATCCGGGGTTCCCCACTATTAGTGGATTTGACCTTGCCAACAAACTCAAGGAGCACGCTGAAATGTATGGTGTGGAATTTGTGTATGACGAATTGGTGGGCATACAGGAATCGGATGAGTGCGGTGGCCTCTGCTTTGAGCTTAAAACTCCATACACAGAGTACCATGCGTTATCCGTGATACTAGCTTTCGGTAAGACTCCACGCGATTTGGGGGTGCCTGGCGAGGAGCGTTTTAAGGGTAGGGGTGTATCCTACTGTTCTGTTTGCGACGGCCCACTTTTCAAGGCTAAGAGTGTGGTGGTCGTGGGGGTCGGTGACCAGGGTCTTGAAGCGGTTAACTATCTTGCAAATCTGTGCTCAACAATCTACTATGTTTTCACGCACGACAAGCCCGTTGGAAGCGAGGATTTGGTTGAAGAGGTGCTTAGGTTACCAAACGTGAAACCCATATCCAACAGTAGGGTGGTGGAGCTTGTTGGTGACAAGAAGCTTGAGAAGGTGGTGTTAGAGAACACGAAGACCAAGGAGAGAAGCCAGTTGACGGCTGATGGAATCTTCATAGAGATTGGATACGTGGCTAAAACCGAGTTCCTAAAAGGCTTCGTACAGCTCAACGAGAAAAGGGAGATCGTGGTGGACAAGGAGGGGCGCACTTCTAGGCAGGGTGTTTTCGCCGCGGGAGACGTGACAGACACGCCCTACAAGCAGGCGATTACATCGGCGGGTCAGGGTTGTGCGGCCGCTCTCTCAGCCTACAACTATGTGCAGAGGCTTAAGGGTAAGCCCGCGTCAAACGCGGATTGGAGAAGCCTTAAGCCAAAGCAGGGTATAGAGATAAACCTCTAACAAACACCTATTTTTCCACTAGTTGGGATATATAGCGTAGTTGTTGCTCAAGGTCTTCTAATGTGGTGTACACTGGGCTTAGCACCACGCTTTTCACCCCAAGCTCAAACCAAGTCTTAAGTCTTGTCTTAACGTCGGTGGGTGAACCAAACACCACATACTCGTGGGCGGGCTGGGTTGGTGTGTGGTTGCTCAACCCTCTACGCTTGAGATAGTCTGCCATTAACCCAAGCGTTTCGTGTAGAGCTTGTCTGGAACACTTGGAGAGCCTGACAGGTGTGTAAACACTAGCTTGAACACCCAGCACATTGCACTCCTTGATGAGCTGACTTGCTTGAGGCGTGTTGAGTATATACGCAGTGTGCCCAAGTCTCGCGCACTCTCGAATGATCCTCAGGCCGTTGTGAGGGCCTTCAACACCCACTTTAATCCTCTTTTCATCACCCTGCTTGGCTAGCGATAACATCATTTCTAGGAGTGTGTTTAACCGTGGCCTGACACCATAATGAGGGTTACCCATCACTAGGTTGAGGCCGAACACCTTGTGCGACCTATAATTTTTCAGTAGAATGTCAAGGTATTCATTCCCATCTGGCTGGCATACTTGGTATGTCTCGGAGAACATAAAACCCGATGAGCAGAGCTCTTCAAGAGCGGCTCCACTAAGTCTTTCGTTGGGGGTTTCAGCGTCAAAGTTGACCCTGCACCCACCCAACACGTGGCCCACAAGTCGCATGAGCTGTATACTTCTCTCGAATGTTGATCCAAATGGCAACCTGCTTCTCTTAAATGCAAATTCCACAGCGCCTATTGGGAAGACCATCACCCATTCAGGCCACCCCCATACGTATCAACACCGATTGTTGGGAAAACGAGCACCCATAACAATTAAAATATTTGCTTGTTAAAAAGCCTTTCTACACATAGCGGCAACACGGAACTTGGGTTTTCACGGCTTTATAACAATCCACACAGCCTAATCTGGCTAGTAGAGAGGCTTATAAACACACTTATTAATTGATCCTAAGCCAAGCTTTAATCAGCGCTTTAGCTTTGACACTAAACGTTGTTAGGGTCACATGTTTTTCCGTTTTATACGGATTTGTTCGATGTGCTCTGCGAAACAAAGATATTGGTCCATGGATGTAGATGTTTATACTGCGTGTTAGCGATGAGCCCAGCGTTTCGGTCGGTGGAACACCTCTTCTGGTGGGTTATTGCTGGTTCACGCGGTGGACCCATGAGGGCTAAAATCCTAAAACTTCTACATGAAAAACCCATGAACGCGCACCAACTTGCCGAGGCGTTGGGCGTCAACTATAGGACGGTGACACACCACTTAAACATTCTATTGGAGAACGGTTTAGTTGTAGCTGAAGGCCCAAAATATGGCACGCTATACTTCCCTTCGAAGACATTTGTGGATCACAGCGATGTATTCATGGAGATCTTGGAGGGGCGGATAGGTTTTAATAAGCGGAGGGGCATCAGGTGATTGGCCTATGTCCCTAGGCATATTGTGGACCGCCGATTTGTTTATAGCTGCTGTTAGCGCTATACTCACAGCATGGCTCTTCGCCCTATACTTAAGGAGAGCTGCAGACCTTAAATCTAAGTTCAGCTATGGACTCGCCCTGCTGTCCGGGGTGTTCTTCGCGCAGAGCGCCACCTCCCTAGGTGTTTACTTTACATTCTCAGCAAAGTATTCGGCCGACGTGGCTCTCCCACTACTTGCGATGAGCATCCTCGGCCTAGCCGGGTTCGCCGTGCTCACATGGGTTGCAAGACAGTAAAGCGCCACTAAAACGCAGTATATAAAAACTCACAAGGTGTCCGCATGGAAGAGAATCCGCAGGAGGTTTAACCTACACATGTATCCACGGGCACTTCCACAGACTCTCGAACCTTCAACTTGCGTTACTTTTACACACGTTCGACAAATTAATATTGGCTAACCGTCAAGGGTTTTATATGCATGAGCGGGAAAACATCACCCTTCAGGGTGTGGCTCACATTTAACAGTCGGCTAACTATTGGTACTTTTCGTTTGGAAGCTCCACAACTGATAGCCTCACCTATGGGTTGTGGTGGGAGCCGGTTGAATGTGTTTTTCGAAACCGTGTTCAAGGGTTCTACTCACTAATATCGGCTCAAAGCATACGTGAATGTATGTTGGGGGAAGTGCACCTTCCGATATATCTTTCACATAGGGCACGTCTTGTCTATCTATACCTGTTGGCGTGGTCTACCAAATATTTAGTCTGATATGGGTCTAGGAGCGGAAGGCGACGACTGACGCGTTGATTTGTTATCCCTCAAAACGCGCGGACCCAAAAAAGAGAGGAAAGATGGAAGAATATTAGTCCTCTTTTATGGCAGAACTAACCTTGGCGGCCACGTCTTGTGGTATAGTCTGCATGTTGTGGGCTATCTTAGCGTGTGTGGCCGCGATCTGCATGAGTTCATCCTTGGACGACGCGTGCCTCACTTCGAAGTCGCACTTCATCCCCACATCTTTGCACTTAAACCTATAACCCACCATACACCTTGCCCCAATATTTATACGCTAAATTTCTCATATAAACATTGCCCACAAGCCCCAGTTTCACCCAAAAGTTTAACAAACATACACAAAGGTCAAGAATCGGCAAAAACACTGAGGCTGTTCAACAATTGGGTCGCGGAGGCTGCGCTTGGCTACTACACAAGTCAAATTGTCCCACAAACCCACCGATACGCTGAGCCAGCTTTGCAAAGTGCGGTCGCACAACGCTCTAGCGCTTCAAACCCAAAACCTGTTATGGGGGGAGCTGCAAAGAAACTCCAAACCATCAAGAACAAGCGAACAAAGTAGACGGCCTAATGCCCAATTAGGGTGTTGGGTAGTCTCCCACACTCAGAATCCCGTAACCAAAATTCAATTTAAAACTAGGAGTTCTAATATTCAACGTGGCTAAAACCGATTAAAAAGTGGGATCTGGAATTCACCGTGAGATTTTGGAAAGAAGCCAAAGTTCTTCTCTTAATGCCCACAGGTCAACTTGAGTGGCTCAAGCCTTCCATACCATATACTACTAATAACTCATGACTCCAAATCAAACATGTCACCCTTAATACGAAAGACTCTTTGTGAAATCCCTCTGATACTGGGGATTAGCTGGTTTTTGGTCGACCGCTAAGCGATTTTTTAGAGGATAGATGTGTGTTAGTGGCAGTGGATTCCTTTTGGAGGGGGTATAGAGGTGTGTGAAGAACATTTTTGTGTCGATACATGTCGATGGTTTAAGGTTTTCAGTTTGTTTGAAAATCCTTATATATATTGGTTTTCAATGATATCGAAAATAGAGAGGTTTAACGTGGTGGATTCGCAAAGAAGACCCCACCTATACCGCTTGGATCCACTCTGCGTTAAAGTGGCGTTCACGTGAGGTGGACTTAATATCACTTGAGCGTTTTTCTCAATTTTGTTGCGGGTCCAGAACAGTTGGGAAAACCACACTAATAAAGCTCGTTATACACGAATTATTAGAGGAGGTTGACCGCAGGTGTGGGTTCTACTATTTGTGCGATGAAATCAGCGACTACGTGGAGCTCGGAGAGGTCCCGACTCCTACCTTGTCTCGAGAAGGGTTTGGGGGTTAGCACATCGTTTATATTCTTGGATGAGGTCACTTTTGTGAACGAATGGTTGAGGGCTTTAAAGTCTAGGATAGATAACGGCTCACTCAGTAGAGATGTGGTAACGGTCAGCGGGTCGGCCGGCATAGAGCTTGTGAAGGGGCGTAAAGCTTTCCGCGGCAGACGGGGTAAAGTCGTGGATATAACACTCACACCCCTGCGCTTCTCTTCCTAGACGGAACTTCTCTCCCCCATAAAGCTCCATAGAACACACGATTATGCGACACTTACCGAAGCTTTGGCGGCCAACAAGCTATACCAAGACACGATACGCCGCCTTTTGAAGACTATATGCACACAAGCGGCTTCCCAGCAGCCGAAAAGGAGCAGGCTGAGCGCGGCAGAGTATCTGAGACCACCAAGAAGAGTATGCTTGACTGGCTTAGGGTCGACTGGGCAAAGGTGGGGAAAAGTAAGGCTTACATGAAGGAGGTATTATCATTTCTTCTTAGGGCGGGATGCACCCCTGTGAGCTGGCTTAGCATAACGAAAAACACATCCATAGGTTCCTCCAACACCGCTCAAAGCTACGTTGAAACGCTAGAAAAACTACTCGTGGTGAAAACACTCGAACTGGTCGAGCCGTCGGGTAGGGTAGCCCATCGAAAGACCCGAAAATATACTTTACCGACCCCCTCTTAGAGTACATAAACACACCATATGATCAGGCGTGCGTGGCGGAGGCTATGACAGCGACACACCTAGCACGATCCCACAGTGTGTTCTATTGGAGAAACTCCAGTGAAGTGGATGTGGTCGCACTCTGGGGTGAAAAAACAGGTGGGGATAGAAGTGAAATGGGGGTATCACCGCTCCATCAAACCCAGACACATAAAAGAATATATCACACTTGACAAACAAACACTCCCACTATTCCTAGCCTCCTTCCAATCGTGAAACACAGAAAGACTTCTTCCGCCAACTAATAAGCCCTGTAAAATCCTAGCTCCATCCGTGCAATATTCTTGGCGCGTATAAACCTCGAAAATTCCATCAAACTCGTGTTAACGTAAGGAGATGGCTATTGGATTCACTCTTTCGAATTCAAGGGGATAATTGTAGGTTAAAACGTACTCTAGGTTTCCATATCAACCGTCTGTGCTGTCCTAAAGGCGACGCCTCATACCGATTTTTCAGTTCACATTGCGAAGAGGCGCGCTCGACCTCTCCTATCCTAGGGAGAGGGAATCGCATTAACTTGTGAAACAAGCTATCAACATTGCTAAAATAATTATGCTTATCATAGTTATGTTTTGGAGAATAATGTTTTAGTGGATAGAAAAGTGGAGATCGCGTTTCTTGAAAAATTTATATCGTACGGGCAAGCCTCAGCTCATAATCGTGTATGGTAGAAGGCGCATAGGTAAGACCTTCCTGTTAAAGCGTTTCCCAGAGGCAACAAGGCATAATAAACCACCTTGGTAATGTTGACCTATTGCAGTGTACTTTTAATTTTCTATTTGGGGTAAGCGAATTTTTGCGAGTAAATACCCAAATCTCATACAAAAATATGGTGTTCTGTTTTTGCGATGTAAAATTATTGAGTTATTGACGAATTATTGCAATCACACTGTAAGCAGAAGGCTCATACCAAATACTATTATAAAGCGAGCCATAGCCCGCAAAGCAAAAATCACTAGAGGTTTTTAGTGGCTAATCTGGGCGAATAAATTTCCTAATTGTTTCGGAAAAACTCTATATTAAGGTTTGAATAAATAATCATAAGTTGCATATAAACTGATTTAAAACTAACTGTGGTTATTATTGAAGTGAATTTCCGTCCAACTGGTTTTCAACTTGATAGCCACTAATACAAAGCTACAACATAATAATTTTTACTATTCCTTCGTAAGGCCTTCGGTTTTGTTTCCCTGCTTTTCATCAACAGCGTATGGGTGGTAGAGGAAACATGCAACCTTGTGTATATCACCCATAAGCGCTGGTTCCTGAGTTTTACATTTTTCCATTACACGACTACACCTTGGAGCGTAGGGGCAGCCTTTTGCTGGTCGCGCCACCCAAAATGGCTTGGTTTCCGAATCCGTTACCTTACGTGTTATGTCGAAGCTTGGTACCGAGTTGATTAGGTCCACTGTGTAGGGGTGTTGGGGGTTCTCAATTAGGTCCTTCACATTGCCCAGTTCAACGACTCGACCTGCATACATAACACACACTCTGTCTGATATGTATTTTGCAACACTCATGCTGTGCGTTATAAATAGATAACTCAATTTTTTCTTCTCTTGTAGGTCTAGTAATAGATTGAGTATTTGGCCTTGAACTGAAACATCGAGGCTTGAGGTTGGTTCGTCAAGAACAATAAACTCGGGGTTCCCAACTATTGCACGTGCGATGGCAATCCTCTGCCTTTGGCCGCCTGAAAACTCGTGCGGATACTTCTGGGTTGCGTGCTCATCAAGTCTAACAGAGGCTAATGCTTGCTTTACTTGCTCATTAACCCAGTCTTTATCTTGGGGGTTCGAGGTAAGGAGGGGTTCCGCAATAATATCACCCACTCTCATTCTTGGGTCAAGGCTAGAGTATGGATCTTGGAAAACTATCCTCATACGGCTTCTTAGTGTTTTGATTTTCTTTGAGTCGAGTTGGTTGAGACGTGTTCCTTTAAAATAGACTTCACCCGATGAGGGTTTTATGAGTAGCAAGCATGCTAGGCCAAGTGTGGTTTTACCCGAGCCGGATTCGCCTATGACTGTGACAACTTCACCCTGTTTTACGTCAAGTGTAACATGGTCGAGGGCTCTGAGTTTAAATCTTGATGAACCAAAAAGGCTACTTCTTAATGTATACTCTACGCTAAGGTCGCGTACACTAAGTAGCGGCTCGCTATCAGTAGAGGTGACAGCGGACAAAGTGGTTCTCACCAACCTCTTTTAACTCTGGTTCAATATGTTTACAGTTCTCCATCACATATGGACAGCGGGGGTGAAATTTGCATCCTGTGGGTAGTTGGCCCATAAATGGAACATCACCTCCTATGGGTGTGATACGACCCTGCGATTTGTAGATAGTGGGTATGGATGCGAACAGACCTTTAGTGTATGGATGCATTGGATCTTTGAATATCGCATGCGTGGGTGCACACTCAACTATTTCCCCAGCATAGAACACGTAAACCCTATCGGCTATTTGACCCACCACGAGGAGGTCGTGCGAAATAAGTATTATTGCTGTGCCCACTTCTTTTCTTAGCTCGAGTAGTAGCCTTAGTATCTGTGCTTGTGTTGTGACGTCGAGCGCTGTTGTTGGTTCGTCTGCTATTAGAAGTTTTGGGGCTAATAAGTAGGCCATGGCAATCATGACTCTTTGGCGCTCACCACCAGAAAGCTGATGGGGATACTTCTTTAAGGTTTCAATTGGCTCCCTTATACCAACCTTTTCTAACGCGTTTATCACGCGCTCGCTCTTAACGTGACTATCAAAACGCTTCACTCCAAGCTTCGCTGCAGTGAACGTGGTGTCGGTGGGGGGAGCACCCTGCCTGAAAACAACCCCGCGCCTCAAGTCGCTACTAACTGCTACAGCTTCAGCCAGCTGATCACCAATACTCATAACTGGGTTAAGGCTTGTGAGTGGTTCTTGGAAAATCATCGTGATACCTGTGCCCCTATACTTGGGCATCTGCCGCTCGGGTAGTTTGAGCAGGTTTACACCCATAAACTCAACAAAACCTTCAACGACTGCCCCCTTAGGAAGTAGTCGAGGTATTGTGAGAGCAAGCGTACTTTTCCCTGAACCACTTTCGCCCACCAATCCAACTATCTCTCCCTTTCCAACTTCCAGTGATATGTTTCTCACAGCGGCCATTAACCCACCCTTAGAAGGATAGCTCACCCGAAGGTTTTTTATGCTTAATAGGGTGTTCATGTTGTACCACGTAGCCTTGGGTCCAAGACGTCCCTAAGCGCCTCACCCACTAGTGAATAGCCTAGTGCGAAGAGTGTGAGTATTATACCAGGGAAGAGGGACCACCACCAGTTTCCGGGAAGCGTGCTAAGCCCACTGTAGACCATTCTTCCTAGCTCGGGTGTGGGGGGTTGGGCTCCAAGTCCGAAGAATGCAAAAACCGAGTAGGTTAGTAGCGTTGTGCCCATGTCAAGTGAAGCGTAGGCCACTATTATTGGGGTTATATGTGGAAGGATGTGTTTTCTCATTGTGTACACAGAACCGTGGCCAGAGAGCTCAGCGAACTTGACGAATGGAGCGTTTCTTAGGACGAGGATCTGCGCACGTGCAAGCCTAGTGTAGAAAGGCCAGCTCACCACCATAAGCGCAAGTATGCTATAGTAAACCCTTTCACTCTGGGCTCCCTGACCGAGGATTGAGGCTATCGCTAAGGCTAAAATAATTGAGGGAAACGCAAAGAATACATCAGTCACCCTGAGTATTACCTCTTCGGCAAACCCGCCAAAGTAACCTGCTATAGTGCCTAGCGTTGTACCCAGTACTACGCCGAATCCCACTATAGCGAACGGTATAGCTGAGTCGAGGGGTAAAGCGTAGAGCACCCTTGTAAAAATATCTCTCCCATAAGCGTCTGTTCCGAAAAGGTGGGTTAGCGATGGCGGTCGATTTGCGTCCGCAAAGTTGAGGGCATCAGGATTATAGTGGGTGAGGAGGTGTGGGTCAACCACAATGATTATAGCTATTAAATACAACAGCGCTAAAATCGCGAGTCCTGCCAGCGCTGATGGCTTTCTTAAAAAAATTCGGGCTGAAATACTCTCTATGGTGATACTCATGTTTTACACCCTTATTCGCGGGTCAAGCATACCGTAAAGCAGGTCTGTCACCAGATTACTTGCCACTATAAGTATCGTTATAACGATAGTGCCTCCAATGAGTGAGGGCGTGTCAAAAGTTAGCAGACTCTGACCTATATAGTAACCCAGCCCATAGTAGTCGAACACCGTCTCTACTACAAGGCTACCTGAAACAAGTTGTGCGAAGATGAGCCCCATGAGTGTGGTAGCTGGTAGCAACGAGTTGCGTAACGCGTGGCGAAAAACTACAACCCGCTCTACAAGCCCTTTACTCCTCGCGGTCCTAATATAGTCACTTTGCAGGGCGTCGATCATTGAAACTTTAACAAGTCTGACAAGACCGCCGAATCCAAAGAAAACGAGTGTTACAGTTGGAAGAATAGCGTGCAGAACAGCTGAATGAAACGCTGTCCAGTCACCCACAAGGAGGGCGTTCAGGACAGGCATATTGTCAATAAGCCAAATCTCGGCGTATGTATGTGTAAAGGGATTGTAAACCTTAAACGGAGGGGTTTTGAGAGCGATAAGCGGGTTGATTGGCTGGGAGGATGGGAAGACTTTGAGTTCATAGGCGAAAACCAAAAGTAGGCCAAGCGCCAAGAGGAAGGGTGGCATGCTCCTTGTTACCGTGTAGAAAACCTTTATAGCGCCATCTGCCAACCCCCCAGGCCTGATAGCTGAAACCACACCTAAGAGGACTTCAAGCAAAACTTTGAGCACGAAGGCAAATATGGCTAGCTCAAGTGAGACAGGAAGGTACTGCTCTATTAGTGAGATGACAGGTCTCTGATATAGGGGCGACACTCCCCAGTTACCAGTTAAAACATTCTTTAAGTAGTATGCCAACTGAATATACCACGGGGACTTTAGGTGGTACAGTGAGGTCACAAGCGCTATCTGTTGAGGTGTTGCCTCAGGTCCAGCCCATATTGCTGCCGGGTTTGGTGCGGCTATATTTGTAAGATAAAACACTATTACGAGTTCCCCAAGTACGACAAAAAAGGAAAAAAGAATTCTACGTAATACGTAACCTAATAAACTCATGCGACTCCACGGTTCTTTTCAGGTCAGTAGAGGGAGGCATAGAATACTCCTAATAGACCCGGGTTGTACCACAGGCCCTGCACACTGCTGAGCGAAACCGTGTATGCTGTAAAGTCGTCGAGCCATACATATTGGGCGTCTTGGTTAACCCTTATTGTTAGATCATTGTACAACTCCTGTAGCTTTGTGGTGTTGGCGGTGTGTAATATCTGGTATACAAGAGTGTTGACCACTGTATCATTCAGGTAGGCCGGATCCCCGTGATGACAACGTACAGGGCAGTAGGTTAGGTATACAGCTGGGTCAGAGGGGCCGATGAACACTGGTGTGTTACCAGCTATCTGGAAGCCTGGATATGTAGGTGAGTTCGCAGGTGCAAGCATATCCTCTATGATTGTTGTGAACGCCTCGGGGTTGAGCTCAACCGTTATGCCCACTTGTTTGAGCTGTTGTTGTATTATCGTAGCCTCCTCTTCATCAGCTTGGCTCGCGCTGTTGTATGTAAGCGGTAAGGGTGGTAGCGTTTTTCCGTTCGGGTTCAAAACGGTGCCATTGGAAAGTACAACCTTAAAACCAGCCTGCTCAAGAAGACTTATCGACTCAGCTGGGTTATACGAGTAACCCTGTATCGAGGAGTTATAGTAAGCCATCACTGGGTCCAATGGACCTACATAGCTCCTTGCGTACCCGCTATAAACATCCTGCTGTATCTGTGTGGCGTTAATGGCGTGTTCTATTGCGAGTCTAACATTCGTTATGTTAAACGGGTACTGGTAGGCGTCCATTGTAAGGAAGTCGATAGTTGCGGATGGACCCCAAACGTGTATTGACACTGTGGGAACAGAGGATAACTCTGAGAGGTCAGGGATCTCCACTTGGGAGATGGCCACAAGCCCTTGCTTTATATCACTCACTCTGACCGCCTCGTTAGATTGGTAGTCAATAACGATTGTAGGTATCTTGGGTATGCTAAGCATAATATTCCTATCTTGAGGCGGTACATTCTTAGCCCAATAGTTGGGGTTAGCTTGAAGTATAACGCTTGAGCCACCAATAGGGGTTTCAAGTATGTAGGGCCCTGAGCCAAGCGCGTGGCTCGTAAGGTAAGTGTTAGCGGTGTCAATCTGCACACCCCCATGCTGATCCACGAACACCGGATCCACTATAGAACCATCTCCACCGGCTATTGTTTGGTAGAAGTCTGAGAAAGCATAGTCAAGGTGCATAACAACTGTGTATGGGCCGGCGACCCAGACAGCCTGGTTCGGATACTCCATCACCTTCTGTATAGTGATATTAGCAGCGTTAAAATTGGATAAGATGTATACGAGGTCATTGGCTGCCTGTTGCATCATCTCAGTCTGATTTGAGGATGGAAGCTGTATGCCGGCGTACTCAAGCGCCTGAACTATCCCGTTTGGAAGCTCAATCAATCCGGGCTTACCCGACCCAGTTATGCCCACGAACCCCTTCCCATCATTCACCGATAAATATTCGCTTATATAGAAAGATATTCCGAGGTTGACCATCATCGTTCGGTAGAACGAAAACCATACGCTGCTTGCATTCAAAGGTGTACCGTCGCTGAACTTTTCGAAGGGCCATAGGTTAAACGTATAGACTGTACCATTTGGTGACTGGGTCCAGTTTTTGGCAAGTACACCTATAAAGCTCGTGCTACTACTACCATTGTAGAATATAAGTGTCTGGTATACGTTCTGAATTATTTCACCACCGTCAACATCATAACTCGAAGCGGGGTCGACGCTCACAGGCGCAGGAATCTCATCCACTGTTATGTTGTTTGGTACCGTGATACTAGTGGTGCTGCTCACACTAGTTGTGGGTTGTGTTGACGATGTAGGTGTTGTAGAAGAAGATTTACTTGGCGTGCGCGTCGCTATCACCACGACCGCCGCGATAACTATTATCACCAAGACAACCACTGCGGCCACAATACTTCTACTTACACCCTTTCGACTTTTAATTGTAAACATAGCATAAATACCAGAAGCCTTGCATAAAAATTTTATGCTGCAACGCAGATTGTGACCATAAAATACACTTTTATAAGTGTGTTTTTTCGAGATAGTGTTTAACAGCGTCAAAGCTCTCGTGATCCCGCAACTGCAACCCATATCCGTTTAAGGGTTTGCTGTGATGGTGTATTGCACACTTTGAGCCCACAATCGGGGGTTCGATTTAACTGTGCTTAAACCCTTCTGACTCTCCTTGGTTGTGTGTCGTCTGACAGAGTGTCGAGTAATTGGGAAAATCACAACAAGACTTTTTTGAGGGGAGAGATGTGGGTTCTACCTTACCTCTATGCTTATGTGGGAGTTGAGAAGGGAGCTGTTGGAAGAGGAAGACAAGGGGAAGAAGTGTGGGTAAGCCACACCACTACCCAAAATCACACATCTGCTTCCCGGCTTATGTGCGACTGCTTTTCAGTTTGCCTAACAGGCAGACTGATGGTTTCGCTCTCTCCCTACTAGGTTCGTTGTAGGGTTGAACACACCAGACTACTGCACAATAGATAGTAGGGTGAACAGGCTCAGGATGGATATTGATGATTCCTTTGTCAAGTCGAACTCCCTTATCAGCATAGCTGTGGACTCTTCGGGGATAAAGGTGCGCAATATAGGCGACTGGATTAGCAGGTGGAAGGTAGAGAAAGGGTATCTGAATATATATTTTGCCGTGGATATGGGGAGTGGTCTGATTGTCTCGATGGGTGTGTCAGGGAGAGGTGGCGATGGTGGTGGTTGGAGTCTGAGAAGTCTTGTCAGGAAAGCTCAAGAGAAAGTCGGGATGGGTAAGCGGGGTGCTGGCCAGTGCAGCATATGGTTTGAAGGAGAACTTTCCCGCAGAGCGTGGGACAAAGCCGGTGATCAGGGCGAGGAGGGGGTTGGTGTCCAAGTGCAAAGGAGGCATGGCTAGAAAGCTCGTAATAATGTGTAGCAGCGGTGCTTCATAAGGAAGGCTTTGTGAGGGAGGACACAGATTCGGCTACAGTGGAGGGTTGAGTGGCGTTCTCAACGGTCAAGAGGGTCTTCGGAGAATATGTTTCGGCGAAGTTCGTGAACGTGGTCAAAGAGATTGCTATATAGGCGTACATCTCCACAGTGTTTGTAGGGGCCGTGGGCCTAGACACCACCAAACTGTGTCACGGATTCATACAACGCAGCGCTCTTAATAAGCCGTTAAATTTCTCTGTTTAGGGAACTAGAAGTGAATGTATAAAATTCACTGTATAGCCGACTACGTCAACATAGGGGAACGTGACCGTAACGTCTTGTTGTGCAAGAGCATTACAATACTAAGGTTGACAATTGTGGTTTAAATATTGTGGGAGTTTGGTGCGGGTGAGCCATGCTCTTTTAATCGGCCATATATTAAAGAAATATATTTTGTCATATTATGATATAAAGTATTCTAGATTTTGAAGCCGTCTTTTAATGGGGGGTAGGGTTAATGTTATATTTTGGGGCGTGTGGAGAATTCTGTGTTTAGTGCAAGGCTTATTGTTTTGGTTTTTCTGCTTGGGTTGTGCGCCCTCGCCTTCTCACCAGTGTTTGGGGGAGGCCTGAAGGGAACTGTGGGCGTAAACCCCCCTGTGTTGCAGCTCCCGTTTCCAAACATCAGTATTGGGGGTCTACCCGCCTTGGCTACCAACCAGTCTGCGCTGCTTCGGTATATTCATCCTAATTCTAGTCTTCCGGCGCAAGGTGGGTTGGCTGCGTCCCCTAGTGGAAGGTTGGTTGTTCCCATGTGGGTGGGCTACGCCGTTTTGGGTATGGTGGCCGCTGGAGGCGTCCTTTTCGTGTTGTTTAGGGAGGGTGAAGGTAGCGTCTATGATTTGATAGCGTCCGTCTCACTACTTGAAGAGGCTTCTAAGCGTTTTTCTTCCACGTATGGCGCAGCCAAGCTTGGTGTGCTTGCCGAGTATTATAGGCGTCTCAGAGACCTGTGTGCGAGGCTGGGTGTAAAGGAGGAAAGTTGGGAGGCCCCCACAGAGTACCTCGATAGGGTGGCCACCGTTATGGGTCTAGATAGGGTTGAAGCGAAGACTTTTGCCGAGGTTTTCGGCCGTTCACGTTACTCGAAGGGTTTGAGCCCTGAAGAGGAGAGAGTCTTATCGAGTTTTATGGCCCACTTCCTGGAGGCTGTTAGGAGGCGTGTGGAGCTTGGCCCTAAGGTTTGAGGGCTGGATGCTTCTTTTCGGGTTCACCCTTGCACTATTTGTCTACACCCAAGCTAGGTATTGGCTGGTGGACGCGGCGCTCTTAGGTTTGGCGTGCGCATACTTGGCTCTATGGAGTATTAATCATGTTACTGGGGCTAGCCGAGCGCGCAGAGCCAAAACTAATGGGAGGGCTAGGAGTAGGGTGCTTTACTACGCGCGTTTCGGTGACTTCAAGCACACCCAAAAAGAGGTTGTGGCCACATCCCGATTTGAGCATATGCTTGTGGAAGCCCTTAGCACGGCGGGGAGCCTCGAAGGGGCACTCAGCCTAGTCTTATCGAGTAAACCGAGGTTTGAAACAAACTTTGAAAAACGTGGTGATGAGGTGAATATGGGTTGATATCACACAGAGAGTTCGCTGAATCTCTCACACACTCTCTTTCCCGACTCATAGTGGGTAAAGAGGAGGTGATTAGGATGGTTTGCTACACCCTGCTCGTTGGAGGACACGTGCTCTTTGAGGATAACCCTGGGCTTGGGAAGACCACGCTAGCTAAGGGTTTCGCTGCGGCGCTTGGGTGTGAGTTTAGAAGGGTCCAGTTTACCGCAGACCTGCTACCGGCGGATATAACTGGTACGTTTGTGCTTGACGGTGTGGGAGGCTTCAGGTTTGTGAAAGGCCCCGTGTTCACCCAGATACTATTAGCCGACGAGATAAACCGTAGCCCACCCAAAACACAGTCAGCTCTACTTGAAGCAATGCAGGAGAGGCAGGTGAGTGTTGAGAACAACACCTTTGTGTTACCATCACCATTCATGGTTCTGGGTACACAGAATCCTATAGAGTATGAAGGCACATACCCACTACCCGAGGCACAGCTGGACAGGTTCACTGTGAGGCTTCGAATGGGTTATCCCACAGAAGAGGAAGAATTGGGTATACTCGATTTAAAGGAAAAGGTAGGTGACAGTATGGAGAGTGTTGAGAAGGTTGCCACCCCCGAGGTTGTAACAGGGCTTCAGAGTACCGTGGACTCTGTGTACGCCCACCCAGACATTAAAAGATATGTCGTCAGGCTCGCGGCTACCACTCGTGCCTCAAAGGGTGTGGATGTGGGTGTGAGCCCGAGGGGTACAATTCACCTTCTTAGAATGAGCAAGGCTAGAGCTGCTTGCCTTGGAAGAGACTATATCATTCCAGAAGATGTTAAGAGTGTCGCTATCCCCGTGTTGGCCCACAGGCTCATACTTTCACCAGAGTACTCTATAAGAGGTGTGACCCAAGAGGAGGTTGTTGAGAGCGTTCTAAAAAGCGTGCCTGTGCCCAAGGTGGACTGAGTTGACACCCAAACTTATAGCGGCGATCGCCCTAGCAACCTTGGGCGTGTGGCTGTCAGCTGCAACAGCCTCACCGATAGGCCTATTCGCCATTCCACTCATCGTGCTCGTGGTATTTGACCTGTTTAGCCAAGCGCCTGAGCCAAACATCACCTTTGAGCGCACAATAACCCCTCAGAGAGCAATACTTGGCGAAGAGGTACTGGTGGAGTTAAAAGTGATGAATCGGGGTGGGGGACTGCCAAGGTTTGAGTTAGTGGATAAACCACCCGAGCACTGCAGTGTTGCAAAGGGTTCAACAACACTTTTGTGCACACTCAAATCTGGGGAGAGCACCACACTACGCTACACCATAAAGTGTGATAGGGTTGGTGTATATGACTTTGGCTATGTGGACTATAAGGCGTCGAGCACACTTGGCTTCACTGAAAAGCGTGAGGAGGTCCCCGTGAGAGGAGAATTAAGGGTTTACCCCCTACTCATACATAGAAGGCTGGGCTCCAGCTGGGTGAAGACGTTGAACTGGGCTGGTCTAAGTGTCTCCCGCAGGCCTGGAGGCAGATCAGAGTACCTCGAGGTAAGACCCTACTCAGCCGGCGACCCCTTAGACTCCGTGAACTGGAAGGCGTACGCGAGGACTTTGAGACCCCAGGTAAACGTTTGGTCCAGTGAACGGGGATTGGACTGTGTATTAGTAGTGGACATGTATACTGGGGATGTGCCAAAAGTTGGCGAGTGGAGTGCACACAACCAACTCGCATGCTGTGCTTACGAACTCGCCTCCACACTTATAAGAGAAGGTAATAGGGTTGGGCTCGTGGTGCTCGGTTCCGTTCTCTTAAAGATACCTCCATCCTATGGTGGCAGACAGTTAAAACGAATTGTTGAGGCGATCGTTAACGTGTCAGACGGCTCCTCATGGGGGGCTGGAAGCGTCGAATGGGTGCTCCAAGTGTTCTTTGCAGAAGAGTATAGGGAAAGAAGGGGGGTACTGTTCTTCGTGGCCGCAGCTCTAAGCCAAGAGCTACTGGACACAATACGAGAACTATCCGCGAAAGGCTTCAAAACAAATTTGGTGTATGTGGACACACTTGTGGAGGAGCACTCAGAGTTAAAGCGCCTGAAAATTGAGAAGCCAGCAAAGCTTGATGTTGGTCTAAGAGTGGCCCAAGCCGAGAAGCAATGGGTATACGGGGGGTGTCCATCCACAGTAATCGAGTGGACACCTAGAGAGGGCTTCAGGGTGGTTCGAGAATGGTAAAAATAACGCTTGGTGTATCAGTTTCACTACCAATAATTGCAGCCGTAATAATAAGGCAGCCAACCACACTTGTCTTAGGTGTGCTAAGCCTTTGCCTTCTCTATATTGGATATATTAGCCGTCAGAGTGTTTCGGCATATGCATCTTGCGCCACAACATATTATCCGCTGTCAACACTATTTGGTGTTATACTGCCAGAATCCTACTCCTATCTTCTTTCGGCCACAATACTCACCCTCCTTGCCGAGCGGCTGAGCTTTGAATTCAGCTTAAGAAACACGATTCTCGGCGGGGGAGCAGATAAGGAAGCCTATAATAGCGCCATGCGCCTAACAAAAGAACACTCACGTATGCTGGGCCTTGTTGCATTGGGTGTACTAGTATGCGCCTTGGTCAGCTATACAGTGTCCATGTTTAACCCAGGCGCGCTCCCAGTTTTAGCCTCAGCCTTAGGGCTACTTGGAGCACTACGCTTTATAAGTGGGCGTAAAAAGTACAACGGTTCACGTGGAACAGATCATTGGGAATAAAGTGGTCGGTCACTAGACCAAGGCATACTAACCGTTTACCTCATTCAATCCAGTACACCTTGGGGGTTTTCTAACGCCTGTCACCGTGACTACGCCGGGTTATGGCTAGCACAAGCCAGCTGTTTTGTCAACTAGCTATTTATATTCATTTGTGAATTTTTCGTGATGTTCAAAGCCGGACTAGGGCGGCCAAACATAAAAGAGGTTAAGTGCAGCACGTTGCTTCATAAGATGTATAATAGCTTGGGCTACCCAGAGTACACACTCAACCCATACAGGGGGTGCCTCCACGGGTGCATATATTGCTATGCTCCCTCCCTCACCCACGATGAGCGACCCTGGGGCGAATACGTCGACGTTAAGGTGAACGCACCCGAAATCCTTGAGAAAGAAATAAAAAAGGTACCACGGGGCGTCGTGTTCTTATCAAGCGCCTCGGATCCGTATCAACCAGTTGAAGCAAAATATGGCCTTACTAGGTCGTGCCTCAAAATATTGTTGGAACACGATTTCCCAGTTAACATACTAACGAGGTCACACCTAGTACTGCGTGATGTCGACCTATTCAAGAGGTTCAAGTGGTTGAGAGTTGGGATGTCCATCACAAGTGTGCCGACCAAGATGTTTGAACCAAGAGTGCCCCCGCTTGAACGAAGAATTGAAACCCTTAAACACCTATCAAGCGAGGGAATAACAACATGGGTTTCTCTATCACCAATTATCCCCAACCTATTCATGGTGGACATACACAAGTTGTTAAAGCTCTTGAAGGATGCGGGGGTAGCCGCCATCCACACAGGTGTGCTGAGGTTTGAAGGGTATGAAGCCTCAAGGAAGATGTTTGAAGAAAAGACGGGTGTAACATATTTTGGCGCTGTGCTCGGCTCACATAGCGTCATGCGGAAAGTGGATGAATTGATACGCCTCTACGGGTTTGACACCACAACGACAATATTCACGTGGCGTGATAACAACTCCCTAGAAAGATACATTATCCCCTAACGGGGTGTTAATGCGTGCTTCACACGGCTTAAGCACATCTAAACCGCAAGCCAACACTCTCGATGAATTCAAGCTAGTGATTCCATCGACAGATGATTTTGGGGAATGTCGGGGGAATACAGGTAGTACTATTCGTGGGGGGTTTGATCGTCTGAACACACACCGAGCCCCAACCATATCAGTTAACGCATCTTAGGCTGCGTGGTTCGCTGCGGGAAGCAGCCTATAACCACACGAAATAATCATAATGGAAATTAATTTAGACTATGTTTTAAAAATTTTATTTGTTTTACTTAGATTTATTTTATTTATATTTACTTATTATATATGAAATGTAGTAATTTTTATATGCAGGGAAACAATGTTTTCAATGTGTTGAGAGTGCATTTGAACCAAAGCACCATTATACGGTTTGGGGTAAGATTGGCTTACAGCTTCTCACCAATACGCCTATTAGCGTTATTCGTATTGGCTTCGACTCTAACAATAATGGCTTACCTACCAATTCCACAACACCTATGCTATATAACTTATCAGGCGACAACCACTCAGGCTGGTTGTAATCCCCTGACCGCGCTGGTTGACACGCTCACCAAGCCCCATATATCACACGGTGTTCAAAGCTATAACACCATTACAAACCTTCGGAACAATAGTACGGCTTTGAATGATCAAACGGTGGTTTATAAGCTTCTTACATTGGTTCCCCTAGTTGGTGGATTGGTTCGACGGTTCATAGAAGGGCTTTTCGTGGCCTCGATTGCTTGGCCCAGAGTAATCCCAGTCGGAATAACCCACAAAAAGCAAGCAAAAAGTGGAGGTGGGGAGGTTAGCAGAAATTAGTGTTTTAGCGCTAACTTGGCCCCATACTTTCCTTGGAAGGCTACACTCTCTAGTGGCAACCGGCTCTTTCTCCCTATCACGTGTCTCTTGGGATAGCCGAAGCCCACCACGGCTGTTATCTCAAGTCCACTAGGGATGTCCAATCTCACTCTCATTCTTTGGTCGTCTATACCGGTGTATATGCATGAACCAACCCCGTTTTCCCAAGCTACAAGTTGCATATAACTTATAGCCCTACCAGCGTCAAGCTTATGGAAGGGGTATTTTGGATCGGTGAGCACTATAATAGCGAAGGCGGCGCCGCTCACCCATTTGCCAGTGGTACTCATCTCAGCAAGCTCCGCGAGCTCCTGTTTCTTGTCTACAAGTATGAATCGCCAGTGTTGGGTGTTAACCCCACTCGGAGAAAGTCTGGCGGCCTCTAAAACCCTGAGTTTAACCTCGTCTGGTACCGGCTTATCCGAGAACTCCCTAACTTCAAGACGTGTGTTCACGGCTTCAAACACATCCATAAACTCCACCACACCTAGTAATTCCACACTAGATTTAAACCATATTAAAACCGAGTTGTTTTGAGAATACACTTGTCTTTGTGGCAGTGAGACACTAGTAAAAATGATTGGTGAACCCAACTAACGGGAGCAAATATATAGTTAGCAAAGGATACACCCAGCCTAATTCTTATACCACAGCACGACGTTTTGTTAAAGTTTCTTAAATGAAGTACAAATATACCGTGCTCACAAACACAACCATAGCGTCATTTATGGCGTTTCTAGACTCCAACATCGTGGTCGTATCGCTTCCCACAATTGTTCGAACCCTTAGGAACACAACACCATTTGACGCCATATGGCTCATAATGGGCTACAGCATCGTGTCCGCCACAATGCTCCTGACACTCGGTAGGCTGTCAGACATGTTTGGAAGAGTGCGCCTATATAACCTTGGCTTTGCCGTGTTCACAGTTGGGTCGGCGCTCTGCAGTGTAGCGTGGAGTGGGGCTAGCCTCGTGGTGTTCAGGATGGTTCAGGGTTTGGGCGGCGCACTCATCTTCGCCAACAATAACGCTATCATCACCGACGCCTTCCCACCCACTGAGCGTGGTAGGGCAATAGGTATAAACCAGGTGGTTGGGATAGCTGGCTCGGTTGTTGCACTTGTATTGGGCGGGGTTTTAACCTCAACCCTAGGTTGGAGATCTATTTTCTGGGTGAACCTTATTCCTGGTGTCTTCGCTACGCTTTGGGCTTATTTGAAGCTCAGAGAACTAAGCCAACCCCAGAGAACTGAGAGAGTTGATTACCTTGGGAACACTCTGTTCGGTCCAGGCCTCGGCTTTTTCCTAGCTGGCACCACGATTGGGGCCCTAGACGGCTTCAACCCAGCGTACGATTCGCTTATGGTTGTGGGTCTAATCCTACTAGCGGTGTTTCCATTAGTGGAATTAAGGGTGCTTTATCCCATGATGGACCTAAAACTCTTCAGGGTAAGAGAGTTCTCTGGAGCCGCCTTCTCCAACCTACTGAACGCTGTGGCCAGAGGCGGACTTTCATTGATCCTCGTAATCTACTTTCAGGGAGCCCTACTCTACTCGGCGCTGCAAGCCGGTGTGGACCTAATACCCTTCTCCTTGGCCTTCGTGGGCGCCGGACCCCTAAGCGGGGCGCTTTCAGACAAATATGGGCCGAAACTTTTTGTGGTAGCGGGCGTGATCCTTGGCTCGGCTTCCCTCTACTGGTTCGCACTACTACCACCAGGAGTGGGGTACAAATACCTCGTGATACCCATGGTGGTCGGGGGTATAGGGGGCGGTGTTTTCGCCGCCCCAAACCTCGCGAGCCTAATGAACTCTGTACCCCCCTCAAGGCGTGGTATAGCTTCTGGAATGTCATCACTACTCTTCAACGTTGGTTCGCTACTCAGTATAAGCATATCATTCATAATCATGGCCACACTCATACCCCAAAACAGCTTGGAATCCATATTCGCAGGCGTCCCGCTGCCCAGTGGTCTAAACCTCGAACTGTTCTCTAAGGCGATGCACACAGCGTTTTTCACTCTAGCAACACTCAACACACTAGCTTTGATCCCAGTTGGCTATCGCTGGCTGCCGAGGCAAAAACACTAATAGCACACACTTGCAATCCGCAACCTCAACGCCGGGTTGCCCACCACTTGTAGGCCATAAGCGATATGCACCATGTGTTGGGACGTGTTTTAGGGTGTGTAGGTGGTTAGCCACAGTGTTTGGCCACACTTAAGTTGTATTGCTGGGTGCGTCTCGGATAGCGCATAAAGCTCATATCAAGAAGGGTCTGTACACGTTTGTTTAGGGTCGAAGGGTGTTGGCTAAACCCATTCTACGCTTTCCAATCTACTCAAAGTATAGGCCGATAGAGAGTTATGGCGTGATCGGTAATAAGAGAACCGCGTGCTTAGTGTCCTATGACGGCTCGATTGACTGGTGCTGTCTACCCGACTTTGACTCTGCTAGCGTGTTCGCCTCAATCCTAGATTTTGAGAGGGGTGGCCACTGGCTTATCAGGCCGGTTGGCGAAGGCAGTGTGACCCAGAGGTATGTTGGGGAAACAAACATCCTCTTGACACGCTTCAATACTCCAGAGTATACGGTCGAGGTCACAGACTTCATGCCCATAGTTGATGACGAGTATTGGAGAGCACTACCCGAGATCCACAGGATAGTCAAGTGTGTTAGGGGATCCACAACACTCGTGTTGGACTTCCAACCTCGACCGGGCTATGCTAGGGATGTTGAGAGCATGGTGTTGAGGATTCACCCATCAGGGGTGAGTATGAGGACGCATAGGGACGAGCTTGTGCTTTCGTCGAGCCGCAGGTTGGATGGTGTGGACAAACACGGTGTGAATAACACTATAAACTTAGAGGCTGGGGAGGAAGAGATCTTTGTGCTCAGCTATGGTGAGGCAGAGCCCCGTCCCATAGAGGAGTATAGGAGTTTGGAGAAGCTAAGGGAAACAAGGCGGTATTGGGAGGAATGGGTGCGGGGATTAAAATACACTGGGCCGTGGCGTACACACGTGGTGCGCTCGGCGCTCACGCTTGGCCTGCTCACCTATATGCCAACAGGAGCGTTGGTGGCCGCCGTAACAACCTCAATACCCGAAGCGATAGGGGGTGAACGCAATTGGGACTACCGCTATAGCTGGTTACGTGACTCTGCTTTCTCGCTTTGGGCCTTACACACACTTGGGGTTGAGGGGATGGGTGAGCAATACATTAACTGGCTTATAGAGAACAACCCGGCGCTCGACCTCCAGCTCCAACCACTCTATACTGTTAGAGGTGAGGCGCACATCCCTGAGGAAACGCTCGGCAACCTAGAAGGCTATATGGGTAGTGCACCTGTGAGGGTGGGGAACGCCGCCTCCAAGCAGTTCCAACAGGACGTGTACGGTACAATCCTTGACGCACTCTACTTTTCAACAAAACATGGGAGGGGGGTGAGCCAAGAAACCTATTATAGATTTGTTAAACCGCTCGCAAACCTAGTGGTCGAAAACTGGTCCAAACCCGGTAACGGCATCTGGGAGTTCAGGGATAGGCTGCACCACTTTGTGTACTCCAAGGTGTTGTGCTATGTGGCGCTCGACCGCGCCTCCCGTATAGCACTATACTTGGGTCACCCCGAGGACGCTTCAGCTTGGAGGCGCACCATGGATGAGATCAGGGGGGAAGTGTTAGAGAAGGGTTGGAACCAGGATAAGAAGGCTTTCAAAATGGATTATGAATCCGATGAGCTCGACGCCGCAAACCTTCTAATGCCCTTAGTCGGCTTCATATCCGCTAGGGACGAGCGTTTTAGGTCCACGGTGGACGCAATACTCAAAGAGTTGAGCTGTGGTGTGCTCCTTTACCGCTACAAGGTTGAGGATGGGCTGAAAGGTAGGGAGGGGTGCTTCCTTGTGTGCAGCTTCTGGCTTGCCGCAGATCTTGCGAGGATGGGGCGCACTAAAGATGCTCGTAGGGTTTTCAAACAGCTGCTCAAATACGCGAACCACTTGGGCCTATACTCTGAGGAGGTGGACCCCAAAACGGGCTCAGCGCTCGGCAACTTCCCACAGGCATTCAGCCATATGGGCCTCATACTCGCGGCCGAAGAAATAAGTAAAGCCATACGTAGACACCATGCTAAGAATGCTGATGGGAATGCAGGAGGCTGAGCGGGTCCGAAAGCGGCCAACAACGCTAAGCCCACCACCCACAACTTAATTATTGTGTTGGGTGGATATTATTTGGTGGCGTGTTTGAAGCCATTCGAATTTGTGTCAACCATGCGGGAGCCGCCCAACAAGGGTGGTAACGGGCTGGTGGAGATACGTGGACCATATTATTCGGCCGTCACACTCGATTATCTGCGCGGTTTACTCGACGACTGGGGTGAGTACATCGATGGCTTAAAGTTTGCCGGTGGATCCTTCAGCCTACTCAGCGAGCAGAGGCTTAAAGCGTATATTGACGTGTGCCATTCACACGACGTGTTCGTGGACACCGGTGGGTGGATCGAGCGTGTTCTCGTGGACGGCGTTGAGGTGGTTGATAAATATATAGATAAGTGTAGGGAGCTGGGCTTCGATGTGCTCGAGGTGTCGAGCGGCATGGCGCCAGAGGTTATGAATATGCCGCTCGAAGACAAGGTCGCGCTCGTGAAGCGGGTTAAGCGAGCGGGGTTAAAACCGAAGCCAGAGGTCTCCATACTTGTGGGCGCGGGAGCTGGCACACACATAGCGGGATATGAGGAAAAAATGGAGTACAGGTCTCTTGACTCGTTCATAGAAGAAGCGAGGGCGTACCTTGAGGCGGGTGCATATATGATAATGGTTGAATCGGAGGGTATAACAGAGGATCTACCACCCGAGAAGTGGAGGCTCGACGCTATAAAAAGGCTTGTGGACGAGTTCGGGTACGAAAAACTCATGTTTGAGGCGTCTGACCCACCCGTGTTCAAGTGGTACCTTAAAAACGTTGGGAGGGACGCAAACCTCTTTATAGACCATTCACAAATAGTCGAATTCACAGCCTGGAAACTCGGAGTATGGGGGGACAGAGACCTCTGGCGTGGTAAAACGATAAGATACCCACCAAAATAGGTTGAAAAGAAGCACCCGACCAATAAAAGGTGGACCAGCCTGAACAGTAGGGGACGCAACCATGTGGCGCATAACCCAACAGCCTACCACTATATGCCCTGAAAACGCAGGCGCCACCCGATCCACTAGTGGTCAAGTAGGTTTGGTGTTCACACCCACAATCAAAAATGTATGGACAGCACCACTCCCATGCGGGCTACGGGATGCAACTGTTTGAGTGCGGTGGGTGAAGGATGTGCTTGCGATGTTGGTGGACATCTAGTTAGTGTGGTTCCTACACGGCTACACCACTGAATTACACATGGTTAATCGTGGACTCCCAGCCAACCCGATTCTGAGGCAGGAATATTTGGATGTATGCTACTTGTCTGGTCTTGCTGGTGTGGGAGACCAGGAAACGCGACCCCTGTTGAGCTATTACATGTAGACTCCCCTTGTGGCGGCCACAAATCCCTCGCAAGCCTCGGTGATTGGGCTTCTGTCCGGCTTCGGCCTTGAATGCGGCCACCAACTCAAGGGTGTAGCGAAGGGTTTAACAGGTGTGCTAGCACCACCTGTTTTGGTTTACCTGTCGCAGCCGAACGCGCACCTTTATCGCGGGGCGTGTATCCCCGGCTGCCGTTTACCCTTCTAGTTGTATTGGCGCTAGAAAGTATTTGAGGTGGGCGGCGCTTAACGTGTAGCTTAGAGGTAGGATATAGGAGAGCGATAGGGGTTTGGTGTTTCCGAATGATGCTTGAACCACCCTTGGGCGCCTGTTAGAGTTGATAATCATGCCTCTCAGCTGTGTGAGGCTGTATGTCGCTTCTGTGTTATCCGTGCTATGCCTAAACCAGATGGGTGAAAACGTCTTTGTTAGACCACAGGAATACACCCTAAACCTGTCCCCTTGTGCGGTGAATCTAAGATTTGCGCACCCGGCCCTAGTAGCTTGAACCACGAGTTTCCGAAGCTCATCAAGAATAAGGAGTGCTTGGACTTCAAACTCAACCTTTGGGTCTGGTATCGGCCCAATCGTGTCCTCTGTCTCCACAATAACACTGCCATCCTTAAACTCGGCGACAACACCAACCGATTCCCTCTGCTGGTAGATGTGAACCCAGCCCTCACCCGCTGAGCTCAACGCCGGAAGAAGCTTCTCCACTACAAGTGTAAACCTGGCCTCGCCGCTAAATGAATACTCGGAGAACGCTTCGCGTGGGATTTTCAACACACCCATTGACACGTGGCTTGGATCAATACACCTAGCCTCCAACCCCCACTCGTGGATTCCGACATCAAGCGTATTGTTGATGCACATCAGTGTTCTAAGCGCGAGGTAGAGCTGTGTTGTTGACGCGAAGCGTAGGCTAAAAACCCCACCCACATCGTTGGTGCAAACCCCATTAGGCCTATCCTGCGCACCCACCCTACCTGACCCCCCACAAAACAATTAGATAGCCAAGCGATTCGGCGCACGTTCCACAGGCCACCCGGAGTATTATGGCCTCACATTTACACTCTAAAGCACCTTGAGCTATGAATTTGGCGCCCATATCCCACAGAGATTGTTTCAGCTATCGTTATATGCGCAGTTTATTGTCGTTTGCCACCACGGCTTTATGTTGCAGGGTGCGCGGATCACAACCAATCCAAGAATCGAGAGTGCGGCTTGGTTTGCCAGAGGTTTCACTTGTTTTTTATGACAGCCCTATAGATTGGGAACACGAGTACGGCCCAAACGTCTATTGCACCTATACCCCAAGCCTCAATTGTGGCTGCGGATGGCCACCGTACGAGCGCTGCAACGAGCGTGGCTACCAGGAATAGGACTACCACACCAACACCGGTGCGTCTAGAGCCACGTAAAAGCAGGCCTATACCCGAAGTGAGTATAGCTATATCGAACTGCACAAAAAACCATGTTGACACAAAAACGTGTGGGTATGTCCCCTCATGGTATACGCCTATTAGTGCTAGAAATATCGCCGCCACCATAACGAACGATGCGCCTACAACCTCAACCCTATTGGCACCAAGACGCGCCATATGAGCGGCGTAAAGGAAAACTAGGACGCCCACAGCCATCAACCCGTAGTTGTATAGCCAGGGAACAGTTGACCTGGGGCCACCCAAGTCGCTGAACGCGTTCCTCGTAAAAACAAACCATGGGTTAGCCGCTACACACAGGGCTATAATAACCCAGGCGAGGACGGCCGCCGTGAGCCCAAAATATCTGAGCACACTACTAACCCTCAATCCGCCTTACCGCCACGCGTTGGTTCGAATCCAACAACAAGCCTCTTGAAGCCGTATATAAGTGGGCCGCTCAGTGTCTCTGCCTCCAAGACGTGGAAGTTTGGAAACCTCCTAAGAAAGGCTTGCAAAGCCACCCTGGCCTCGAGCCGTGCGAGCGGCGCGCCAAGGCACATGTGGGGACCTGAGCCGAAGGCGATATGCTCGTTGGGTCTCCGATCAACCACAAATTCATCTGGGCTAGCAAACTTTGTCCCATCCCTATTAGCCGAACCAATCCACACGGAGACTTGGTCGCCGACCCTAATCGTCTGACCGCCAAGAACCGTGTCCACCTTAGCGAACCTGTGGGGTAAGACCTGCACTGGTGAATAGTATCTAAGGGTTTCCTCTATTGCTAAGGGGAGTAGCGCTTCTAGGTGGCCAATCAGTTTCGCGTGGGCTTCGGGGTTCTCTGAGATAGCCTTAACAGTGTTACCCAACAAGTTGGTGGTGGTCTCATTACCCGCAACAAGTAGGAGTGTGCAGAAGCCGAGGAGCTCCGATGCGCTAAGCCCCCTACCCTCCACTCTAGCGGTGATAAGTTGGGATATTAGATCGCCTCCCGGATCGGCTCTACGCCTCTCGATGATCCTCTCAAAATATTCCAATAATTCGCGTTGCGAGGAAGCGTATCCTCCACCCCCACTTCCATCCCCACCAACACCAACAATCGCATCAGACCACTTTTTAAATAGTGGCTGGTCTTCGGCTGGGACGCCGAGTAGTTCGGCTATTACCCTGACTGGTAGGGGTACCGCGAAGCTCTCGACGAAGTCGAAGCTATCCTCACCCTCAACGCTCTCTAGGAGGCTATCCGCAATAGCCTCTATCCGTGGCTCAAGCCGCTGTACAGCCTTAGCGCTGAAGAAGCTGTTGACCAGTGAGCGGAAAGCCGTGTGCTTTGGCGGATCCATAAGTATCAGGCTTTTCGTGATGCCTTCACCTGACCACTCAATGGGAGGCGAAGAAGAGAATAAAGTTGGGTTGCGGAGAACCCGTAATGCATAATCGTAGGTAAAGACATTCCAACACCCCCAATCCCTGTCGAATAGAACAGGCGAAGATCTCTGCATACTCCTGTACCAAGAAAACAGGGACTCACTTGAGAACAATTTTAACCACAACCACCCACTTATGGTCCATTTAATAAATGTTTTTAACTAAGTCATACAGGATAACACAGGTATACAAAGTAACCCAGCCCTGCATGTGTAGGTAACACACCAACTATGGTGACGGCGCGTACAAAAAATCAAAGTGAAATCACAAGCATCCCATTCAGTGCTTGGAACACTTCTACGATATTTAAATAGACACCATATCCCGTATAGAATTGATCGTAAATGTATGAAGATTGAAAAACCGATAAGTTGGAAACCACACCCCTCGGGGGTGGACCATGGGATTACTCTTTAGAGGTCTATTGAACCACACATTTCCACCCTAAAGGTACTTCACTTCCCGCTTCCCGTGCGTCCAAATGGGTTAGGTCTTCTGCGTTAGCTTCAGGCCTTAAAATTGGCGTAAACCACGTGTTGATGAGGTGGAGAAACCCTGAATCAGGAGTGATTTTAAGTCAAACAACTCTAGCCCTATCGATTGTGCCCGAAATGTTGGTCGAAGGGGGCTCGACGCACAGCATAGCCCAGAAACACCCTAAAATAGTTGTGCTAAGAACACATTGGAGAACACTCCCACGGCGCTTAGGGGGCACTTAACATGAGTACAACAAACCCGGCTAGGAGAAGGGTCTTGTGTGCTCTAAGATCATGCATGCCTCAACTCAAAGTAGCCTCTCTGCGCCCACTCAGGCAGGGATGGGATAATTATGTTTACATACTCAACAACTCTTTTACCGTCAAACTCTCTAAGAGCGACACAGGGAAATACAAGCTTTTAAAAGAGGCGTGCTTACTGGGATACCTGAGAGCAAAGCTTGGGAGGATAGTACCCGAAGAAGTAGCAAAATGTGGGTCGAATGGGTGCAGCTTTGAGAACGCCCTACTCGTTTACAAATTCATCCCAGGCGAAACACTGGCGCAAGGTGGGTTACTCTCTATTGGCTCAGACCATGCAGCCTGCAGAATTCTTGCGCGCACGCTGCAGAGTGTGCACGCCATGAGTCCGCCTGTTGAGTGCGCCGAGTTGATACCAAACCACAACACATCCCAGAAATGGGCTAACTTCATCGTGTCAGAAGTGTGGAGACTCGTTGATATGGCCGGCTCAGCGATTACACCTCTGTTGCGGGAAGCGCTGTTGAAGCGTGTTAAAGAGTACACCGAGTACCTGCAACGCTGCGGTTTCACATCTAAGCTGATACACGGAGATATTGACCCAAGAAACATTGTGGTTGCATCAAACGGCCGCATAGCTGGACTTATTGATTGGGGTGAAGCGGCAGTGGGCGACCCAGCCATAGACTATGCTGGACTATTCTATGTGGACGGGCACGTTGGAAACCACGTGTTGAGTCTTCAATGTGAAGAACACATTCAGACTCTTCTGCCAAGGGTGGAATTCCACAGGGATATTGCACCGCTCTATTGGGTTGCCTACGGTGTGCAACAAGAAAACACACGCCTCATAAAAAAGGGTTTAGCCCATTTAACACTTCGACTCAAGGATTACAAATAGTAGCCTAAAACAAATTATGCGAGCCTTGGAAGTTTAATATTAATTGTGGCTATAGCCTAAAACCCCTTTTGGAATATTGTACAACCACTACAAACAATGGGGGGTGTACAGGCTACGGCTTACTTGTCCACAAATATCGTGCCTGCTTTGTGCACAAATAAAACCTATGGTTTTTGAGAAAGACTTATAGCGTGTGTCAATCTGTATGACTAAGAGAATTGGTAGATGTTGGGGTGCTGCACTCAAATGGCTAAATGCAGGATGTGTGGAAGTGAAGTAAGTCAACCGTTCAAAAGCTGGCTTGTGGGCAAAAACCTAGTAGGATTGTTCGTGTGCCCAACATGTGGATTCAGATTTAAGCAAGGGTTGAATAAAAGGGGCCAGCATAAAGCGTAGCAAAACACTTAGCGGTTAGTGTTTTTTGTGTGTAACTTTGGCGGCGCATACATAGAAACAATTGTTTAAACCGATCACGTTTCTCCCCATACCATTGGGTGAGATAGTGGGTGACCGTAAGTTTTGTGGGTCTGTGGATAGGTTTGAGCGCTTTACGTGGCGTCGAAACTAGAAGCGCTTAATTTTGTGTGGGTGTAACTATGTTGATGGATCAAGGGGAGAGTGGCTTAGTCACCAAGGTAAGGGACTTGCTAGATTACGCTGAACGTAATAAACTCTTGGTGTTTGAAGGTGTTTATGATGGTGGAGGTGATCTACCAACCTTCCTCTGGAGTAAGGCGAACCCCGATGCGTTTAAGTTCGTAGACTTTGCCTTGAGGCTTGGCGCTAAGGTGCTCTTCTACAAGGTGGACTTCTTTACTAAACGGCAGTTCGATGAGTGTAGGTGGGAGTTAGACGCGGTTAGGGACCACTTGGAGAACATGGATTTGGAGGAGCCCCACAGAAAGGAGTACAGGAGCAGGATTTTCGAGTATCTTACTAGGCTTAATGGGTTTCAGGAGCATATTGGTGAGGTGGGTGAAATCGTGTTGCAGGTTAAGTCTGACGGCGATCTGTATGAGTATGTCGAAGATGAAGAGTGGTATGAAGCATTTACACAACTATTCGATGAGATTAGAAGCGTGCACGAAGAGTTGGACGAAGAAGGTCAAGACCTAGACGACGACCTAAATGAATGAGACACATGATGACTTAATAATCGAACCTTTAGGGCAACTAGCGATTCACCATGTTTAGCAACGGGACACGTTAGCCTTGGGGGCACACACCGAAGTAAACCTGCAAGCCTTGCTTAACGTACACCCCCGATTATTGGGGCGCAGTGATTCGGCTGAATCATTTGCTCTCAGATATTCTTCGACGCACACCACGCTTTCCTTCTGCACCCACTTAAACGTTGGGTCAAAGCTGGCTTGCCTTCTTGGCGCTCACGGATTTAATTCCATAAGCATAGCTGGGTCAACGAATAACAACATCCAAACGCTAAGTGAGAGGACTAGAGTTGCAGAATGGCCTCGTTGGGTCCCATCAATACAGCTAGGGTTGGTGGACCCGAATAGGCGTGGTATAGGATGCCTTAAATTGTGCTGAAAGGCGAGGCGTACAACAACCAGTTTGGGAGCAGTGTATACAGCTGTAGGAAGCTGCACATGAAAACCCCTGAGAGGGCCGTCACAGTGATGATAAATATGGTGTTGTTCGGCACCAAATTCGCCCTAAGCGGGTGGTAAGATTGTGTATTTTCATAAGTATGATTATGCTTAGGAGCACCCCCTTATAAGTAAAGATAAATTGGGTTAACTGGGTTCACGCTCTGCCTAAGTTTTGTAAATCTGAATGAGCAGTCTAACGAGGGTTTGATTAGACGATTAAGTAAGGACATGTATACAGCTAGTGTGAAGTGGGAGAATAGGTTTACCAAGAAGTCATATCAACTCGCCGTATAGGACAAGGCTGTGTATGGGATTTTTTGGTGCTTTCGCTGGTTCAAAGAACCCACCAATGATCAGTGAGAAAACCATATCCACATACCCCACACCCATTTATCCACTCACCTATCTCGTTTGGTGCCTCCCATTGGGTTTTTGTTCTGTACCACCCACACCCTGAGCGTAACCTAGACGTGTCTTTAACAGCCCATGTAATTCCGATTAGTTTTGATATTGCTAACCGCGGCTTGCTGCCTAGTGTCCTAGTGGTCGTTTGGCTAGCGGGCTTAACCGCACGCCTTGAATGAAGATACTTGGATACGAACCACACTTTATTGTGGTGGCTCACCTATCTATTTCTCCAAGCACTGGGTCCCATGTTCCAAGTATTACGAGCGCGTCCTGGAGTTTTTGGCCTATCATCATTCGCTTTGCAACATAAACGTTTATGAAGGCGGCACTCTTTATCTTCATCCTTACAGGTCTCGGTGAACCGTTGCTCACAACGTAATATGATCCTTCACCACGCGGAGTTTCCACTCTACTTGAAGCCTCACCTTCAGGTATACTCAACGTGGGTGCCTTACCTTGATACGGCCCGCTTGGAAGGTCTTTTAACGCTTGTCTCACGATGGATATGCTCTGCCTTATTTCTTCTACACGCATCATAAACCTGTCAAGGTTGTCGCCGTGTTTGCCCACAGGTACATCGAAGTCAAACCTATCATACACAGAGTATGGGTCGTCCTTCCTTACATCAAAGGGGACGCCTGAAGCCCTAAGACCTGGACCAACAGCACCCCACTCTATGGCGTCTTGCGGTGAAAGTATGCCTACACCTTCAAACCTCTTAAGGAACACGGGGTTCTTCTCATATATGAAGGAAAACTCTTCTAAATGTTTCTCCACAGTGTCCAAGGCCTGTCTAGTCCTTTCCACGAAACCCTTAGGCAGGTCGCGGTTTACTCCACCAAACCTAAAGTAGTTTGGAAGCATCCTGGCGCCGCACACCATCTCGTTGAGGTCGAGTACCAACTCCCTATCTCTAAGCCCCCACACGAAGCCAGTGAGCTGACCTACAACATCACCAGCTGTTGCAAGATACATCAGGTGGCTCTGAATCCTGTCGAGCTCAGCCATTATCACCCTTATATACTCAGCTCTCTCAGGCACTTCGACACCGCTGAGTTCCTCTACCGCCATAACGTACGCCCACTCCCAGTTTATTGGTGAAACATAGTTGGTTCTATCGGGATAGGGGAGAAGCTGTATCCAAGTGTTGTTCTCACCGAGCTTCTCGTGGTTTCTGTGCAGGTAGCCTATTACCACATCGGCGTCGACAACTATTTCCCCGTCGAGTCTAGCCCTTACCATCATTGGCCCGTGGGTTGATGGGTGGTGTGGTCCGAAATTGAGTGTAAGAATGTTCTCTTCAACTTCGGGGTCCTCCTCTAGCCATTTACTGGGTAGTGAAAGCTTACCCTCATTGATTCTCCACGTTTGCGGTGGAGCCTGACCCAGTTTGGGGTCTATAGGATTTCCTCTTCTATCATAGATTTTGCGTAGGGGGTGACTAGTCCAGTCCTCCCTAAGTAGGATCCTCCTCATGTCAGGGTGGCCCACAAAGCGTATACCGAAGAGGTCGTACACCTCCCTTTCAAACCAGTCAGAAGCCTGATAAACACCAGTCGAAGTTGGGAAATCAACCAACTCGTCTTTTTCACCGTGCGCAAGCTTGGTTTTAACCTCGAGCTCAACCTTTTTCTGAATGGACCAAAAGTTGTACACCACGTCGAACGCTTTCCCCCAATCCACGGCGGTGATATAGTTCAGGTGGTCGAAGCCAAGCTGGTTTTTAGAATACTTTAAAACGTCCAGCGTAGCCTCGGGTGTGCACTCAACCACAACCCTTCTACGCCTTTTAACGTTGGCCACTTTAAGAGCGGTGGGAAAAGCGCTTTTAAGACTTGATACAATCTCCTTCTCAAGGGCGAGTGGGTCCACTTGCTCGACTTTTGTGCTTGCGCCCTGTTTTACACTCACGGGTTTCACCCAGTTAGAGAAGGCTTAACACTCTGAGCTCCCGGTTCACCACTCAAAGATTTACCCTGTTTTTCTTCATAGTAGGCATCAATCAGCTCCTGAACCTTCATTAGGCCGTAAACAAGCGCTTCAGGGCGGGGTGGACAGCCAGGCACATACACATCTACTGGTATCACATCATCAACACCGTCAACAACATCGTAAAGATCACGGAAAGGACCCCCAGAGGTTGCACACGCCCCCATGGACACAACAAACTTGGGCTCCAACATCTGCTCGTAAAGCCTTCTAACAACCGGAGCCATTTTCTTGGTGACTGTGCCCGCTACAATCATAACGTCCGCCTGCCTGGGAGAAGCCCTCTGCATAAGCATGCCCAACCTCTCAGCATCCGTCTTAGAGGCACCAGTCTGCATCATCTCTATCGCACAGCAGGCTATACCAAAGGCGAGGGGCCATAACGAATTCTTCTGACCCCACTTGATTATGGTGACCACACCCCTTAATTCATCCAGCGCACTCATATCTGAAGACTAGAGGTAAAGTGAAGCTATAAGGCTTATGGGGTGCCGTTGTTGTGGAACACTAAATAACCGCGCAGAACACTGTGGGCATACCCACCCAGCATGGGTTGGGGTAGCCTTGGTTAAGGTTGGATGGGGAAAAAGGTTTAGACATTCGCCACTTGCTTTAAAAAGTACACGTGTAGCCTCGGGTCACCTGAGAGCTCTGGGTGGAAGGCGGTGGCCACCATATTGGCCTGCCTTACGGCCACTATTCCCTCCTCCGTCTCGGCGAGCACCTCCACACCTTGGCCGACCTGCTTTATAATTGGCGCCCTAATGAAAACCCCCCTATAGGGTTTCTCGCCTAACACGGGTATTGTTAGATCTCGTTCAAACGAGTCTGGCTGCCTCCCAAAATGGTTTCTCTCAACTTCAACGTCGAGCACGCCCAATAGGGGCTGGCTTTTCTCGCCAACCACGCTATCCCTTGACTTCTTGGACAACAGGATCATACCCGCGCATGTCCCAAGTGTGGGCAGCCCGTTTAGCACGCCCTCTTTGAGTTTATCAAGAAGTTTAGAGTTCTCCGCTAACCCACCTATAACTGTGCTCTCGCCACCTGGAACGGATATTGCAGTCAGTCCATCCATCTCGCTTGGCCGCTTCACTACTACGATGTCTGCTTGAACGCCTAGCACGTCGGCGGCCTTTTCCCAAGCCTCAATGTGCTCCTCAACGTCTCCCTGTAACCCTAGTACTCCAAGCCTTAGTTTCAGTTTGGTCCACGCTCCTGCATTTTGAAAACCATGGTTTTTTCGTCCAGTCCTTCCATTGATTTTGTTTCATCCACACTCTTTTGGGCTTCGGCTACAACTTCTGGATCATCGTAGAACGAGGTGGCCTCAACGATTGAGCGAGCTCTCTCAAATGGGTCCTTCGACTTGAATATCCCGCTCCCCACAAATATACCGTCTGCTCCAAGCTTCATCATCTCTGCTGCATCGGCGGGTGTGGCTATCCCTCCCGCTGCGAAGTTAACCACGGGAAGCCTGTTGAGTCTAGCGGTCTCAACAACCAATTCAAGGGATACCTGCATTTCCCGCGCCTTTAACATCAACTCTTGGTAGTCTCCTTCAACGTAAAGCGCCCTCACCTCAGCAAGCTCTTTTTTTATGAGCCTAAAGTGCTTGACAGCCTCCGCAACGTTCCCAGTACCTGGCTCACCTTTCGTCCTTATCATGGCGGCACCCTCCTCAATCCTCCTCAAAGCTTCACCAAGGCTTCTTGCGCCATTAACGAACGGCGTCTTAAAACTCCACTTCCAAATATGCCTTTGGTCGTCCGCAGGCGTAAGAACCTCCGACTCGTCGATCATATCTACGCCGACGGCTTGAAGCACCTCCGCCTCATATGTGTGACCTATCCTACACTTGGCCATCACGGGTATAGTTATGTGATCCATTACATCCTCAATTATTCTAAGGCTCGCGGTTCTAGCCACACCTCCCGCCTTCCTCACATCGTAGGGAAGCTTATCGAGCACCATCACGGCCACAGCTCCAGCGTCCTCAGCAATCTGAGCCTGCTCAACGTTTGTAACATCCATAACCACACCATGCTTTAACATGTGTGCAAAACCGCGTTTAACAAGAATGGTTCCCTGCACACCCAAACCATTACGCCATTCGGGAACCCGCTCGGGGAAAGGGTAACCCAAAACCGAAACCATAAACTATCGTACATAAACCGCTGAACCCATACATTAAGCTTGTTTAGGCGCAACTAAGAACATGGGTATTTATATAAAGCGTCCTGATCAGGTGAAAAGCTTTTTAATATGTGTGTTTATATTTTGCTGAGTGATTATGGTTAGTGAGAGAGTTATAGGAGGTCTTATACTCGCCGTCTTCCTCGTGATACTAGTAGCCTTCACCGTTGTGCTCTGGTACCCACCCATAGCCCAAGCCTACAGCATACTCGCGCTAAAAATAGTTGACTGGGTGATAGTGGTGGGCGTCTCAGCCATAGCCATATGGTTGGGTTGGGTCATGGTGAGTACAAAACCGATAGTCCCAGAGGAGACCCCAGAACCAGCCCAAGGTACAGTGGATACCGGTGCAACCAGTAGTGGTGGCACTACGACCGCTAACACAGCCAGCGGGGACGCTAAAAAGGCGCAAACCACACAAGACACAACAGTACACCAAAACAAAAAACAATGAGTACGCTGTCCCGCACAGAACCACCACTATGTGTAACCAAGGTAAATCACACTATTTGATATCTCAATTGTATGTGGTTCAAACTGTTGCCTAAGCTTTCAAAAAACCAGTTTTTAACAGGTGGGGAAATATTCTTTTGTTTTAACATTATAGAAAAATGTTTAAGCATGCGTAGGTAGTAATTATGACTTGTCAGACATATTCGCCGGAGTCCGTGGTATACTAAAAAAAGTTTTAGATCAACACATAAGAGCGGTGTTTCTAATCGATAGGTATGGTACCCTGCTGACTTCAGTTTCTGATATGAGTCTACCAAAAGAGACTCTTTCAAAGCTGTGCGCTGTTTTGTTTGGCTCTTCCGAACGTTTAGGTGAAAATCTGGGTAAGGGTTCGCCGCGGTGCATAGCTATAGAGTATGATGGGATGGGGGTCTTCATGGTTAGAACAATGTCTGGAAAGTATATTGTTATAGGCGTTGCAGACAAGTGCACTGAGGACGTGAGGTTTAAGCTAGAGGGTGTTTCAGTCAAACTCTAGGTGTGCTTATCCGTGTATTCAGCCCACTGGTGGGGAGTCTCCCAGACACGCACAGTGACACCGAAGCTTGGTGGCACCCTCAGTGAGGCGTGTATGTGCGCAGCTATGTTCTCGGCTGACGGGGGCTGGTATCCTTTAGGTATAGTATCGTTGAGGTATGTGTGGTCGAGGGCGCCCACCACAGCGTTTAGAGAAGACTTCAAAACCCCGAAATCTATTAGGAAACCATTCTGGTCAACTTTGTCGCCAAACACTACAACCTCGACCTTATAGTTGTGGCCGTGCATACGCCCACACTTGGGGTGTCCAGGTATAATGTGAGCCGCCGAAAACTCGGTTTCTACCGCTATGCGCCACAATTCAACCAACTAATCGGAGGCAGTAATATTAAGCTTGGCGCCTTTGACGGCAGCACCAAAATAGGTGGTTTAAATAGATGTAAAATGTGGTTGGTCTACCAGCTGTGCGCTATACGCGTGACCCCTATACCCACTGTGCTGGGTTGGGTGGTAAAACCTTGGGTTGGGGTAGCCCACCTGTTTGGGGCCAACGCTTAAGAGAACCCACCCCCATCAGTTGCGGATTGTGGAGGAGACCTGAAACAATTGAGGTGTTGGGCTGGTTTAATACAAAGGATTATATATGTCTATTAAAGAGTGTATAGCTCAGCCGAGCTATCCCCTTTAGAACCGTGCTAAGGGGTGGGATGACCGAACGAACACAATGCGCAATCAGGGTGCGGTGCTGGGTTAGGAATACTTTATATTATAGCTGATAAATACTAGATTGGGATGGCTATGGAAAAGAATACTAGTCTTGACGGTAAAGAGGAGTTAAGGCAGAAGATAATGGAAGCCTTGAAGAATTGTTATGATCCTGAGATACCCATTAACATTGTTGACTTAGGCTTAGTTTACGATGTTGTTATAAGCGATTCAAATGAAGTTTTCCTCAGGATTGGTCTTACGGCTCCAGGCTGCCCCGTGGGCTATCTGCTCGAAGAAGAGGTTATCCAAGAGGTGAGTAAGATACCTGATGTAAAAAAGGTTGAAGTTGAGATAGCTAGGACGCCTGTTTGGACGCCAGATAGGATGAGTGAGGATGCGAGAAGGCAACTAGGCCTCTTTTAAGCAACGGCTGAATCGTCATCCAAGCAAACACCGCACTTCTGCTTGGAGATTGAAGGATCTATTCTAGCGTGGAAATCACACATGTAGCCATGTCTTAAAACATAGTCACATATTTCGTCTATCCTCTTTGCTACCCTGATTGGTGCTAGCTTACTCAACGCTATCTCTTTGCTGAGCTCTTCCACAAGTTCAACAACATCATCATGAGATTCGAGATCTATTGCTACACCCCTATTCCTAGTATCATACCGACTTATAGCTGACTGGGAAATCCCCAACACAGCTGCTGCACGCTGCTGGGTAAAGCTGTGTTCCTTAATCAGCTTCTCAGCAACCATACGCCTAAGTGCGGGTATAACAGATTTGACAGCGATTTCATAGGGTGTAAGCATTATTCCAATAGTAATAAGGCTGAGGAAACATATAAATTTGGCTTCCTAGAGTCAGCATTATTTTAACTCCTAAAAGAGGCGGATGTCCTAGCATCATAGAATAGTGGTTCACACACTTTTGGTATTTCCAGCATTGTTGAGTTTGTTGCACGCAGCTTGACTTTCCACTTCTCCACAATTATGGCTTGTATTTTTAAACTTTGTTTAAACCCTTAAACATGCTTTCCTTAGACACTTTAGTCAATGAGTAGCAACCCCTCTGGTCTTGAGAGAACCGTAGACGCAGGGTTTAAACACGGCGCTCAATCAAGTACAAATCAAATGCGCGCTTATAAGGTTACCACAATACTTACAGTGTTCAGCATATGGTTGGAGTTTGTGATAGCAGCATCCGTTGTGCTGTTCGATCCCAACAACAACACTTTCCCATACACAAAGATAGTGCTTAGCTGGCCCGGGCTTCTAGAAGAGGTGCACAGGGTGTGGGCTCTGGTCATCCTCATCCTCATAATGTTAAATATATATTATACTCGGAAAAGTGCGCTTGGCAAAATTCAGATCCTTTACTCCCTGCTGGTGCTCGCGCTCTTTGTGTTGCAAGCCGCTTTCGGAGCCATAACAATATGGAGCTATGATTACCCACCATTTGTGCTGCTTCATGAAGGCAATGCAGCTATTCTCCTCATGGTATCCTCGTTGATGCTGGGAAGAATATTAGAACCCGGTTTAAAACCCGCATATTAGGGTTATGCAACAAAAATCCAGATCTAACTCTTTAACCCTTTAATAAGAGTTAACCCCCCAGCTATTATTATAAGCCCACTTATGGAAAAGTGGGCCAGCACAAGGTAATCGCTGAGTACAGGTCTTGCTGTGTTGACCGAAATAAGGAGCCCCAATACTAACTCTAGCAGTATAAGTGCAGCCGTCAACGCAGAACGTTTATACGCTAGTTCCCCACGGAGACTTACTGTCAGCGCGATCCATCCAAGGACTAGCACTAATCCTAAAACTCTGTGGATAAAAGGTAGCACGCCGGGATATGTCAGTACGAGGCTAGTGGGTGCAAAACCTAAATCGGAGGGGTCATCGAATGTGACAAGCCCCCCACTGACATACACAACAACCAATAATGCTACAAGTAGGCTTAGCGCTATTTTGGTTTTCATCAAAGCTTTCGCCGCACCCAACCAATATTCCTTACCTTTTGTCCACTATTTTACTTAGTAGCTCCAATTCTGCTTTTAATCTCTCGGTTGTGTGGGTATAAGCTAGGAGCCTCTGTTTTTCTTGGGGGTTTAGGTTGAGCATGTCGGCGACTATATAGGAGTATTGGAGTGGGTCAAGGTAGTGAACCAATTCCTTAGGCGGGCTAACACCCTTCGCATCGAGTATTGCAAGGTATACTCTGAAGGCTTCTTCCACCCTCTTTTTTAGTTCTTCCGCTTCCCCAGGGTCGCCGTCATCATCCCTCAGCGGTTCAACCTCGGCTTTGAGTATTGACTCACTGTAGTCTATCCAGTTCACGCGGAATTTGCACTCGCCTTTAATAACAAACTTGTGGCAGCTGTCCGCCGTGTCTTCGGCGGCAATAACCTTGGCGGCTGTGCCAACGTCGTAGGGCACGACGAGTCCACCCCCAGCTTTTTTGATGAGCACTATACCCAGCGCCTTACCTGTAGAACTGTGTTTCCGCAACAATTTACGGTATTTTGTTTCACACACAAATAGCGGTAGTAGCATCCTAGGGTAGAGCACAGTTGTGAGAGGTAACAGGGGTATTAGCGTCATCTTAGGCCTTACATGTGAGGCAAGCAAATAGAGTTATTAAGCTTACTAATCACGGGTTACATATAAACCAACATTAAAGAAATGTTATACGCAATCATTGCTAGTAAACTGCTAAAGTAGCCTCATCTCGTTGCACCGCTGCATCAACTTAAGCGCTTTATAGCCACACCTGCGCGTGTGCAGATCCAACGTGTATGGGTAATTTATTGAAAGCGTTGGTTTAAATTTTGAGGGTATATTATATCTAGTGTGTCTGTGCGTAAAGTTATAGGCGAAGTGGTTAGATGGGGCTGGACC
>JAVZKQ010000006.1:0-48646 GCA_038884175.1 Thermoprotei archaeon | reverse complement strand
AGTGTTGAGCAACATCGTCGATGCCCTTCTGGCAGATCACAACGTTGGCGCCAACAGAAGCCAACTTCTCAACCATATCCCTCAAAATATTCGTCTCCTGGTCAATAAACGCCTTCATCTGATCGGGTGAGGTAATAGATATCTTCGCGGTGATCTCTGTCTTCTCGATTTCCAGTGGAGCGTTGAGTAGCGCTATCTTGGCTTTTTCTACGCGCTTGGGCATACCGGCGTGCACAACCTCCTTATCTACCACTATACCATTTATTAATTCGGCCTTGACCGTGCTTTCACCCTTTCTCTTTTCGACCTTGACGTTATCCAAGTCTATTTTTACTTCTCCGTCAAGCTGCTCCTTCACTTGCAACACAGCCTTTACAGATATTTCTGAGAGAGCGTCAAGCGAAGCGCCGCCCGCAACGATTTTGCTAGCCAACGCAGTCTTAGCTATCTCCTTTAACACCTCGAAGTTGTTTCCTTCAACACCCTTAGCTAGGCTGGTCAAGAGTTCAATAGACTTTGTGTAGGCCTTCCTATACCCGTCGATGATTATGGATGGGTGAACATTGTCATCAAGTAGTATGTTAGCCCTATTAAGCAGCTCACCGGCTAAAACCACAGCCGTGGTTGTGCCATCCCCGACTTCGGAATCCTGCGCTTTTGATACCTCTACAAGCATCTTTGCAGCCGGATGTTCAACCTCCATGTCCTTAACTATAGTGGCGCCGTCATTGGTTATCGTCACATCTCCGAAGCTATCAATCAGCATTTTATCGAGGCCTCTAGGACCGAGCGAGCTCTTTAGGACCTCAGCGACAGCGTATGCAGCCTGGATATTTGTCCTAAGAGCCTCACGACCCGTTGTCCTCTTGGAGCCCTCTTTAAGTATCAACACAGGCAAACCCTGCGGTGTTGTTGCTAAAGCCATGTTTCACACCCCTATGTAAAGAGGCGGTTAAGCGGTTATTTAAATTCTAACGCAAAACCTCATACTGAATCGGCACGCCAGCTACCCCCCTGAAAATCAGGCTTTAAACCCCATACATTATTAAAACGACATTATTCAGAGGGAGAGGCTTACAAAGCAATGAGAAGACCGGTAGAATAGTACCACAACTATACGCGCGGCAATTGTTAGTGGTCTTTAAGACGAGTTTAACTAGATATAGTTTGTGATGATTGCTAATGTTAACGTGCTCTTAGGTGTGGCATGGTTAACGCCTACCCCACTTTAGTAGAACTGCTCCCTAACTGGCGGGCTTATGCGCAGAAAAGAGCATTCATAGCTCCAGTAGAAGAGCACCCTTTAACCCTTAAGATCTACGAGCTGAGAAGCCCAGAGCTTAGTGTGTTTACAAAGTAATGGTGAAGACTGGTCAGCCGGCAACGCCTTTATGTGTTGGTTTGCCCTTCACCCATAGTGGGGACGTCGTTATACAGACTCTTCACATTTCCCCCACCCACAGAGGGGGTGGGCTTCCACGCTGGTTGGTGGTGATCCCACAGTAAACCCATGGAGGCAACGCTAGTGAGCCTCAAGCACCACGCCTCCACAATGCGCCATATAGACCACAACCCTAAAGCTTCTCGGCGCACACCTCTAAGAAGAGTCGCCCCCTCCTAGAGGGAGCTGAGCCTGCATTACGTACGCATCCTCCCCATCAGAATAATACCCTCTACTTACTTCTTTTATCTCGAACCCTAGCTTTTTATACAGCGATATCGCGGGCATATTAGTTACACGGACTTCTAGGTAGACTTCTGTAGCCTTATATTCGGTGTAAGCGTTGTTGCAAGCGGTAAGCATAAGTCGCTCGCCTATTCCCTGCCTTCTGAAGGCCTTATGCACAGTGATGGAGATAACATGAGCACGGTTGACCCATCTTAGAACAGATAGGCTCTTTTCTACTCTGATCATAATGTAGCCAATGGTCTGCAAGCCATGTTTGGCGATTATGAACGTCTTTGGAAATTGTGAAAGTATTTCGTAAAAGAATTGCGTGGGGTAGTTTTCTGGGAGGTTTACTCTGTTGAGCATAATCACATCGTCAATTTCTGAAACATCGGCTGGTCTTATCTCTACACTCAACACACACAACTCTCTTACCACCCCTACTTAACATTAACGATATTGCAGGAAACACGTTTACTAAGGTTGGGGAACAATTTATTAGCACCCAACTATGTTAAGACCATAAAATGCACCCCTCATCAGATAGTGTTGAGATTAACTCTAAGGGCGCTATAATCATGGGCTCTGAGTTTGCGGCCGACGGCCCGTGCACTGGAAGAGCAATATTTGTGAGCCACGCCCACAGCGACCATATTGGTGGTTTGAGGGGTGGTAGGAGGGGTGGAGACGCGCTTTGCACCCCAGCCACATACGACCTTGCGTGCTACGCTTTGGGTTATAAGCCAAAGGGTGTGCGCACAGTTGAGTACAACAAGTCTGTCGTATATGGTGAGGAGTCTCTAACACTGTTTCCCGCAAACCATATACTTGGATCGGCACAGGCTCTTGTGGAGACTAGATTTGGAAGCATCGCTTATACCGGCGACTTTAAGCAGCCCGGAACACCCGTGTTGAGCGCCGACGTTCTTATCATAGAAGCTACATACGGATCGCCGATTTATAGACGTGAGGTTGGGGACGCTGAGGTGGCTCTCGTGGAAACTGTTGAAAAGCACCTGAAAGAGGGGCCCATATGTGTGTATGGATACACATCCAAGGTGCAGGAGGCTTTAGGTATCCTCATGGGGTTCGTCGACGCCGAGTTTCTCTTGGACAGTACGTGTGATAAGGTGGCCAAAATATATCTTAAACACGGCTACAAACTGCCCAAGTACAACGTTTTAGACAATCAGGAGGTAGACATGAAAAGTGTTGTATTTAAGCCTCTGAGCAAAGCCAAGGAGAGGTTTCGTGGCACAAAGATCTTGCTGACGGGGTGGGCTCCAAACTTGATCACGTCGATAAGTGGTGGTTACATGATCAGGCTTAGCGATCACGCAGACTATACCCAGTTAATGAGCTACGTTGAAGAAGCGAAACCAAAGGTGGTGTACACCGATGGGTGGAGGAGTAGTTACGCTAAAGTGTTGGCTAAGGAAATAGAGAATAGGTTGGGTGTGAAAGCCCACCCCTTACCTAGGTGACCCATATGCCCATCGCGCCGATCCTTTTCTATGTGGGCGTTCTACTAGTGTTTGTAGGCATAATCGGCATGGTAGCCTACACGTTGATAATAGCCTCTAAGAGGACTAGGCAAGAAGAGCAGGGTGAGGGGAAGGCTGACGAGAAGTCTAGCGATAAGGGGATGGAGGGTGGGGGGGTGATATTTATTGGGCCAGTTCCAATAATTTTCGGCTCGAACAAGAGGATAGCCAAGTGGATGATGGTAGCCGCAATCTTGATAACAGTTGCACTGGTTGTCGAAACACTTCTAGTGTTGGGGGTGGTGTAACATGTTCAAAGTCTTCCTAGCGCTAATCTTTGTGGGGTTCTTAATAATGAGTGTCGCAGCGGTGCTGACAGCCGTCGAATCAAACACGCAGAGTAACGCTAGTTTTGGGGGAGTTCTATTAATAGGCCCATTGCCTATAGTGTTCGGTTACGGTAAACTTGCAACTCAGCTATCCGAGCTTTCAGTAATCCTAACAATTGTGGCAATAATATTCTTTCTTATGCCCCTATTTATAAAAAGAAAATGAACAAGCTGCTCCGAGCATGAGCACCACCCTGTTTTTGGTTCTTTAGGCTTTGGTCAAATTGCTCTGCTTGTGTTCAAGGTTATTTTATTATCCACAGTGAAGATTTTACGCAACACTTAATTAATCGATAAGGGGTTAGTCTTTGATCAACATGAGCACCAACGAGGAAAGAAAAGTTAGTAAGACGCAGGAAAACGTGGTACTCATAGGCCAGAAACCAGTGATGAACTATGTTACAGCAGCATTAGTCCAGTTTAACAGCGGGTCGAATGAGGTGGTATTAAAGGCCAGGGGCAAAGCTATAACCAGGGCTGTTGACACAGCTGAGATCTTGAGGAACAGGTTCCTTAAAGACGTCAGGGTGAAAAAAGTAGAGATAGGGTCAGAGACAATTACAATCGACAATCAAACAAAGAATGTTTCAACTGTAGAGATTATTCTCTCAAAATAGTTTGGGGTCACTATCCCCCGCTTTTTCCAAGTTAAACAATTGGGTAAGGATTTCTAGTCTCTTAGACCGACCTGATTAGGCCTGTCGTTGCATCTTCTAGTATAAGTCCTGCTTCGCTTAGTGTTTCTAACAGTTTTCTTTCCCGCTGACTGAGCTTCTGCTTTTCGGCTATTGGTATGGGGAGTCTTTTTAGAAACGCTTGGTAACTTGGGGTATGAACAATTAGCTCTTGTCCTCCGACAATTATTATGCTCACCACGTTATCTTTTATTAATCTGTCTAACTGTTCGCGGGGCTTCCTAATTTTATCAAGCGGGTAGACGACCACGTCCTCAAGGAACCTTAGAAAGTTATCCTGTTGGGTTTGAGATTGTCTTTCTGGAGTCAGCGGGGCGGGCTGCACTGGTTTGGGGGTTACAACTTGGGTTACAGTTTTGATTTCCCCCTGGACTTGTTGGCGTGGTTTTTCGGGTGTTTTAGGTATGTGTTCGACGTGTCGGGGTTGAGTCTCTTGTTCTGGCTTCTCTTGCGTTAGCTTTTCGAGTGTGCTCACCCTCTTCTCTAAGCTTTGAAGCTTATCCCACATATCTACTAGCATATCTATTCTCCCAGCTTCAATGGTGCTTCCCTTTATGTAAACATCGATTAAAGCTAGGATTACTTGGTCAAAACTCAGCTCTCGTCCTAGCAAGGACTCCATGGCCTTCTTCACGTCGCTGAGTCTAGATGCTACATCTTTACTAATAGCTAGGTTTTCGCTCATTTGCCCTATATATAGGGGGATGCATAGAGATAATGTTTACTCAACGATTTGTCCCTAAGTGAGCCTACCCGAGCGGTTGTCGTTCCCAAACACAGCGCCCAAGATTTTAACATGTGCTGGTTACAATCAGTTTATAAACACCCTTCATACTAATAGTTGTTGCGGAGGATGAAATTGGTTTACCAAGCACAGAGGGCAGATTCGAGGACGGAAAGGCTGAAGCTGGATCCACCACCAAAATATATTCGCAACGCCCTAAACACAGAGGTCCTAGTCAGACTGAAGGACGGTAGTGAATTCTTGGGCAGGCTGGTTGACTATGACTCAGTAATGAACCTAATACTCGAAGACTCAAAAGAAGTCGATAGACAGGGTAACCCACGCATCAATTTGGGTAAAGTAATGATACGTGGTAGCCAAATAATTTTTGTACGAATCGCACCCCAGCCGTAGATTGCGGAAAAATCTATCCCTTCACACGGTACACACGGGTAATGATAGGCAAACGCTTAAAAGTATTCTTGCTTTTAGCGTGTGAATAAGAGATGGACGCCACTAATGTTAGTGTTAGACAGCTAAAAGCCTCTAAGGTTACCGAACAGCAGGTTGAGTTTGTTGAAAGGAAGGGTTTAGGCCATCCTGATTATATAGCTGACTCTGTCGCTGAGGAGCTATCACGGTGCCTTTCAGCGTATTATTTGGAGGAGTTTGGAACAATACTTCATCACAATGTAGATAAAACCCTTTTAGTCGGCGGCCAAGCCCACCCAGTGTATGGTGGGGGGGAGGTTATAACACCCATTCTAATAGTGCAAGCTGGAAGGGCGACAAAGCAGGTTTTCTATGATGGTAAACTGAGGGATGTGCCGGTAGGCAGACTTGCTGTGGAAGCGACCAAGCGTTGGATTTCTAAGAATTTAAGGTACATGGACCCGGAGCGCCACCTTGTAGTGGACTATAAGATCAACCCCAGTTCAGTGGACTTGGTTTCACTCTATAATGCTGGTGTAAAGAAGACACCGCTCTCCAACGATACTTCGTTCGGAGTTGGCTTTGCTCCGCTTACACCTCTGGAGAAAACTGTATTGAGTGTGGAGAAGACACTTAACTCCGCAGACTTCAAGCGGAGGGTTCCAGAGAGTGGTGAGGATATTAAGGTGATGGGATTGAGGCGGGGTGGTGAATATGTGCTGACTGTGGCCGCCGCAATCATCTCGCCCCTTGTGAAAAACTATGAACACTACCTTGACGTGAAAACCAAGATATCTGAAGAGGTGTTGAGAGTGGCAACCGGCATAATAGGTTCGTCCACGATCAAGGTCCACGTCAACACGGCGGATAGAGATGCAGACAGCGCTTACCTGACGGTCACAGGCACAAGCGCGGAACACGGTGACGATGGCGCAGTTGGTCGGGGTAATAGGTCTAACGGACTAATAACCCCAAACAGACCCATGTCGCTTGAAGCTGTCGCGGGGAAGAATCCAGTGAGCCATGTTGGTAAAATATACAACCTAGTCTCTCAGAGGATCGCTGATAGGGTGGTAAAGGAGTTTGGGTTAGGCGAGGCCTACGTTAAGATGCTCAGCCAGATAGGTAGGCCAATCGACAACCCGCTACAAGTGGATTTGGAGTTCTTAGGGGACAACGATAGGGCTCCCATAGTAACAAAAAGCCTTGAATCAATAGTCAAAGAAGAGATAGAAGGAATTCCGAAGCTCACAGAGATGCTTGTCCGCGGAGAGCTCGACGTATGTTAGGATGCTCGTCACACCGGCGTGTCCGCCGAGAATTGAGAGTTTTTTAAAAGTTTTCTAAGCGCCTCTAGCTTTTTCTCCTTGTTTTTCTGCTGCAATTCCCTAAGCCTTTCGCGAACTATTTTTATGACCTCTATGTTGGCAAGCCCGGCGCCTGAGGTTGGGACCTCCTGGAAGCCCGCTTCAATACCACCCACCACTGGGAGCTCGTACTCATCGAAGACGGGTGGTGAAAGAGGCTTTTCTCCGCCAACAATCACGCCTAGAATCCCGTGTTTTTTGAGCGCCATTATACCCTCAGCTTCCCAATAGTTGGGGTTGCGCACGTATACTAAGTCCACTTTCACGTTAGGATCGTCTAAATATTTCTCGACCGTTGACTTCGACAGGTCGTCTATAACCTTTACAGCAACAGCTTGTCCTTCAGCAACCCTTCTAACAGCTTGAATGAGGCTAGAGATCACCGCTTCAAGAGACTTTAACCTGATCTGCGATTCGTCCAGCATCTTAGTGAGCTCAGCCACCCTAAACTCTAGGTTCATAAGCTCTCTATCCCTCCGCAGGGTTGCCTCCCTCTCGTTTATGATAGCTTTGATTTTCCCCTCTAGCTCCAATGAGCGCTCTTCGGCCCTCGCCGCCCTGCTTTCGGCGTCTACTAGCCTTGCTCGCAGAAGGCTTATTTCGTTTTCAAGCTGGTTGACATAAGCCGGCTGAGGTCCGGTCGTGGAAGGTTGAGGCCTAGGCTGAACGGACTCCTGCAACTCATACTTGGCTCTTACGTCGCTCAGGGCTGCATCGATGTTTTTACCGTTCAGAACAAATCTTATAACCTCGAGTAGGTGGGCGGAGAGCCCATCACTAGCGGTTCTTTGTTTTATCGCGTCGAAGAGTTTAGAGTAGAAGGTGTAGGCTTTTATGGCGGCGGCCGCGGCGTCCCTTTCGTGTGTGGTTTTGACTTGGAACCCAAACCTTCTTACCAGCTCTCTTTTCTCTTCAACACTAATATCATCAGGTGGAAGAAAGAGTTTAGCGCCAAATGAGCTGGCAAGCCTTCTGACAGCTTCCGGTGGTTCAGACACGTCCGTCGCTACAATAACAGGTGTTCCATACCTTGAACAGAAGGACACGGCCTCTGTCCTGTCAAAGTTTCTCGCACTCATAACCCCCAACAGGCTTCCTGACACATCGAGCACAGCCACGCCGGTGGTTATTCCAGGATCGTAACCAACCACGATTGGCCTAGAACTCACGAGCGGTTGCTTATATCTGAATCTTGCCTGAACGCGCTCCAGTTTGACCGCGTAGTCTCTTCCAACAAAGGGGTAAACCACCCCCCTTAGGGATTTTGGGTCAGAATAAATAATGAAGCTCACAGAAGAATATCCCCCTGTGGATTCGCGGGCGTATACATCGTAGTCTAGCTGAGCAGCCCTCAGTTTATCCTCAATTTTACTTTTCAAATACTTTATCTGCGTTTCAATGTTTCGCTTGAACCTCAGACTGCTAGATCCACCCGACCCGGGTACACGCCTCCTTACAATTCTTATCACGGTTTTAGGTGCGAAGAGGTCTACTTTCTTACCTTGCCCCCTACTTGCGAGTAGTGCAACCATTTCAGATGCAAGTTGTGGTGAGAGTTTGCCACCGCTGAATAAGCCGAGTCTTTGGGATTTAGCTTCTAAGGATTCGTCGTAGGCTACTTCAACAAACTCTACGTTTCTTTCGAGCCGTGAAAGTTCGAACGTGAGTTTATTGAGCACAGGGGCTAGCTCAGCGAGGTTGTCGAAAGCCACTACGTCTACGTGGTGTTGTTTGATTAGGCTTGCCAGCCCGATTGATTTTACCGCTTGGAAAAACTTTTTGGCACCGTCTTCCTTTAGAATTGTCACACTAAATGTGGAATATTTAGAGTGTGCCTCATAGGGATTCACATCTAATCCAGCATACACAGGCATGCCTCTAATCGCTCACCCCTATTTAACCTTCTCAACAATTTCTCCCTCAGCGTGCACCAATGCCGCTTTGAGCAGTCCTAGATATGGTGGGCTCGGTTTTAGCGGTCTGGACTTGAACTCTGGGTGGAACTGTGTGGCCAAGAAGAACAGGCGGTCTTTTAGCTCTATTGCCTCCACCCTACCGCCTTCTAGGCTTAGACCTGTTATAGCAAGCCCATTTTCAATTAGGCGGGGGATATACTTTGGGTTTACTTCATACCTATGTCTGTGTCTTTCTTGGATAATCTCAGAGGAGTAGAGCGAGTGGATCCTTGAATCCTTACTGAGAATCACTTTGTAGCCTCCAAGCCGCATCGTCCCACCCTTCTGTTCAACTGAGACCTGTTCGGGTAGCAGGTCAACCACAGGATAAGGCGTATTAGGATCGTTCTCAGTTGAATTAGCATCTCGAAGCCCAACGACGTTCCTCGCAAACTCGACCACCGCTAGCTGCATACCAAAGCAAACGCCAAGATAGGGTACATTATGCGTCCTAGCATAGTTTATGGCGCGTATCTTCCCCTCGGTGCCACGTTTACCAAAGCCTGGTAAAACTATTATGCCGTTAACATCATTTAACACATCGTCGAGATTCGTTTCTCCTTCGAGCTGCTCTGACTGAATCCAGACGAGCTTTGGTTTAACCCCTATGCTTGCCCCTGCATGGATGAGTGCTTCGGTTATGCTCAGATAGGCGTCTGGAAGTGATGTATACTTACCCACCATGCCTATTTTAACACTCTTTTTAGCATGAATAACGTTATCTACGAACCTACTCCACTTAGTGAGCTCTGCCTCATAATTTGTTTCCACTGTAGGTTTGAGCAAGCCTAGCCTCTTTTGTATGTATTCGCCCATTCCCTGCTCCTCGAGGATTATGGGCACTTTGTAGATGGATTCTACATCATAAGAAGTAAATATGGCGCGTTCCGGCACGCTGGTGAATAACGCGAGTTTGTCCTTCGAAGCCTTATCTAAGGGTTTTTCAGCCCTGGCTACGATCACATCCGGCTGAATGCCTATCCGTCTTAGTTCTTGAACACTGTGCTGAGCGGGTTTGGTCTTTGTTTCACCTGTGACCTTAAGGGTGGGCACAAGTGGTACGTGAACGAAAAGTGTGTTATCGTACCCCTCTTCGATCCTGAGTTGGCGTATCGCCTCAAGGAATGGAAGACTCTCGATATCACCCACGGTTCCACCTGTCTCAACTATAAGCACGTCGCACAGCGATTTTGTAGCGTTAAGCCTGAGCAGTCTCTTTATCTCTTCAACCACGTGGGGAATAATCTGAACTGTTTGGCCCAAATAGTCACCTCTCCTCTCCTTCTCAATCACCTCCCTATACACGAGGCCCGTTGTGATGTTAGCCGACTTGTTGAGTTCAATGCTGAGAAACCTTTCATAGTGACCGAGGTCAAGATCTGTCTCCCCGCCATCTTCAGTAACGAAGACCTCCCCATGCTGATAAGGATTCATGGTACCCGCGTCCACGTTGACGTAAGGATCCATTTTAACGGCGTACACACTAAAACCCCTAAATTGCAGTATTCTACCAATAGACGAAGTTATTATACCTTTACCCACACTGCTTAGAACCCCGCCCGTCACGAACACGTACTTCAAACTTGTACACCGCAACTGTGAAATATACGTTCAAGTGCAATTTTTAGGTTTTGTTTATGCCGTGCTTGAAACCGGCGTTCTGGCGGTGGGCGAACGCTATTTGAGAGGTTAACGCAAGGTTTATGTTTAAAGCTGTGGATTTTGTTCGAGCTTATGGAGCACAATGAGATACCGAAGGTGTACGACCCCTCACAAGCTGAGCCGTTATGGGAAAACTACTGGCTTAAAGAAGAAGTTTACCGTGAAGTTTACGCCCTGAAAGGGAATGGTAGATCGCTCTATGTGGTCGACACACCCCCACCCTTCACAAGCGGGAACCTACACGTTGGCCAAGGCTACTGGATCTCGATAGCCGATACGCTTGCGAGGTATAAGAGGATGCGTGGATTCGATGTTGTCCTACCACAGGGCTGGGATACACACGGCCTCCCAACTGAACTCAAAGTGGAGAAGCAGTTGGGTGTGTCAAGGGTGAACAGGGACGAGTTCGAGAAGAAATGTGTTGAATGGACCCAGCAAATGATACACCTTATGAAGGCTGACATGATTAGGTTGGGTTACAGGCCCCAGTGGGAGGAATTCGAGTATAGTACACACTCTCCCGAATATTTGAGGGCGGTTCAACTGTCTTTAATACGAATGTATAGCCAAGGGCTTATTTATGTTGATAGGTTTCCAGTTCTTTGGTGTCCCAACTGCTCCACAGCAATAGCCCAAGCTGAGACAGGATACGAAGAACGTGACGGAGTTCTCTATACTGTAAGGTTCGAGGTTGAAGGTGGGAGTTATTTAAGTATAGCCACAACAAGACCGGAGCTTATCCCAGCGTGTCAGGCCATAATGATCAACCCCCAAGACCAGCGGTACACCCACCTTCTGGGTAGACGTGTTAAGTTGCCTTTCACAGAGCGCTATGTGCGCGTGCTTACAGACTCGGAGGTGGACATGGGTTTCGGTACTGGTGCTGTTATGGTTTGCAGCTATGGCGACGAGACGGATATTAAATGGATTAGACGTTACGCATTGCCCACATCGCAGATAATCGACGAAAAGGGCTATTTCGTTGCCCCTGAATGGCTCAAAGGTAAGAGTATAAGTGAAGCCAGAAAGGAAATAGTTAGTAGGCTCAGGTCTGCTGGAGCTATCCAGGAGGAGAAGAGGATTAGACACAGTGTTCTTATCCACGCAGAGAGGTCAGACTGTAGGGCGCCCATAGAGTTTTTGGAGAAGGAGCAGGTATTGATAAAAACCAAAGCATTCCTCGACAGGGTTTCTGAGGCCGCTTCCCAGATAGTTTTCCACCCACACTACATGAGAGAGAAGCTAAATGACTGGATAGCGAGTATTGAATGGGATTGGATAGCTTCAAGACAAAGGGTGTTCGGCACGCCGTTCCCCTTCTACCACTGTTCGAGTTGTGGTTCGCTTATACCAGTCCCAGAGGATAGGCTTCCATTCGACCCGAGGAAAAGCGAGAAGTTGTTTAAAACTTGCCCTAAATGCGCCTCAGATAAGGTGTCTCCGATTCTTGACGTGTGTGATGGCTGGATAGACTCGAGTATTACACCCCTATTTGTCACAGGGCAATACTCTGACCGTAAACCACCAGGTGAGGCGTATCCTGTGGATTTAAGAATTCAGGGTCAGGATATAATTCGCACATGGCTTTTCTATACGATTTTTAGGTGCACTATGCTAACCTCTAAACCACCCTTCAAAGAGGCGTTGGTCCACGGTTGGATACTTGACGCGCAGGGTAAAAAGATGTCGAAGTCAAGGGAGTCATTGCCACTAAAACGGATAGTCGAGGAGTATGGCGCAGACTCACTTCGTTATTCCCTGATGACTTTTTCAGTGGGCGCTGACTTCGAGTTTACACCAGATTTTGTAAGAAGAGGCAAACTCTTTATGCAGAAGATTTGGTCTGCGTACAGATTCTCAGCTCCACACATAACCAACGTGCTGAAGCGCGTCTCAAAATCCCCAATTGACAACTGGATTCTTCAGAGGCTTAAGGAAACAGTGCGACGCATGACTGAGCACTTTGATTCTTACGAGTTTAACGACGGATTGGAGGTTTTCCACAACTTTTTCTGGCATGAACTATGCGACGAGTACCTTGAGGCCGTAAAGCACAGGGCTAGTTCCGATGAAGATGCCAAGAACACTTTATCCAACGTTATGTGGACCTCTTTACGTCTATTAGCACCAATAATGCCTCATTTAGCCGAAGAGTTGTACCAGCGCTTCTTTACACATATTGGGAAAATCAGCATCCACGCAACAGAGTGGCCCTCCACAGAAGAGTTCCAAGTCGATGAGAACCTAGCTGAGCTTGGCGCAAAGGTCATCTATGTTATAAAGCAAGCAAGAAGGATTAAGGCTTTAAACAACATTCCCTTAGGTCAGAGGGTGACTAAGGTTGTGATAGGGATACCAAAAGAGTATCAAGATGTTACCGCTGAAACAGATACCTTCAGAAACACTCTGAGGGCTGACACGGTGGAGTTTGTGGTCGACTCTGAACAGCATCCATGGGCCAAGTACACCACCTAGATGCACTCTAAAAAAGCTCGTCCTTCATATTAGTAGCGCTATCACCACCGCGAGAATACCTGATATAAAGATGCCGTCAAACGTCCCAGCTCCTCCGATGCTAACCATTTGAGCGCGTAGCCTAGAAATCTTCCTTAGGTTTAACAGATCGGCGCCCACCAATGTGCCAAGGGAGCCGCCTATATAGGCTGAAGTGAAAAGCAAAGGGGAGCTACCTAAGGATACGACAAGCGCTGAAACAGCCGCCACTACTGGCGGTATGAATGCTGGCATAACTATGCCAACACCCTCAACGAGTCTTGCGAGCTTATAGCAGACAAGTGTGACCACGATAATGCACAACAGTATTTGAAGTGTGTGCGCATATTCGTGGTACCAGAGGTAAGCCGAAATAAACGTGGGGACGAGAGCGCCGCCAACGTTTACCGCTATAACGGTTTTCTGCTGAGTGTTCAGTATGGAGGGTACAGGGTAAGTTATGCCATAGAACGTATAGTACTCTACATGCACGACGGGTTGCCTATTTGCAATCTTAAATATTGGGATGTTGATTGCGCTACCCACCAAACTAAGTATTATTATGACGAAAGCCGCAAAGGGCGTGAAGCCGAGTTGTTTAAACACCTGTGTCACCCCAAGTATCAGCACAGGAACTAAGATGATTAGTACGAGTAGGATTAGCAGGTAAAACAGTAGGCCCATTGCTGGTGGGTAAAGGTACCTCCTATAGCTCAATACACGTGCACCCACATGTTACGGGGAAGGCTACGTTATAAACCCTTGTCTTGCCAATTTTAGTTGAACTCACAGTGGAATTGTGTGCGTGTCCATGAATGGAGAGGTCGATGTTACAGGATTCGAATAGAGCACTTAGATCACAACCCAACTCATCCATATATTCCCAGCCTTCACCAAGCACAGTTTTCATAGAGGTGGCGTAATGTGTCAGTAAGATCCTTTTGTCGCTTTCGACGTTTTCAAAGAACTGGGTAATACTGTTAATCCTGCTTTTGTAAACCTGGGTAATGGAGGGGTAATTCTTTAGTTGCCACCTAGTCGGCCTACCAAGCACGCCGAGGGAGCCGAACAGTGCCACCCTACCAGCGTCACGACAATTGAGTATAACACCTTCATCGTCCAACCATACTATAGCGGGAAATCGTCTCTTAAATGTGCCCCTATAATAGAACCACTCAGAGTTGCCGAAACACGAGATAATGGGCGCAGCAAACACCTCGCGTAGCCACTTAAACACTTCCCAGAAAGCGCCTGGGTTTCCCTTATCCACCATATCTCCAGCTAAAAGAACTAGGTCAGCATCAATCGGCGTTAGCCTCTCTATAAATGACTCCAAATATCTTGGTGCGTGCACATCGCTTACAGCCACTATTATCAAATCAACATAATTAACAATAGCGGGGCTATAGAGTTTTCCAAACACGTACCTAGTGACATGTGTGGAACCGCGGGTAATTGATCGGCCGATTACTGTAGCTAGATATGGGATGGGGGTGCAATGTTCCCCTTTATCTGCCTACACACAGCGTAGACCTCGCTACTACTTGACCTTGATGATTGGGGCTTTTCGATTTTGACACTCGCAAACCGTGTCCGTAGATCACGTATGAATTCATGAATTTCAGCCGACATAAAGAGTTTGACTATGAACCACCCGTTCTCCCTCAGTGTTTGGGTAGACAATTCTAAAGCCCTTGAAATCAATTCATAGTGTCTTGCCATATCAACACTTCTGATACCCGTAAAGCGGGGTGCTAAATCGCTAACAAAAACGTTGGCCATACCCCCTAAAGCAGTTATTAGGTTGTTCGGTTCTACTTCAAATATGTCTTTCTGAATAAAAACAAGGTTTGGGGAGGGTGTTATTTTTAGTTCGTCAACGTCTACGGCCACAACCCTGCCGGTTTCACCAACCACGCTGAGCTCGTAGCTAACCCATCCGCCTGGGGAGGAGCCTAAGTCGACCACCCTACTTCCCCTCGCAAGGAAGGAGTGCTTCTTGTTTAGGTGGGCGAGCTTAAAGTAGGCTCTGCTGGGTGCACCTAAGCCTTTCGCAAGCCTATAGTACCTGTCTCCTCCCCTTAAACTCATCCAATCCAACAAAGCCACCACACACGTCTATTCAGGTGTGTTTCCTATGTTTTCAAGGTTATTTTCATCGGCTTTAATAAACCATTCTAGCAGGAACTCACATGTAAGTGGATTGTGCTTTGCTCCTGTCTTGCACTCATCGAAGAATTGACACGTGAAACAAGGTGTGGCAAACTCTGGGTAAGCCGATACGAGATCCCTCCACTGCTTGTCGATCTCGTCCCAGTCAACTTTTACTTGATCGAGCGGGAAGGCCGAGGCCAATAGGTCAACATCCAAATTCGACACAGCAGGACGTATATTATACGACGAAGCCCGCTTTAAGTTTAGCTAAAAAATCAAGTAATCCGTGTGCAACCGACTGTGCCGAGGATACTTGCATTTTCAGCTTCAATAAACCAGTACACTGGAAAGTCGTGACTTTCATTCAACGCAAAAACGACATTGCAAGAGGGTTGATGTGTGATTGTCGACTGATAGATTTCTTCTAAGGATTCAGCGCGTCAGCTTGTTGCAGTCGTATTGGTGAGCATTAAGCTTAATTATTATGCCCGAGTGTCAATGCGAGAACATGAGTTATTATCAGGGTAATGATCTTAGGTTGATAAGTGGGGGCTTGAAGAGGCCGTATAAGGGTAAGAGGAAGTTTGAGTTGGGTGGCCCCTTCACCGCCCCGAGTGTTGGGGAAAGCACAATTGTGCGGGTTGAACGGGTTCGTGGCGGCGAGGTTAAACTCAGGGTCGTTAAGGCTGACCACGTTAACGTAGTGGATTCGTCCGGTAAAGTTACGAAAACCAAGATTCTTGGTGTGGAGAAGACGCCCGCAAACGTTGAGTATGCAAGGCGTGGAATCATCACAAAGGGGGCTATTTTGAGAACGCAGCTAGGGCTCGTCAGAGTCACATCACGGCCAGGTAAGGATGGTACTGTTAATGGGGTGCTTATAGAGGAAAACAAGAATTGATACCAAGGGAAGGTGTCAGGGTTTACGTTGCCTACTTTGATCGTAATCTTAGTAGGCGTGTGCGCAGAGTTCCTATTACCCTTGCAGTACAGTCACCAACATTAAAGGAAATTGAGGAAGCGTGTAGGGCTTTAGGGTACAGGTTTACTTCATTACCTTCAAGACATAGCGCAGTGTGGTGGATGGATGAAGGAGCTGTTGAGGTCACTGGTGTGAAAAAGGCACACGCCCTAAAGGCTATAGCCCATGAGGTGTTAAAAATCCGTGCCTCCAAGGAGGCGAGGAAAAACTGAGGAAACTGGGTAAGGTGACCCATTTCTCAAAGGTTTCTAAAAGACTTATCGTTAAATCCAAAGAAGCCAACCCGATAAAGGGATATGTCACCGATAAAACCGGGTATATAATAGGGAAGGTTGATGAGGTGTTTGGGCCGGTCGACGAACCATACTATGCTATAAAACCACGTGCGAAGATAGACCCAAGCAAATACCTCGACGAGGAGGTGTTCTTGGTGCCATACCCTGAAGAGGGGACAGGTGAGTCTAGGAAACCTAGGAAAACCATTTGGAGAGCTAGGAAGTGGAAGAGGTAAAGGTTTAAACAAACCACAGTAAATATTAGTGACTTGGACGCGAACACAACAATATTACCAACAGATCACTTAATCAGTGTAAGCCCCACTATAACGCTTGAGACATACTCTGCAATGGATGGCAAACTTGTGGGGTACGCGTGGGGAACAGCAGCCTTTAAACAATGCTTCAGAGTTTCTCCAAGACGGGGATTCACCCCAAATTGCAGGTGGTGCAATTGAGCCCAACCATAAGTACAATCATAGAACATACAAAGAACCGCGTGCTCAACTATACACTTGGTTGGGTTTACAGGTTTTATGAGTGGAGGCTAGAGAAGAGTGTGATGGCGTGCCCGAGACCCAGACATATAGGTATAATTTTGGATGGAAATAGGAGGTGGGCGCGGGAGCGTAGTATGCCACCTACATACGGTCATAAGGTGGGTTACGACAAGGCCAAACAGGTTTTAGAGTGGTGTTGGCAGCTGGGAATACATACTGTCACTGTGTACGCGCTATCACTGGATAATATGAGAAAGCGGAGCCAAGAGGAGGTGAATAGTCTGATTGGTTTGGTTGAACACGCGGTTGAAGAACTAAGCATAGACCCCCGAATAAGAAACAACTCAGTGAAGGTTAAAGTTATAGGTCGAAAGGAGCTGCTGCCCGTGAGACTCTTAGAAAAAATTAACACATTAGAAGACTCTACATCACAAAACACTAAACATAACCTATTTCTCGCTGTAGGATACAGTGGGAGAGGTGAAATAATTGACGCTGTAAGGAAAATTGTCAGGGATGCGGGTTTAGGGGTGTTGAGCTACGAGAAAATAGACGAGCAGGTGTTCTCAAAGTATCTTTACACGGCTGGTGCCGACGACCCAGACCTTATATTAAGAACAGGCGGCGAAACCAGACTCAGCGACTTCCTACCTTGGCAAGCAATATACTCGGAGTTCGTCTTTATGGATATGCCCTGGCCAGATCTTAGAAGAATAGACTTCCTAAGGGCCATAAGGACATACCAGTCAAAGCAGCGGAGGTTTGGCTCGTAGCTATATGGGCCAAGAGTATAAGTAATTTTGGTATCAAATTGGAGCATATTGCGGTTGAATTAATCTGCCCCCACCCATGGTGACCACCCCACTTGGCAACATATTTATGTATTCAGATTTTAAATCGGCTTAATAATTCACCCTCTGGCCTAGATCTCTGGGTTTGGGTTCTGCGCCTGATTTGAGAAAAACTTAGTGTTAACCCACTTTTCAAAGCGGAGCGATAGCACAGCCACAAGTATTGTGAGCAGGGTTGCCGAGAACATAAGTACAAGGAAGCCTTCGACCGCCCCTATTGTTATCGTGCCCCCAAGCAGATTTGTAAGAATATAGAAAATCGCGGGTCTTAGACTCAAAAGAAGAGTGGCGCCTGTCACTTCCTTCCAGAAGTGTGGGGTTCCATCGAGGTAGCTTGTGGCCACTAGCGAAGAGAAATAGACTATTAAGGCAACAACATAATAGTCGTATGTGCCCCTGATGATGAGCGAAACACTTTCAGCGGGGTTCACATGACTCAAAGCTATCTCTATATCGGTGAATACTGCTACGACAAGTACTATCACGCTTATAACCCTACCTATAAAGTAGATGGGTTGTTTTTCCCATTCATCCTCTATTATTTCTGGCACATTAAAACCTCTAATCGTCATTATTATACCGATCACCAAACCGATCGCGTAGAACGCATAGTACACATATGCGGATAGCCCTGCAATTGCAAGCGCTGTTGAAGCTATTATTAGGAGGCCCGGTATTCCTAGGGTGTATTTAACAAACCTAGGCTCAGTGAAACCTTTCTTTATGTATGAGGCAAGGATACGGTAGTTCTCCTCTATCCCCTTAGAGTACTGTACTGTTACCCTTTGCACCGAGAAGAGCGGCAACAGGGACTGGATTATAGGGATCACCCTTTCATCGTCGCCTCCATCGCTCACAAAGACCACCCCGGAGGGGTTAAGCTTCTCTTTGACTTCTAGTACCTGGCGTCTAATGTTTAGATCCGCTTCGACGCCACCCCTAACGCTCCCTGATACAACGACTATGTCTGCGTCCACAGCTCCCTGTAACTTTAATAAATCGAGCTGCTTTAGGGCGCCGAACAGCGCATTCGCATCCGTGTCTTCAGGTGTGGTGAGCGCAAGTTTTATCGCCGCATCCATAACGTTTTCTCTTCCGATGATGGGTGTCTTAATCCCAGTCTTTGAGACATCGTCATCAATATCCACCGCTAGAACAACAATCTTCTCCTGCATTGGCTCTAACTAAATAGGGGACCATAGAGATTTAAAATTGGTGTATCACTCGTCTAACCTTTTTGTGGAATCCCGTTGGCCCAATTCGTCGGCCAAGAGCAAAGCTTGTAATTCTTCAAAGTTAAGTTTCTCGCCCTTATCGAGTTTCTCTTTGGCTTTCGCGGCCTTCTCGGCTAGCACCCTATTTACCTTAGCCCTCTGCTCATACTGTGACCTCTGGTGCAACTCTCTTCTATCCTCCCTGATTTGAAGCCTCACGGCGTTGAGCTCAGCTTGGTATTTTATGGCTTCGTTGGCGTGTTGAATATATCGTTGATGGGATTCATCTGCTTCAGCCTTAACCTTTTTTGCTTCTGCCAAAAGCGAAGCGGCTTTGCTTCTCGCCTCATCCAATTCGTTCATAATATTTCTGAATTGGTCTTTAAGAGCCCTAAACTCTGCGAGTTTCTCATCGTACTGTCTTTTTAGCTCAAGAGTTTCCTTGTACACCTCTTGTTTCTTTTTTGCAGCCTCAAGTTTGGCTTCAAGCTCCTCTATCTCCTTCTCAAGATTCTTAGCTGCAAGGGCAGACATGGAGCGTGTCTGGTATTCCCACTCCGCCCTCTGCAAGGCTGCCTCCAAGCGTTGAACCTGTTTGTCTATCTTATCGATTGCTGCAACCTCTGTCTCCCTCCCCTTTAGCTTCTCGTGCAACTCTTGCAGTGTTTTGAACACCTCATCCTTTTTGGCTTTGACCTCTGCAAGCGTCTTGATCAACTCGTCCCTCCGGTTTCTGAGCTGCTTATATTCCGCTATAAGCTTTTTAAAAGCCGCGTTCAGTTCATCCCTCTTATTGGCTTCTGCTGAAGCCAGATCCTTTTCTTGCTTTATTAAATCCTGAAGCTTCCTTGCCTTTTCCTCAAGTTCATTTAGTCCACTAAGCAACTGGTAGCATCGCCTTCTTCAGCTGGTAAACATAGCTCAACCAGTTGTAATATAAGATTTTCGAGGTTTACACAGCTATTAAGAGGAAGTTAAGCCGAGTTACCTATAACCCAAAACAACTAGCCCTTGGATGTGTTTGAGGCTTAAACAGCGCAACATGGATAAGGCTAATCGTCGGTCGCACTACTCCCTGGATCCTCAACCTCTCCGCCTAAAAAAATCCGCTGAACCTCAGCGTGAAGCTCTTCGAGACCAGTGAACTCCTTAGAGGATACGGGAATGGGATGGGATGGACTTGCCACTTCGAACACATCCTCCACCAGCCTTGCGGAGAGAGTGTTTACAAGGCTGCGTCCCCTACTCAACACGCCAACAAAGTCTTCTGGGTATTCGAGGTAACCCATTATCCGCTCAAGTTCATTCTGACCTATTGCATCGGCTTTACTGACCACGTTTATTGTGGGGATACCCAGCCTGAGAGACGAACTTGCGGATAGCAGTAGCAGGGAAGCGAGACCACGTGGTTCCTGGGCGATGGCTGGATCCAGTAAGAATACCGCTGCCTTATTTACCTCAGGGATACTATCCAGTAAGAGTGGGCCTATCTCCCTGAATGCAAACAGTTCTAACTGGCCTGGTGTGTCAACAAGCAGGTAGTCAGCGTCGGCTTCCCGCAACTCTTCAATTATGGGTTTAAGGTTGGAAGCAAGTATATCCATGGCCGCCACTATTGCGCCGTTCGGACCGAGCACGTGGTCTAAAAGAAGCTTATCCATGGACACATGGTTTCTAACATCCACGTCGGGGTTATATGGCAACGCGACAACAGCTGGGTCAAGGTTTAGTGTGGATGCGCTTAAACCTTGGTCGGTGAGGTATTCGTAGTAAGCCTTTACAAGCCATGTTTTACCACTACCAGCTGTACCTATAAAGAAGATGGTTCCAAGCAAGCTTAGTCCACCAGTCTGCCACCCAAACGTGTAAGCTCTGCTCGGAGTTTTTCAGCCACATTCGAGCACAGCTCCCTCACACGTGGGTTGTTTGAAATAGTGTATACGTGCAATTCAATTATGGATTCGCCTTCGGAGCCTTTGGGGTGGCTTTTGATATAAACATACGGATTTTTCCTTATAAGCTCGGCTATAAGGGGTGCTAATGTGGATTCTGGGATGCCCGCTATCCTAATGTTTTCTTCAAAGAGCTCCCCTTCTTGAGGGAGAAGGGCATCCAAATTTTTTAAGAACATCTCCCTCATTTCATCCGGCACTCCTGGAAGACACACTACTCGTGTGCCAGCATGTACCAGTGTGAAGCCGGGGGCTGTACCCACTGGGTTTTCTAGTGGTGTTGATCCTTCTGGTAACTCCGCCATCTTACGCCTCTCAGGTGTGAGGTTTAATCCGAGCGATTCGTATTTTTTAGCAATCATTGTTAGGGCAGCTTCGTTTAGAACAAGCCTTCTACCCAAAGCTTTGGCCACCGCTTGCGCCGTTATATCATCGAACGTGGGTCCGAGTCCACCTGTTGTTATAATCATATGGGCCCCACTACTTAGGGCGCGATCAAGCTCAGAGCCAATCCACGGTTCACTGTCACCAACACACACTATTCGCTCAACCGTGTGGCCCCGTTTTGTAGCCTCAGCCGCCAGCCATGTAGCATTAGTGTTGACAACTTTACCTATTAGCAACTCATAGCCAATACTTAGAAGTTGGATGCGCACGCCGTTCACCGACGAGTACATATAATGTGTGTGGTTGCTATTAGTGTGGCGTCGCAGTGATCAAGCATCTTCTCAACAACTTAATCAGTACCCAGACACTTTGGTGAACTGAGTCTCCAGATGATATTGTATGGTTCGTCCTCTGTTCAGCTTGCAACGGACTTATCGAGGTTGCTCGGGATTTCGGCTACCCCTTTTGAGACGAAGGTTTTTCCAGACGGTGAGAGCTATGTTCGCCTTCCAAAAATCGGGGAGGTCGAAAAGGCCATCGTTGTAAACACGATGTACCCAAACCAAGATAAACGCCTCGTTGAAACGCTGCTTATGTGTAATGCGCTTAAAAGAAACGGTGTTAGAAAAATAGTGTTGGTGACGCCGTATTTGGCCTACGCTAGACAAGATAAGGTTTTTCTACCTGGGGAACCTGTCTCGCCGCAATCCATCGGTCAGGCTTTAAAGTGTGCTGGGGTTGATGAAATGTTTGTTGTGGAAGCGCACAGTGATGAGGCTGTGACCGCCCTAGGTTTAGAGTGTCACAACGTTAGGGTGATTGATTCGATGAGCAGGGCTATATCGAGCCTTGAGGAGCCGCCTCAGGTGGTTGCGGCCCCTGACGAAAAAGCTTCACGCAGGGCTAAAGCGATCGCTGACAGGCTGGGTTTAGAGCTCTTCGTGTTTTCTAAGCAGCGCAACAGACTCACTGGCGAAGTCGTAACACGCCCGAACATAGAGGTTGATGTGAGGGGTAAAACTGTTGTTTTCGTGGACGATATAATAAGCACAGGCGGATCGATAGCATATGCGGCGCGCATGCTAAAGGAGTCTGGCGCTCACAGCGTGTTCGCTGTGTGCGTTCACGCGCTGATGGTGGGTGGCGCTGAAGAACGTCTGGCGTCAAGCGGTGTGACTAGAGTTGTCGGCTCGAATACTGTTGAAGGTAGGTTTACCGGCTACAGTGTTGCCCCCGAACTCGCACAGCAGTTGCAAAAGATCGCTTCAAAGAGTGACCCGGTTTTACAATGAGTAGTGTTGGGGTGTTCGTAAAGCCGGCTCAAGACTTCCCGGAGTTAAATCTCAGCGAAGCGAAAGCACTCTCAACCATGTATGCAGGTGAGGGAGGATGCGTGCTCAACGGCGAATTTGTATTCAAAGCACCGGTTAACAAGGCTCTACGTCTAATTTCACGCGTATGTGGTTCCAGGGAAGCTGGCCTATATTTTGAAGAACTCGCAAGGGAAGATCTCCCGCGTGCGATTAGGTTGGCCACCAACATAATAGGGCCTAGGCGTTTTAAAGTTGCTGTGCAACAATGGGATAGAGACTTAGTCTCCGAGATTGTAAGCAACATGTTCGGCAGCGTTGATTTTAGATCGCCTGAGGTTATACTCAAGATCACAACTGAAGGCGGCGCGTACAAGCTAAAGATCGTTTTAGGAACAGCAAGAGTTGAACTCAGCAGGCTTCAACCTAAGAACTGGGTTTACTTTCACCCGGGGGCGCTTCAACCGTATTTCTGCGGTATCATGTGTAACTTGGCGGCGTGCCCAGACGGTGGAGTGCTCCTAGACCCTTTCTGTGGTGTTGGCTCAACCATTGTAGCCGCTTCACATCTCGGGTTGAACGCTGTGGGTTGTGATATAAGCAAAAAACAAGTGTATGGTTGCAGGAGGAACGCTTTCTACCTTAAACTAGGTGGGGTGCTCGGTGTTCTGAGAGCGGACGCGGCAAGCCTTCCTTTAAAGCGGGGTGTTGTGGATGCGGCTGTGTTCGACCCCCCATACGGGAAGGTTTCAAGCCTCTTTGGGAGAAGTTTTGAGGGGCTTTTAGCAAATGTGGCAGAAGGTCTTTGGCAAGTTCTTAAGCCAGGCGGCTATGCGTGTTTCTTTACACCTTTCGAGACGGGCTTAGATGTGTTTGTCTCGAGGGGTTTTAAACTCACGTACACCTATACCATACGTGTCCACAGGAAACTTACACGTGTTTTGACTGTTATGAAGAAGGTGTTATGATTGGCGAAGCTAAGCATACACTTTATTGGGACGGGTTCCGGTGCTCCAAACCTGATGAGGGGATCCCCGGCAATACTTATTAGGCGTGAGGGCGTCGGCTTACTCTTCGATTGCGGCGAAGCAACACAGCTAGCGATGCGAAAATACAGTTTTAGGTTCCGGAAGCTGGAAGCGATATTCATATCCCATATGCACGGTGACCACGTGCTCGGACTACCTGGGCTAATCATGACCCTCAGTTCGAACACAAACACAAACAGCCTTACGGTTTATGGCCCACAAGGTATAGCAAAGTACCTAGATAGTGTTTTCGAATCAACATTTTTCCAGCCCAGATTCGATCTACGCGTTGTGGAACTCGAAGAAACACACTCCCCTAGACCCGTGCACACAGGCGAAGGCTTCAGTGTGTACGCAGTTTCATCGCAACACATTGTGCCCAGCTTTGCATACGCCCTCGTAGAGGACGATAGGCCCGGTGAGTTTAATGTAGAGAAAGCGGTAGAACTAGGTATACCTCGCGGCCCACTTTGGGGCGAGTTACAGAGGGGTAGGAGTGTGCAGATAGATGGTAGGGTTATCACACCTGACCAAGTTCTAGGTCCTAAGAGGAGGGGTAGAAAAATTGTTTACTCAGGCGACACAAGGCCGTGCGACAGAGTTTTAGAACTTGGGCGTGGCTCGGATATCTTCATTCATGAGGCAACATTCCCGGATGAGAACTTGGACGACGCAAAAGCCGGGGGTCATTCGACAATAAGCGAAGCGCTAAGTATGATAAGAAGGTCGGATTGCAGGCTTGGTGTGGTCACTAACATCGGTCAGAGGGTACGGGTGGACGAGCTAGAAAAAGTCATCGCCGGTGAGCATATCGTCGCGGCGTCTGACGGGCTTACCCTTGAGGCCCCGTTTGCCTAACTCATCTATGGGCACACCGTCAACAGTGGGTGTGGCAAGCCAGTCAAGCACAGCCTGAGGATTCTCTGCTTCAATCCTAATGGATATAGGGCCAAGAGGCGACTCTGACTGGTTGGAACAGAATACGGCTACACCTACATACGCAGCTTGTTTGTGCAATTCAAAGCTGAATGAGTGCTCACGCATGTTGTGGATCATGTAGGAACGGGCAGCGTCAAGAGTTTTCTGATGTCGGATAGCCCTTCTAATGGGTTCTAGACACTCTCTACCATAGGCCACACCTTCTATTACCTCGTAAAGCTCAGTCTTTTCAACAACCTCGAATTGGGGTAGGCGCACCATGTTTGCAACAGCCCTGATAACCCTATCCCTATCTTCCGTTACATATACCCTAACCCTCACCGTGACAATGACATCACCGCGATCCACTATTCCTATCACCACAAACGTCTCAAATCAATGTCGCTTGTGTTTCCCCAGTGTGTCGACCTACTGAAATCTGACGTCTGGCAGCTTAGCCGATGGGTCGACGTGGTGCGGCTCAACGGTGTTAGCATTGCAAAGGGCTTTTAGCAGGTCTAAACACTTCTTCTTGAACTCTGCATGTGTAAGGCCTTCATTCACGAGGTGATAGTCGGCTAACACCATGAGGTTACCAAGGCCTAAGGCTAGTTCTGTCTGGTCTCTCTGCTCAAACTCTTCTAGCGTTTTTGGATCGTCAGGTTTACTTCTCTCAGTCAACCTCTTAAAACGTGTTTTAGGGGATGCATGAACAGCTATAAGCACACAGCGCCCGAATCTCTCTTTGAAAAACAGGTATTCGTCCATGCTTCTCAGACCGTCGAAGACGACTTTTTGGGCGTCTGGGTTCACTTGGGCGGCGCTTAGGATAGCCACTGCGGCTGATCCCATCTCGCGGCGTATTTCAACGGTAAAAGACTTCATATTTGCATGGGTCACGTCACCCATACGCTTTGCGAGTTCTCTTCTCATAACTTCGCCCAGACTCACCACCTGATAGCCTAGCTCTCCTGCTGCTTCGCTGAGAACAGATTTTCCTGAGCCTTTGAGACCCGCGGTACACACCACTAAGGGTTTCGACATGGATTACCAGCTAGCGGTGACCTGTTCACTCAACTTTAACTATGTTCCCATATTTGCCAACATTTACCTGGATCTTACCACGGAACTCAGTGGTGTACCCATTCTCAATCTTAACCCTATCACCTTCACTGAATCTGTCGATCTGGGAATCCCATAGGGAGAGGCTTATTTGATCGCCGGAGTCGTCCTGCAGCACTGCATCGGCAACCCTGCTTTGCTGGCCGTTTCGCAGTGTTACTGTCCTAGGCTCAGATATACTAACTATGACGGCTTCAATGTTCACGTTTTTGATACCACTCCTTGTTAGCTCTTTTATTTCCATTACCCATTACACCTTATGGTACGAAATAAATGTTTAGGAAACCTATAAACTTAATACCCCGCAACCCACTTATAATTCTGCCAGAGGTGGATTAACTAATTCAGCGAGAATCATTCTACCATCAACCCTTGTCACTCTGACAGGTTCCGTCCAACCTCGTGGCGCTTCGCCCACATATACATCGAAACCCATCCAGTTTGTCTTACCGACCCTGTTCACTTCATCGTATTCTCGTATCGCAACCTCGATATAGAGCTGCTTTTGCGACATTATTGTTTGGATTCGTTTACTCGGCACCTCATACTCGCTAAGCCCCTCAAGCCTAAGCCTCTCCTTCATAATTGACCTAGAGTGCTCGCTATATCCTAAGAATCCTGATAACCTTTCATAAGCGTACATGTACCAAGCAGCCCTGTCGCGGAAAATTGTTGGTGAATCATAGTTCACGATTAGGAGCACACCATCCATGTATGGCTTCTCCACGAACCTCCACTTCAAAAGATCTTGGTAACTTGTTATATATGGTGGAGCAGAAGATGTCTCTGACATAACCGCTTCGAACACAGCGCGTGCGGCAACTTGGCCGAACCTCTCACCGTGTGGGGAAACCTGTAGCTCCCTTATAAACCTATATGCTATGAATGGGTTGAGATTGAGTTCGGCCACGAATCTGCCAACACTATTAAGACCGTCCCCATCCAAGAAGCCCATTTTGGCAAGTGTTCGTAGAGCGTTATTCACCGTTTTCGGCTCAACCTTTGCAAAACTCTTGGAGAGAAGTTTCCTTATTTCCTCGGCCCCTTTATATAGAAGTAGACCGTGAACCCTCTGCACAAGATTCGTTTCAAAAAAGCTCATCACAGGCTCGGCTTCATGGTTGAGTAGATGTAGTTTAGCATACCTGTATTCGTTGGAGCCAACGGTTAGTACTACAACCTTACCCTCTAATATCTTTTTACCGTTAACTGGGCTAACAATTGGCCGCCCAGCCCTACCGGCCATCTGTAAATACTCGTTTACTGAAACACTGAATTCACCCCTCCGAGTGTTCCAAACAGGATCATACACCACAACGTAGTGGGCAGGTAAATTGACGCCGTACTGCAGTGTGGCCGTACAGAAGAGGGCTTGCACCAAACCATTCCTAAAGCTGTCCTCCGCTGTTATCCTTGAAAGCCTATCCAAACCGGCATGGTGCACCGTGGTCTTTACCCCTAAAGATGCGTAGTACCTAGCCAAACTCTCTGCTTCGAATCTTCTAGGCACAAACACAAGGAATTGTTTGTCGGGATTTTCTCTAATGAGATCAAACAGATACCTTCTTTTTTGCTTCTCGCTCCTAAACTTCAAAGCGTGTTGGACTAGCCGTATAGGTCTGAGCTCCATTGGGACATCGTACACCTCAAAGACCCTCTCAAACAGGGTGGATAGCCATCTGGCAAGCTCTCTAGGGTTACCGATCGTGGCGCTCAACGCCAAAACTTGCACGTTGGGTTTATACTCGCTAAGAAGTATGAGTAACTCCTCTATCACACCTCCCCTTTCATCGTCGTCCATGAATTGGAACTCGTCAATTACGAATAGATCTAGGCCGTCGAACCATGCATCCTTCCTTCTAAGCTGTAGTAGAGCACTTTCATATGTAGCCAACACAACATCGCCCTCGTACTGCGATGATTCTCTCCTATAGTCGCCTGTGTAAATATTCACCCTTCTGACGGCGGATAGAGCCCTGTAGGCAGCCATGAACCATTCACGTGTGAGCGCCTTAGTGGGCAGAACCCACAGCACCCTTCCATAGTTTCTGCAAAGCGAGAGAGCCAAATGGCTTTTGCCGCTACCAGTAGGGGCTACGAGCAACACGTTTTTACCGCTAAGCACACCCTCGGCGACAGTTTGTTGCCAGTCTTTAAGAGCAACATCAGGCAAACTTATTCCTTCACCTACATCTATATACTCTCAAGGCTCACTCTTTAGTTTTACCAAGTCGGACTCGAATTGCAAATATTAATAGGCGGGTTTGTTGGTATGGTGGTGTCAAGATGAGTTTAAAGAGGAGCACATGGCAAAGGTGGCTCGAGTATAGTCAATCCAAGACGCTAAGAAGAGCCCTGTTAATTGTGGTGCTAATACTTCTAGGTCTTTTCGCTAAGGCGATACAGACACACTCGAAACTGCCATTCAGCTTTAACCCGACGCACACAGCGTATATTGTGGTTGAACTGGTCGCCATAATCGACCCTATAGGTGCCCTACCCACCTTCATGGTGTTTCTTAGCGACGTCGACCAAGTGGGGCGTAGACGTGTTGTTGAAACTATGACGGGCGTTGTTCTTGCACTCATGCTCTTCTTTGCACTCCTAGGTCAACCCTTACTACAACTACTCGGTGTAAACGTCACGAGCTTCCAGTTTGGAGGCGGAATAATCCTGCTATATATCGCGATAGATATGCTCGGCCATGGCTCAGAAGGTAGGAAAATAGATTTGAGCCAAGTTGCGGTGGTGCCTTTAGCAACACCCCTATTAGTGGGTCCTGGTACGATGACGGCGCTCATAGTACTCACAAACCAGCAGAGCGTATCGCTTCTCGACGTTCTAATTGGGTGTGTGGCTTCAACGCTAATCGTCTACCTAACTTTCTACTTCTCAGAGTATATTTTTAGGCTACTTGGTCAAAACGGTGTGAAAGCCATAAGCAGGTTGTTCACAATAATACTTGCTGCCATAGCCGCCCAAATGATACACAACGCACTGCTCGGTTGGGGTGTGGCCAAATTCTGAGATTAAATAGGCTTAAGTCTACTGGTATTATGTGATTGTTGGTGGTCGTATGGATTTCGGCTTCAATGAGGAACAAGAACTCTTTAGGCGAACCATAAGGGAGGGGCTCAGCGCCCACCTAACACCACGCCTACGCGAATTGGATGAGAATAGAGAGATACCCAGGGAGGCAATAAAACAGATGGCAAAAATGGGGCTGCTAGGCATCACTGTGAGTGAAGAGTTTGGGGGAATGCACGCTGATTTTGTGACCTCTACGATAGCTGCCGAAGAAATAGGTAGAGCCGACATAACCCTCGCCACAGCTGTGTACTTTCTTTTGGAAGCAGGTTGGGGCTTTATATTCGATAAGTACGGCCAACAGGACGCTAAGGCTGAGATTCTCCCTCATGTGACTTCGGGAGATTACTTCCTAGGTGTGGCGTCCACAGAACCTAGTGGTGGCTCCGACGTGGCTGGTGAGAGAACTAGTGCGACGAGGGTTGGCGACAAGTATGTTGTCAACGGCGAAAAAATGTATATAAGCGGTGTAGGCGAAGCCAACAAATATGGAGGAGGATTCCTGTTATTCACTAAAACGAAGCCAGAAATGGGCCACAAAGGTATGACTATAATTTATACCCCCGTAAAGGATACGCCCGGTGTTAGCATATCGCTGATCAGAAACATGGGTAGAGAAGGGATATCCACGGGTATAATAACACTTAGGAACGCTGAACTACCAGTGAGGTACCGTGTTGGAGAAGAGAACAGTGGTTTCTATTACGCCATGGAGGGATTTAACAACGCAAGAATACTCGTCTCAGCAGCAACAATTGGCGCCGCCCAAAGAGTGCTTGAGCTGGGTGTGGAGTACATCAAGAACAGGGAGGTCTTTGGCCAAAGACTCAGTAAATTTCAGGGTGTGCAGTTCCAGCTTGCAGAGCACTACGCCAAACTGGAAGCCGCTAGGGCGCTGGTGTACAAGGCGGCTTGGATGACCGACGAATACTATAGGGGTGGGCGATTCAGTCGCTCAGATGTGGTCAAGAACGTTTCGGCTGTAAAGTGGCTTGGTCCAACATTTGCGTTCGACGCAATAAAGGATGTTGCCACATGGTTTGGCGCTTATGGCTACAGTAAGGATTCTCTTATCGAAGCGAGTGTGAGGGGGGCATTCTCATATCTGATGGGCGCCGAAGGAGCGCTTAACGTGATGAAGCAGTTGCTCGCAAGGGAGATACTCGGACGAGAGTACGCCTAAGCGCAAACTCAGAGGTAGGGTGAGCCCCACTTATAAGTCGGCGGGTTGTTATTATTTACATGATAAAACACAGTTCATCGAACATTGTGGGTTCGAATGCTTATAGCGAGAACAGGAAGCTAATAACCCTTGTGCCAACACATATTGCAAGGCGGGGTTACGACTTTGTGTTCCTGGCGGGCGCGGGGCCTGAGTGTGAAACGTGTAGAGTGCGAACGGTGTGTCTTACAAATCTTGACGTCAATGTGAGGTACACCGTAAAGCAGGTGAAGAGCGCTGAACACTACTGCGCACTAGTGGACTCCAAGGCTAATGTGGTTGAAGTCGAAAAGGCGCAGCTTCGAATCAGCGTGGAAAAACAAAAATATATTCCAAGTGCCACAATAATGTACACTAAGGTGCAGTGCGACTGGAAGTTTTGTAAGAATTACATATTCTGTGTGGATAATGGTCTAGTTGAGGGTTCCAAGGTGAAGCTCGGAGAGGAGGGTGGCTCTGTCGACTGCCCAAGAGGGTTTAAGCTGGTTTTCGTGAATGTCAGCCAGTAGTAGTCTTACCACCCTGCTCGCCCCCCGCCTGTACACCGTACTGCGTCCCCTGCTGCACTGAGGGTGTTTCTTCGGACTTTTTCTCCTCTTTCAGCTTATACGTGAATCTTTCAAGGAATTCAACGGTTTCCACGTTATCCAAGTATTTAATTAGGTCGCGCGCAACCCTGATCTTGAAACTCTGCACTCCCTCAGAGTATATCACATCTTCGGGCAGCTCAACCCTAACACTTGCACCATCAAAGGTCAGCTTGAACTTATCGGAGGCTATGGAGGGAATATACCTGTGAATGAGAGCCAAAGCCTTTTCTGTCTGGTCGATTATCACTTTTTTAACCTCGAACTCGTACACGAGAGTTTTGCCACTGTGCGGATGGTTGAAGTCGAGTTGAACCCTTCCACCGCTTATGCTTCTCACAACAGCTACCTGACCGTTCACCTCTAGGCGCTGACCAACCTCTGGGCGCACACCCTGCTTGATTAGCTCCCTTTCAGGCACTATTCTAATCTTGGCTTGATCTCTCTCCCCAAAGGCTTCAGCTGGGGGCACCTCGACAACCCTTCGCTCACCAACGCTGCTCTTAAGGAGTTCCTTATCCAAGCCGGGCACAACCCAGCGTTCACCCACAACCACCAAGATAGGTTCGTACACCACGTCTTGGCGGTATACACCCTCTTTCTTGGCGACGTCCGCTGAGGTTGTATCGAAGAGTTCACCTGTTTCCTTGATGCGTGCGGTGTAGTCCAGGAGTATAAAGTCGCCGGTTTTAAGAGACATTGTTGCACACTCTTTCACGCAAAGGTGTATTAAGGCTTAATGCCCCCTCCTCAAATACCAGCCCTTATCCACAAGGTTCACAAGCCTTTTTGAGCTCTCTTCGTATCGCCCAAGGCCGAGCACGTCGCCCGCTTTGTTGACAACAACCACAAAATCCGCAGCCATCATCCCTAGTGGTGGTGTAATGCCTTCAAGGTCTCTGCCGTATAGGAAACGCTGCTCTTGTTTTTGATCCACAACCACAGTGTTAGAGAGACACCCAAGTCTGTAGAGGCGCTCTGCGAAGTCCAAGCTCAGCCGGAATCTTTCGCCTCTGAATGAACCGGCATATATTCCTGCAAAGTACACATTTCTTTTGGCTGATATGCGTTTCGCATATTCGACGAGTACGGGATCCAAGAATGCATACACCTCTCTATAACTCAATTCGTGCACGAGGAAAGTAAAGTGGGTGGCAACGACTGCTTTACACCCCCTAAGAGTTGAGTTGACGCTCTGCAGCTCACTTGGGGTTGGTGGTCTAAGGGTGCCCTTTAGGTCTTGGTTATCTTGCATACAAAGAACGCCTCTGTACCGTGGATGTGAGGATAGAATCTAACCCATTCTTTACTTTGGGTTTCACCTGGGGGGTTAATGGGCGTAACACTCGCGCCTCTATGGATCAGTCTACCAATAACCTCCTCTCCCTCCTCCCTAAAGTAGCTGCACGTCGAATACACGAGAACACCACCTGGTTTTAGAACTTTGTACGCGGCGTCAAGCAATGCAAGTTGTAGTGTTTGTTGCTCTGCAACATCCTTTGTGGAGATTCTCTGCTTGAGTTTGGGGTGCTTTGCAACAACTCCACTAGACGTGCATGGCGCATCGAGGAGAACCCTGTCGAAAACCAATCCCAGTGATGGTGTGGAACGCCCATCCATTTGCAGTACAACAGTGTTTGCACACCCCATACGTGACACATTTGATCGGAGCGCCGCGACCTTACTACGCTTCGGCTCCACCGCAACAACTATACCGCTGTTCTTCATGAGTTGGGATATGTATGTGGTCTTACCGCCCGCGCCAGCCGCCAAGTCGAGTACTATTTCACCGGGTTGAGGGTCGAGGACTTCAACAGTATACATAGAGGGCGGGCTCTGCAAGAAGTAGTGACCGAAAAGGTACTCATGTGTAGCACCCAGCTTGTAGGTGTTGGGCTCTTGTTCAACCCAATAACCATGCGTGAGCCAGGGTATCCTTTTAAGGATAAACCCCTTTGATGCAAGTCTATGCGCTAGCTGTTCGTGGGTTGTCTTAAGAGTATTAACCCTAATTGCCTTCTTTGAGAGACTTTCAGCGGACTCTGCTGCGAGCAGTGCGTCGCCTCCTAGATCCTCCACAAGCCTCTCAGCAAAGAAGCGGTTGTACCCGTATGATTCAACAAGTCGTGTAACAATTTGCTCTCTACTCAAAGCCCTAACAATTTTATTCGAAACAAAATATAAGTTTCCGTGCAACGGCTCGGCGCAATGCGTCTGAATTTGATGGCACCATTGTGCCACATTCGGTTAAGCTTTTAGACACGCAAAGGCTATTTTGGGTGTGGAGTTCACAAAGATAGCCTTTACATCCGACTTTGGTTACAGGGACCACTATGTTGCCGTCGTGAAAGCCACGATACTCAGAGGCGTTACGCGGAGTGTGGGCTTTATAGACGTTTCTCACGACGTTGGCAGACAGAACATTCGGCGCGCAGCGTACGTTGTGGGCGTTGCGGGAAAATACCTCGACGAACACACTATACACTTAGTGGTTGTCGACCCAACTGTTGGAACAAATAGAAGGATTGTTGTGTTCATCCCCCACGGCCACTGTGTATTTGTTGCACCTGACAACGGTGTTCTCACCTTGGCGTACGAGTGGTTTGAGGGTGATGTGTATTACGCAAAGCAGACTACCAATCGTGTTTCAAAAACATTTCACGCGAGGGATGTTTTCGCACCCCTCGTAGCCGAGATAGTGGAGGGTAGACTTAGCGAGAATGTTGAGCCAACAAGTTTGAACACAGTTGCTAAACTAGACTTCCCCGCATACGGGCAGCGCGATGGTGGTTTTCACGGCTGCGTGCTCTATACAGACGTGTTCGGCGACGTTATAACCAATATACCAAATGGCTCCCTTGACGCTCCAATATACAAATTGGTTACGAAAGGCGGTGAGTTCACCGTCCGCCAAGCGTCAAGCTACAGTGTCGGTTCAGATAAGGAACTCCTGCTTATTGAGGGGAGCGAAGGATACTATGAGGTGGCCGTAAACAGGGGTTCAGCCGCCTCGGTACTCGGTGTTAGCGAGGGTGATGAGGTGGTAATGTTTGGCGCACACTAGAAGGGGGCTGCTTGTTGGAAGGTTTCAACCCTTCCACAAAGGGCATGAGTACGTGATTAACCAAATACTCGAAGAAAACGAGGAAGCCATAATAGCTATTGGGAGCGCACAGCTAAGCTATACACTTGATAACCCACTCACAGCTGGGGAGAGAGTATACATGATACGCAGCGCACTTAAGAACAGTGGAATAGGCTTAGAGAGAGTGATAACCATAACTGTACCAGACATACAGTACAACTCAGCGTGGCCCGCACACCTCAAGTCATATGCGCCACCCTTTAACACTGCGTACACAAACAACCCGCTTGTCACAGCCCTTCTAAAAGATGCGGGCATTAGCGTAAAGCACCCCAAACTATATATGAGGGACAAGTGTTCGGGCACAAACATTAGAAGGTGGCTTCTCAAAGGTGACCCCGAATGGCAAAAATACGTGCCGGTCGCCACACTTGAAATCTTGAGCGAACTCAAAATAAGGGAAAGACTACTCCGCATAACCGCACAGTATGAGAACCCAGAAGGGGCCGAATAGAAGCGATCAATGAAAAACTAATAAGAGCCCGAACACACAATAATAACGCCTCAGTCGTATAGTCAGGTCAAGTATCCCAGCCTCTCGACCCCGTGGTGGAAAGCTGGGGACCGGGGTTCAAATCCCCGCTGAGGCACTTCTTCCAGCGTGAATAGAGGACGCCGCACACCGGTTGCAATCCAACAGTCCACCTTCACGATCGTCTAGGACGCCGTAGCGTGTTTGACAACAAACTGTTATAAGTAGTGTTTACAAGAACCACCACAAGTCGGTTGGCCGCACTGTGAATCGACCCATTCAGCGATGCCCAACGCATCCCTAAACACAGCCACACAGTAGGCGTCCAAAACAACAGCCTTCCTTAACCGTGTCTCGCGGGATTGAGCTGATACTTAGCCCATTCCTCCTTCTTTTGAAGCCTTATATATTCTCTTTGCGATTAATTAATGAAGGTTTTAGCAGATGACATCGAATCCCGCCTACTCAGGATTTAAGTTCACGTCCCACAACAACCTTAGACGTATCGCAATACGCCAGCTTCTAGAAGAAGGATACAATAAGGATAGGATACAGGTGGACGTGGATATTAACGCCAAACGGGTGGATGTTTTCGCAGACGGTGAAAGGCCCACAATTATTGAGTGTAAGAGCTTTAAACACACCAATGAGTACGCTTCAAAATACCTTAAAACCGAGGGGGGTGGTAGAAGGATTCTCTGCCAACCCTTCTTTGATGTGGATGAAATGTGGCTCGTGTACAGAACCAAGAAGAACAAATATATTGTGATAAAGGTGCCCCGACCAACCGAGTAGAACAAGAGGCACCAACACTTTTTACAATATAAACAACCGTGTGTTGACGTATAGTATTTCGCCCAGACCAGTGCCTTCGAAGCCCAAGCCCTCGGGCTGTTAGTAGTGGCAGGCTGAACGACTCGGCCGAAGCCTCGCCGCTTACACCCCCACCCTATCAACCCAGTCTTCTACTGGTGCCCTCGTCCCACCCCAGTGCGCCCTTACGGGCACACCCAACGGGTGAGAGTGGCCGCCTATTTTCGGGGCTGGTTTCCCGCTTAGATGCTTTCAGCGGTTACCCAGATACGGCGTGGCTGCCCGGCGTCTGCCTTGCCAGACAACCGGTAAACTAGAGGCCGCGGCACCCCGTTCCTCTCGTACTGAGGGTACCCTTCCCTCAGGCGACCAGCACCCCCGATAGGGAGAGACCGACCTGTCTCACGACGGTCTAAACCCAGCTCACGTTCCCCTTTAATGGGCGGGCAGCCCCACCCTTGGCGGCTGCTGCACCGCCAGGATGGGAAGAGCCGACATCGAGGTAGCAAACCGCGAGGTCGATAGGAGCTCTCGCCCGCGACGACTCTGTTATCCCCGGGGTAACTTTTCTGTCATGCCCAGCTCCCACCGATAGAGGCATGAGCGGTCGCTAGGCCTGGGTTTCCCCTCCGCGTCCCTCGCCATAAGGACACGGTCAGGCTGGCTTTTGCCCTTGCACTCCACGGCGGAGTTCTGACCCGCCTGAGCCAACCTTTGGGCGCCCATGATGCCTTTTCGTGGGCGTGCCGCCCCAGCCGAACTGCCCACCTATTGCTGTCCCCCTCTCGGGGTGAGGGACGCGGTTAGAAATGGGCGGTGTTTCAACGTCGCATCCACCGCGGCCGGAACCACGGTTTCATTGCTCCCGCCTACTCTCCGCATCCCTAACCGCGTCTCAACAACAGGCTGCAGTAAAGCTCCACGGGGTCTTTTCTCCCGGTCGGGGGTCCCTGGACTATGCACCAAGTGACGTAGTTTCGCCGGGCCCCTGGTTGGGACAGTGGTGAGCTCGTTGGTCCATTCATGCACGCCGGAACTTACCCGGCAAGGCATTTGGCTACCTTAAGAGAGTCAGAGTTACTCCCGGCCTTCAGCGGCGCTTCACCCGGTTGAACCCAGGCTTGACGTCCCGCCAGTGGCCAGGATTCAGCCACCGTACAAACCGTTACCGGCTAGCGGTGACCTATGTTTTTATTAAACAGTCGGCTCACCCTTGTCACTGCGACCTGGCACCACCACCTTACGGCAGGATGCCAGGCACCCCTTCTACCTAAGATACGGGGCCAATTTGCCAAGTTCCCTAACCAGGGGTAAACCCGACACGCCTCGGGCTCCTCACCCAGGGGCACCTGTGTCGGATCTAGGTACGGTCACGGGGAATCCTTCCGACGCCGTTTTTCAAGGGCTCCGGGGCGCAGCCGAATTCCCCTTGCGGGGAACCAGTGGGGCCTTCGCCGGGTTCTCGCCTTTACAGCACTCCCCCAGCTTCGACCTCACTGACAGAGCGGCATCTCCGCTCAGCCTGCCCTGAAGCGTCGGGCGCCGGCACGCCTTGCGGCACGTATCCCCGTGGCAAGGGAATATTAACCCTTCACCCTTTTTCGGCGACTCCGAGTTACGGGCCGCCTTAGGACCGGCTAACCCTTGGCCGAAGATCGTTGCCAAGGAACCCTGGCCCTTCCGGCGGAGAGGATATCCTCCTCTCTTCTGCTGCTACTACCACCGGGATCTGCAATCCCAACCGGTCCACGGGACCTCACGGCCCCGCTTCTGCCCAGTTGGGACGCCCCCCTACCCGCATCCCTCCAGTAGAGGGTGCGCTGGGGTCTCGGCGGCCGGCTTGAGCCCCGTCTATCTTCGAGGCCCCGCGCCTCGGCGAATGAGTTGTTACACACTCCTTAGAGGATGGCTACTTCTGGGCCCACCTTTTCGCTGTCTTAGGCACGGGACGCTCTTCGATACACTTAGCCGGCACTTGGGGGCCTTAACCCCAGTGAGGGTTGTTCCCCTCTCGGCCTACGAGCTTATCCCGTAGAACCCCACTCCGGTCTTCTTCGAAGCCAACAGATTCGGAGTTGGACGAGAAAGCGGAGCCTTTCGGCTCTCACTTTCTAATCCGTATCTCTACCCTGTTGGCGATCTCCGACCGGGCTGCGCTAAGACGCACTTCGGGGGGAACCAGCTATCACCGGGCTAGATTGGTCTTTTGCCCCTATGCCCACGTCTGAGGAGCGATTTGCACGTCAGCACCCCTTCGGGCTTCCACCGAGCTTTCGCCCGGCTTCACCCTGCGCAGGCATAGATCGCCCGGTTTCTGGTCCCATGACTGTGACTCCAGGCCCTTTTAAGACCCCGCCCCTCACACCTTACGGTGCTGCGGGCAAGTCGGTTTCCCTACGGGTGCGGGCTTTTAACCCTTACCCTCGCCACAGCCATGGACTCCCCGGCTCGTTTTCCAAGACGAACGGCACAACCCCGGTAACCCAGCCTCGTACTCCCGCGTCACCACGGTTTCCTTCGGTTGGGTGTAACCCTTTCGAGCCGTGCCGTGTATCCCCACCTGGTTTCAGGCACTTTTCACTCCCCTCTCGGGGTGCTTTTCAGCTTTCCCTCACGGTACTTGTCCGCTATCGGTCTCGGGACGTATTTAGGCTTGGAAGTCGGTTACTCCCGTCTTCCCACGCCCGTCAGGGCATGGTACTCTGGAACCCGGACAGGCCTTCCCCGCTTCGCGTACGGGGCCGTCACCCTCTGTGGCGGCGTTTTCCAACGCGCTTCCGCTCACGGGGGTAGGCCCTACTCCGAGCCCAAACCCCACACACCCCGCTGCTCTTCGCACCGGGATTCGGTTTGGCCTCCTCCCCTTTCCCTCGCCGGTACTCAGGGAATCTCGTTTGATTTCTTTTCCTCCCCCTACTAAGATGTTTCCGTTCGGGGGGTTCCCGCGCCTCGTCGGCGCCTAGGCGGTTTGCCGCCTAGAGGAAGTCCCATTCGGGCACGCCCGGATCAACGACTGCATGCGTCTACCCGGGCCTTTTCGCAGCTTGCCGCGCCCTTCTTCGGCGCCCGAGCCAAGCCATCCACCAAGTGGGTTAGGTGCATTGGACCCCTAACAACACTGGTCTAGTTGGCGTACCACACATCAACACACGGCTCACCGCGACGCGCGCTCGCCGCACGCCGCTAGCCCTTCGCCCACAACCCCTAAAGGGTTGAAGGCTGCATCTCTAAGTGTCCACCGTCAACATCAACCGGCCTCGACACCCATTCAGCCGCGTACTCAGGAGGTGATCCGGCCGCAGGTTCCCCTACGGCCACCTTGTTACGACTTCTCCCCCCTCACCGGTCTCAGATTCGACGGAACCAGCGAACCGATCCCGCCTCATCTGAAACCAGCTCGGGTGGAGCGACGGGCGGTGTGTGCAAGGAGCGGGGACGTGTTCACCGCGCGATGATGACACGCGATTACTGGGGATTCCAGGTTCACGAGGGCGGGTTGCAGCCCTCGATCCCAACTACGGTGGAGTTTCAAGGATTACCTCCCCCTTTCGGGTTTGGGACCCATTGTCTCCACCATTGCAGCCCGCGTGCGGCCCGGGGGATTCGGGGCATGCTGACCTGCCGTTGCCCCCTCCCTCCTCCACCTTAGCGATGGCGGTCCCCCTAGTGTGCCCGCTTGCGCGGTCGCAACTAGGGGTGAGGGTCTCGCTCGTTCCTGGACTTAACCAGACACCTCACGGCACGAGCTGGCGACGGCCATGCGCCACCTCTCAGCGCGTCGGGCAAAGTCATCAGCTTGGCCCTCATCCTGCTGTCGCCCCCGGTAAAGTTCCCGGCGCTGACTCCAATTGAGCCGCAGGCTTCACCCCTTGTGGTGCTCCCCCGCCAATTCCTTTAAGTTTCAGTCTTGCGACCGTACTCCCCAAGCGGCGGATTTAACGGCTTCCCTGAGGCACCGATACGGCCCGAAGCCGTATCGGCACCCAATCCGCATCGTTTACAGCTGGGACTACCCGGGTATCTAATCCGGTTCGCTCCCCCAGCTTTCGCCCCTCACCGTCGGACACGTCCTAGCCAGGCGCCTTCGCCACTGGTCGTCCTCCCGGGATTATAGGATTTCGCCCCTACCCCGGGAGTACCCCTGGCCTCTTCCGCTCCCTAGCCCGGCAGTATCCCATGCGACCCAACGGTTGAGCCGTTGGATTTAGCACAGGACTTACCGGACCGGCTACGAGCGCTTTAGGCTCAATAATCGTCCCGACCACTCGCGGAGCTGGTATTACCGCGGCGGCTGACACCAGTCTTGCCCCCCGCTTATTCCCCCAGGTTTTTACTCTGGGTAAAAGCCAGCCTTAGCGGCTGGCACTCGGGATAGCCCAGTCACGGTTTCCCGCATTGCTAAGGTTCCTCGCCTGGTGCGCCCCGTAGGACCTGGGCCCTTGTCTCAGTGCCCATCTCCGGGCTCCAGCTCTCACTGCCCGCATCCGTTATCGGCTTGGCGAGCCGTTACCTCGCCAACTACCTGATGGAACACAGCCTCATCCTTGGGCGACGCAGAGGCATGCCTCCGCGCCCTTTCGATGAGCACCCATTCCAGGGTTGCTCGTCTATGTAGTATTAGCCCCAGTTTCCCGGGGTTATACTCCTCCCAAGGGTAGATTAGCCGTGTGCTACTGAGCCGTACGCCACGCCCCCACGTGGCCGGGGGCGTTCGACTCCCATGGCTTAGCATTATCCCGATAGCGGTCGGGTCCGGCAGGATCAACCGGGTTTGTACGGTCGCTGCTTAGCGACAATATACGGCTGGATTGGGGTGTCGAAGCATTCGGCTGTTGACGGTGGACGTCGGGCAAGATCCTTTAGGTCAAGCCCCCACTACACGAGCATTCAGATGTGTACCCATGGGTTGGATGGCAACCATTCACAGCGGGGCGACGCCCTTGCTCAATGGTTGTACCGCCACCCTGGGCGCATCCAAATATTGGTCAACACGTAAATATAAGCACTTCTATCCTCTGTTCGGTGTTGTAGTCTCGATAGTGTGAGGGGTTGAAGTTTAGAGTAGTGGGTGGTAGGTCTGTTAGTGTGGCAGTTGAGCTATGTTTTTTGTGCATTGTTTTAATGAGTGTGCCGTCACACCAATTAAGAGGGGGTTGGGGGTGCCCAACATAGTGCTGGGCTTGTTGGCGCGGTTTCTATAAGACCTAATTTTGGGCTTGCACTCAGGTGTTGGGGGTTCCGTTTGGACGCTGATGGCTTGTGTTCGAATGTTTGGGTGGAGTGTGGTCGAGTTTTTGCCCAAGGTTTATAGCAATCCTTATGTCATTATTTTATTAGGTGTACATGCGTTGGGTGGAAGACAGAAATCAACGCTTCTAGAAGAGATATTTAAGAGGAGTCAGACGCAGAAGCAAGAGGGCTCCCCACAGGGTAAGCCCGTTGAAAAGGAGAAAAAGCAGTGAACTGGTGATTCGGTTTTAGGGGTTTGCGATTCTGTTCCGTGGTTTATATTTGGTTTGGTGTGAATTATGAGTACTAGGATTAGGTTTCTTGGCGGAGCGCTTGAGGTTGGTAAGGAGGGTGTGCTTGTTTCTGACGGCTCCCACAATATTCTTCTTGACTATGGTAGCACTGTATCGGACGAGAACCCGAGGTTCCCCGAACACCTGCGGCCCGCTGATTTGGATGCGGCAGTACTTTCACACGCCCACCTCGACCATTCGGGCGCCCTACCCTATCTCTATATTAACAATGGGCCTGAGGTTTTCCTTACTGAGCCGACGCTTGAGCTTGGTAGACTGCTTTTACGAGACTTTCTTAATATTTCGGGTGAAAAGCTGCCCTATGAGTTTGTGGAGGTGGAGAAGATGAGTGGCAGGGCGACACTTGTGAACTATGGTGAGAGTGTGTCACGTAGGGGATTCGAGATGAGTTTCGCAAATGCGGGACATATACCGGGCAGTATGATGACCACGTTAAACTTGGATTCAAAACGTATATTGTTTACTGGTGACTTTAATATGATTGATACGAGGCTTCTGAAGGGTGCTGAACCTGCAAGCGGTGAATATGACGCTGTTATAATGGAGGGAACATATTCCAATAAGGACCACGCTGATAGACACGAGATGGAGAAGGAGCTTGTTGACGCGTGTAACCAGGTTGTGGAGGAGGGTGGAACTGTGCTTATACCAGCCTTCTCGGTGGGTAGGTCACACGAAGTAGTGGCCGCGCTTCGTGCCAACGGTTTTAAACATGAGGTGCACTTGGATGGCATGGCGCGGGAGGCGGGTGAGATAATACTCAGGTACCCCACCTATCTACGTGACCACTCTGAGGTGGAGCGGGCTCTCAACTCAGTGGATTGGATCGATAGTTGGGGCTCGCGCAAAAGGGCGGTTAGAACGCCAGGTGTGGTGGTTTCCCCCGCCGGTATGTTGAGGGGTGGCGCGGCGGTGTTCTATATGGAGCACGTGGCCTTCGAAAAAAAGAACGCGGTGTTCCTTGTGAGCTACCAAGCCGTTAACACGCCTGGCAGGATGCTTATAGAAAGCGGTAAGCTCCCCTTTAGGGGGAAGTTGCGAAACGTCGAAGCAAAGGTTCGGTCATTCGATTTTTCTTCGCACTCAGGCAAATCCAGCCTTATAAAGTTTATACAGAGTCTTAGCGGCAAGCCCAAGGTTTACCTGTTGCACGGTGAGGCGGAGTCCCTTAAGGCATTCGCGGAAGAGATGACCCAGAGGAGCGGTTTAAGTGTACACGCTCCAAGCGTCGGGGAAACCGTTGAACTCGACTAGGCCTCGGCTGATCGGGGCTAGATTTAAAACACACTAGTAAACACTATCATCGGGGCTGTCGGCTAGTCTGGTAGGCTGCGAGCCTTGGGCGCTCGCGACTAGGGTTCAAATCCCTGCAGCCCCACTAAGCCCTACGTTGAGATCTTCGGTGGCTCACCTGTGTTGTGTGGCGTAAAGTGATGCTTGTCTCTTGGAATATTAACGGGTTGAGGAGCGCCCTGCAGAAGGGCCTAATCGAAGTTCTGCGGTCACGTAAATATGACGCTGTCCTCCTACAGGAGGTTAAGGCTGACGTCGTACCACTCGAACTCTTAGCTTTTGGCTACAATTGCTATATATATCCTGCCAAGAGGAGAGGCTATAGCGGGACGCTTTCACTCGTAAAGCGCAAACCACTCTCAGTGAGTATGGGTATTGGTGTTAAGGAGTTTGATGAGGAAGGAAGGGTTATCACCCTCGAATACCCCGAGTTCTATCTCGTCAACGCCTATTTCCCGAACTCTCAGCGAGGCCTCACAAGGCTTGGATACAAGCTCAGGTTTAACGCGGCCTTTGAGGGATACACGCAGAAGCTGAGGGAGAGGAAACCTGTGGTTGTGGGTGGCGACTTCAATGTTGCACACACAGAGCTGGATATTGCTAGGCCAAAGGACAATTTAAATAGTGCGGGGTTCACAAAACAAGAAAGAGATTGGATGACACACTTCTTATCACTAGGCTTCATCGACACGTTCAGGCTTTTCGTAAGTGGGGGCGGCCACTATACTTGGTGGACGTACAGATTTAGTGCGCGTGAAAGAAACATTGGTTGGCGGATAGACTATTTCATAGTGTCGGAAGAGTTGAGAAACAAGGTTGTAAAGGCTGGGATACTCGAGGATATAAAAGGCTCTGACCACGCCCCTGTATTCCTCGAACTCGCGTAGACAGAAGACGTGGGTGCCAACATGAGTCGACCACACATCCAAGGGGCACAGCCTAATTGGGTGTGACCCAAATTTAGAATTGTTTTTTCGGGTTTTTAGCTTTAACCGATGCTAGTCATCGAAAAATACATAACTAGGTGAACCATTATTATAGATTACTTTGGTAGCCATAATGCGGAAACGCGTAGCTGGGAAGGGTGTCTCTAAGAAGGGGAGAAGATTTAGCCGCACTTCAAGTGTTGGGTGCGTGCCCTTCCAGCAAGTGAGCCACGATCTTGCATCAATCTTGGGAGCGACAGCCACCACTGTGGTTTTAAAGCAGATTTTCCCCACATACACTGGTGGCGAGTGCCTATATAAGGAGGACTTCGAGGCTTTGAAGCAGGGCCTCCAAGGGTTCTTTGGGGACGCTGGCATGATGCTTTACAAACAGGCAACTAGGAATAAACCCATGTAGACTTTAAAATCACAGCAATTTTTTAACGAGCAGCGCATCACAGAGTGTACCCCCATTCCCGATGGGGTGTGGCCTGCCAATAAGGCGAAGAAACCCATAAGGAGAATACTATTGGGTGGGGTGTAGAAAGGGCTGCCTTCCTTGTTGTAACCGATTATCTTTATCTTTATGGCGAGCAATCCTGGGTTATGGACGAATTCGACGCAATGGCCGCGCAGGCAATTGAGAAAGGCGTTTCACTCAGCAGGCTGAAGACCTATTTTTCCCTTGCCAGCGAGTCGGATGCGGCTAGGCTGAGGGCTACTATCCTAGAGAAAAAGATGGGTGTGAGCCTTCAAGAGGTTAAATCATTGAAGCTGGATTTTGATGGGCTTGTGGGTAGAAACATCGAGAACCCAATTGGGGGGGTTGTCCTACCAGTCGGTGTGGTTGGTCCCCTCCTTGTCGAGGATCCCTTTAGGAGGGCTGAGGTGTTTTTACCCCTAGCCACCACGGAGGGAGCGCTTGTGGCTTCTGCTAACAGGGGTGCTAAGGCAACCTATCTAAGTGGGGGGGTGAGGGCTAGGGTGATTGGTGACAGGATGACGCGTGCGCCCGTCTTTAAGACTGCTTCGGTTGACGAGAGTATTAGGCTACGTGAGTGGGTTAACGCCAACCTAGATACGCTTAGGGGGGTTGCCGCACAGACCACGAGGCACGGCAGACTTGAAGGAGCCGAGTGCTTTATCGTTGGCACAAACGTGTTTATCAGGTTCTCCTACTCGACGGGGGACGCTATGGGTATGAACATGGTTACAATAGCCACTGATAGGGTTGCCAAGTATATTGAGAAGGAGACGGGAGTAAAGCTTGTAGCCCTGAGCGGCAACGTGTGCTCAGATAAGAAGCCCGCATACATAAACACGCTATTGGGTAGGGGTAAGAGTGTAGTGGCGGAGTGTGTTGTGAAAAGGGAGGTGCTCTCAGGGGTGCTTCGGGCGACGGCTGACGAGATAAATGAGATAAATGTTCGCAAGAATATGCTTGGTAGCTCTTTGGGTGGCTCCCTAGCCCAGAACGCCCACTTCGCCAACATTATTGCTGCGAGCTTCATTGCCATGGGCCAAGACGCGGCGCAGGTTGTAGAGTCAAGCCAGGGCTATTGCTTTACTGAAGTTAGAGGTGGGGGGGACCTCTACTTTTCGGTGAGTCTGCCAAGCCTAGAGGTTGGCGTGGTGGGTGGAGGAACAAAGCTTGAATCCCAGCGTGAACTGCTCTCACTGACGGGTGTGTTCAGCGTTGAGGAGGGCCTTAGGGCTAAGTGGTTCGCAGAGGTGGTCGCAGCGGGGGTGCTTTCAGGTGAGCTATCCCTCCTTGCAGCCATGGCTTCAGGTGAGCTCGCCAGTTCACACGCCAGGTTGGGTAGAGGAGAAGCTAAGAGTTAGGTTGGGCAGAACCTTGTTGAGTATTTCGCTCCCAAGATAGGTGGGGCAAGTCTGGTAATATGCTTGAAGATAGCAGTCGACAAGTTCAATATTCACATATGAGGTTTGGCCTAGGTTTTGAATTGTGAGTGTGGCAGATACCCCCTGAGCCTGGTTTACTAGTGTGTACACAGCCTCCTCGACGACTGCAACTGAAGAATTGTTCGGTATATTCGCGAGCGCTCCGAGGAACTCTTGGACCAAATAGAAGCGTATTGGTAAAGTGACAGTGTAGCTATAGTTGATGAGAGCCCCCTCAGAGGACACATAAATCACGCTGTCCACAGTGAACACTGGCGGCCCGTACGAGGAGTTGGTGTAGGATACGTATACGTTGTTGAGTACGGCACTAAACGTGGCGCCGTCCACATGGAAAACTATGAGCCTACTCCCTTTAAGGTTGAAGCCCAGGTTTTGTAGCAGGGTGTTGTATGATTTTTCATCTAGCGTGTATGATTGGGTTGACAGGTAGACTTGTGTATAGTGGTACGCAAGCCACTCCCCGTAGGCTTCGGAAGAAGAGATGAGTAGTGGTGTGGGCGCCCAGAAAACAGGGCTCTTTGCAGGCGCCGCGAAACCGAGTAGAAGGATTACCACGAGCGCGGTCATAGTTAAAAGCGTCAGTGTTGTCACAAGGGCGCGTTTAGCCCTCAAACCATACCACCATGCTTGATGCGCTGAGGCTCAGGTTGGCGCCCTCGGAAGCGGAGCGCTCGGATAGTTTTGGCGCGCACCACACCTGTGCGCACGAGGAAAAGAGTGTATAGAGTTTTAGGGTGGCTTGAACCCGCTTGGTATACGCCTGCTGGTACGCCTCTGACGTCCCCGTTAGGGCTAGTGTTGACGACGCTAGGAGCACAACCACGAATGCGGCCAACACTAGGTCTGTGTACACTATCACAGTATCACCGGCCTCCAATTCTGTGCGTTTCCCAAGTAGTTGAAGAATTCGAGTGCCGCCTTTATTACTTCATGGGCGTAGTTCACGGTGAACACGCCCATTGTGGCCATGAGAACCACGGCCAACACCGCCGCCAAATACTCTAGGATGCTCGCCAAGTGCACGTCACCCCATTAGTGGTGGATATATACAATCCCGCTTGCGTATAGCGGATGATCAAGCACTCTGGGTTGGTGGTGTTCGCAAGGTGCACACCGAAGGGATAGTTCTCAGTGAGTGTTGTGCCGTTCACGTTGATTCTGAGTGTTGTACCCGATGCTTGGATCCAAGTTGTGCCGGGTGGGACTGCTGCCAGAGTGTTCACTCTATCCACCCAAGCATACCCAATCAAGTCAAAGAAGTACCCTAGCCTTTCTTGATACACAACCATTTTCTGCGTCTTTAGAAAGGCGTTAAGCGCAACTACGCTTGTGGACGTCACGAAGCTGCCCACTATGATAAGTATCAGGAGTACGAGTTGTTCGGATAATAGTTCCGCCGGCATCGAACTAGTATTTCAACTACTTGTTTTATGCTAGTTGACCATCATGCTTGGGTGAGCTGTGTATTAATCACGGTGGGTTGGGCTAGTAGTAGTGTGGTTTTCGTAGACGACCCAAAACAGGTGGAGAATCTGAAGGGAGAAAGTGTTGGCGAGGTTTGCATTGTGGGTGCGAGTAATGTTTTAGCTTTGGACAGCGGTGTTTTAAGGAGGGCCCGCTTCCCAGTCGGCAAGCGTGTGGAGGAGTACGCTGTCGGCCCCCTCGTGGTCGAAATCCAAGCTGAACCTTGGCCGAGCTATAGGTGGCGGCCCAGCTTGGATACCTCGGTTATAAACAGCGTGTGCTCTAGCCTCGCTCGGCTAAAAGTGAAAGTGGGTAGGCCTGCGGGTGTTTTCCGCCAAATATTCGAGGGGCTTACCTCTTATGCTTCGAAGGCGCTCGCCGAGAGGGGTGTGAACAAATGGGTTGAGGAGACTTCTATGCTGTGCGCTCTCTCAGCGCTAGGCCTAACACCCATAGCCCCGCTACTCATAGATGATGGCGTTGAGGAGGTTTACCTGGATAGGCCTGGAGCGCTTTGCTATTTGGACCACACAAAGCACGGAAGGCTTTGGTACCCATACATCGTAGGTGGGTACACGCTTCTCAGGCTTGGACTGTACACAGAGCTATCAGTGAGTAGCGCCCTGAGCTATTCGTCCAACAGCGTGAAAGGGTATATTCAGACGGGTAGGCTGAATCTGCGTGTGAGTGTGGACACCGAGCCGCTTGCGGCTGACGGTGGTAGCTGCGTTATAAGGAAGCTATACCACTCCAAGTGGACTTTAGACAAGTTGATTTGTAACGGCACGATGAGCGCTGAGGTCGCAGCGCTACTTGTGGGCGCCGCTAGGGCGGGCTACTCTCTGCTTGTGTGTGGACTTCCTAGGAGCGGCAAGACCACGCTGTGTAACGCGATACTCGAACACCTACCAAAGGAGTGGAGGAAGCTGTACATCGAGGATGTGCTCGAAACCGGGGCGCCCGGCGCTGAGGACAGGGTTGTGCGCTACTCGACTGATTCGGGGTTCAACACGGATAAGCTTCTCGAGGTCACTAAGAGCCTGCACAGGTCGCCCGACTTGGTGTTCGTGGGCGAGTTACAGACAAAGCAGCAGACCCTTGCGGCCGCGATGCTTATGGCTGTGGGTATACCCTGCATTCAGACTGTTCACGCGACAAGTCTTGAAGGATTGCTTGATAGGTGGAGGAACATTTATGGTATAAGGGTTGAGCTTAGGTCGCCTCTACTAGTGGTTTTCATGGATCGGCGTGGGGGTAGTAGGGTTGTGCGGAGAGTGGTACACGCAAAGTTCTCCGAGCATGGGATGGTGTCCTCAGATATATACGTGGATGGGGCTATTAACCGCGTGAAGCTGGTGGAGAGCGGTTTAGAGGAAGCGTACCTAGAGGGGGTGAGGGCTCTCGCAGTTGTCGAGCAACACCATTAGGCGCACACTGCAGCCACTTATAGCCACACTTGGCTTATCACTGTACTTTTTGAGCCCATGGTTGGGTCTGCTGCTAATGTGTGCTTCTATCCTGGTTGAGTGTGAAAGTGGAAGTGCGGTGTACCAATTAGTGTTAACTTCGAGACTTAGGGACGCGCTTGTAAAGATGGGGGTTAACACTCCCACAGCCACGGTAATATGTGAGGGGGTTTTCCACCAAAGGAGGGTGGGTGGGGCTTACTATTTGTCCAGCGGGGAGTATAGGATTAGGGCGAGTAACGACTACGCTTCCAAGATGCTCATACTCGAAAACGTGGTTCTCCTCCTCTCTGGGCTAGCAACCGTCGGCTTGCTCACCTGTTATATTGTAACATATATTTACGGTGGCTCAAGGCTTGCGACAACACTCTTTGTTGCTTTACCCTACACTGTGCTTATGGCCAGATTCTTTGTGACACAGAGGACGGGTAGATTCATGCGCAGCAGGCTTGCTGAGCCTTTGGGTATAGCGCTCGTCGCCTTATTTTTGGCTACCAACAGGGTGCACATCGCACTCATACCACTAGTAGGCCTTGGCCTTGGGGGCATCTATATCATTTACACCCGTGAACACAGGAGGAAGGGGGCTGAAAGGAAAGAGAAAGCCTTCCTTGCGGCGCTTATGAAGGCTCTTGGCGGTAGGGGTCTCGCGGCTAAGGCTAGGATTGTGCGCTTGGCGTCGGACTTCGGCCCACTCAGCGTTTCCGACCTCAGCAATAATCCGAGTGTTCCAAAAATCCTCGAACACCTTTCCACTAAGATGGTGAGGGAGGACAACCGCGTGATTTTGGGTGTGTTTGGAAGAGCACTTTCGGCGCTCGGATACAGGTCTTCGTGGTTTAGAGCTTCACGCTCGCTTCTAAGAGCGTCAGAGAGACTGGAAGCCGAGCTCGGCCAGCAGCTAGCCAAGAACATGCTAGTCGTATCCGTGATGTTCTCTGTGAGCGCGCTGAGCATAACGCTGCTCACCGGCACAGCGTTCTTCGAGTTCTCCTCAAAGGCTCTTCTAGGCGTTCTACCCACACTTTCACTCGACGTGGGCTACTTGGGGTTCTCGTACACCTATAGGTCGGAAACGCTCTATGTGGGGTTACTCTACACACTTCTAATAGGCGAGCTAGCGCTCAGATACGCCATCTAGG